>MERI01000277.1 GCA_001772005.1 Betaproteobacteria bacterium RIFCSPLOWO2_12_FULL_62_58 | reverse complement strand
GCCGAGTTCGCGCGCGCAGGACTTCAGTTTCCGATCGGCCTGAAAGTTACCGCGAGCAGTCTGCTGCGACCCGATTTTCCAGAGTTCGTGGACCGCGCGCTCCGTACCTGGGGCGTTCCGCCCGATCGGCTGGTGATTGAGATCCACGAGACAGCGCTCGCCGGCGGGATCGAACAGGTGAAGGAAACGCTCGTGCGCCTGAAGGCGTTCGGGCTGCGTCTCGGGATCGACGGCTTCGGCACCGGTTCGTCGTCTCTGAGCAATCTAGCGCAACTGCCGCTCGACGAGATGAAGCTCGGTACGACATTCGTAGGCGACATGCGGCGAGCGACGCTCCACGCGAAGATCGTCCGTTCGCTGGTCCAACTGGCGCAGAACCTCGGCCTTCGCGTGACAGCTGAAGGCGTGGAGGACGCCGAGACCGCGCAGGCGCTGGCGGCGCTCGGCTGCGAGCGCATCCAGGGCGGATACGTGAGCCCTCCGCTTGCCGCGCAGGAAATCCTTGCGAAATACGCGCCGCAAGGTTAGTTTTGCCGTGCATCGACGACACGGGTTTCCCGAAGCAATACTGAATCCTGAATCCCGAACCCCGAATCCCGACTCCTGAATCCGGAATCCTGAATCCTGTTCTTTTATCCTTTGCGCTTCACCTGCGCGCCGGCCCAGCCTTTGGCGAAAGTGATCTTCAGTTCCTCGCCGAGCACAATTTGTGTGCTATCGCGCACAATCTCGCCGTCTTCCGTCTCGGTAATGGCGTAACCGCGTTCGAGCACGAGTTCCGGGCTGAGGTGTTTCAAGTGTGCTTCGATACGGTTCAGTACAGTCCCGGCCGCATCCAGCCGGCGGCGTCCCGCTTCGCGCAGCCGGCGAGCCCATTCGCCATTTTCCCGTACTAGTGCAGGGAGGTCCGCACGCGTGGCGGCCAGGCGCTGGAAACTCTCACGCACCCGCCATGCATGCTCCTGCGACGAACGCTGCCATGTTCCGCGCAGGCGGGTCGCCAGGTGCTGCAGCGCATCCAGCCGGTTGCGGATGCGCTCGCCGGGATGGACCAGGCGCTTCCCGAGATAGTCGAGCCGCTGCATGCGGTCTTCCAGCGCGCGCCCCATCACACGGCCCAAACGGTGATACCAGTGCAGGATTTGCTGCTGCAACTCGGCCCGGTCCGGTGTCGCCAGCTCTGCCGCGGCGGTGGGCGTTGGCGCACGCGCGTCAGCGACGAAGTCGGCGATGGTGAAGTCGGTCTCGTGACCGATGCCGGTGACGACGGGAATCGGGCAGGCGTATATCGCGCGCGCCACGGTTTCTTCGTTGTACGCCCACAGGTCCTCGATGCTGCCGCCGCCGCGACAAACGATGAGCACGTCACACTCGCCGCGGGCGGAGGCGATGGAAACCGCCTCCGCGATTTTCTGTCCGGCGCCCTCGCCCTGGACCGGCGCCGGATAGACCACCACCGGTAGCCGCGGCATCCGGCGTCGGAGCGTTGTCAGCACGTCGCGCAGGGCAGCCGCCTGGAGCGAAGTGACCACGCCGACCGCGCGTGGAAATTCCGGCAGCGGCTTCTTGTGCGCCGCGTCGAACAGGCCTTCCTTTTCGAGCTTGGCCTTGAGCTTCTCGTACGCCTCATACAGTGCGCCGAGACCGGCACGGCGCATGGTTTCGACGCTCAACTGGAATTTGCCGCGCGCCTCATACAGCGTCGGATACGCCCGCACCTCCACCTGCATGCCGCTTTCCGGCAACCAATCAAGATACTGGAACCTGTGACGGAACATCACGCAGTCGACCTGCGCCTGCGCGTCCTTCAGTGTGAAGTAGCAGTGCCCGGAATCGTAGCGCTTGAAATTGGAAACCTCACCCGCCACCCACGTCAGCGGAAGATGCTGTTCCAACAGGTCCTTGGCGAGGCGGTTGAGCTCGCTGACCGAGATGACTTGCAGCGCCAGGGGCTTCGTTGAAAAATCAAGCATCGCACCATTCTATATCAGCGCACACTGGCCCTGGTTCCTGTCATCCGTACCCCGATTCGCCAATTTTTCCAAGCGATTCAAGCCTTCGCCGCAAGCGGACCGCCGATTTGTGCACGGCCGGACCATCCACAACCCTTTCCGTTTCGTCCCGAATTCGCCCGCGTCCTCCTCGCGCGCCATAGGGAAAATGCCATAACCTCATGTTTAAGATGAAAAACCGCAGCAGTACAAAATTTAGCCGCGATAACAAAATCCTATACAGGAAACTCACTTAGCAAATCTGTTTACAAACTATGCACATGTTTATCCACAAACAATGTGGACAACCGGAAAAGATGTTTTGCATGACGAGCTTGAGAAAAAATCGTAAAGCAATTTATGAATTCCTGCTTGCTGAAAAGGCATCGGGCGGATAAAGTTACGGCCACTTTCACGGAGCGAAAAAGTGTTTGCAATCATCGAAGCAGCCGGCTGGCCGATCTGGCCGATAATACTGTCGTCCGTCATCGCGCTTGCCATCATCGGCGAGCGCTGGTGGTCGCTGCGTCACAACGTCGTCATGCCCAAGAACCTGCTCTCGCGGGTGGTGCAGGAATATCGCCAGAATGGCGTCACTTCGCAGATGCTGTCGCGACTCTACGACGATTCGGCGCTCGGGCAAATCTTCGTCGCCGGCCTGAAAAACGCGAAATCCACGCCGGCCGTCATGAAGGAGGCCATCGAAGAAGCCGGGCGCTCGGTCGCCATTGAACTGGAACGGTTTTTGACCAGCCTCGGCACGATCGCGGCGATCGCCCCGCTGCTGGGTCTGTTCGGCACGGTGATCGGCATGATCGAAATCTTCGGCTCGCAAACCCCGCAGGGCGGCAATCCGCTGGTGCTCGCCCACGGCATCTCGATCGCGCTTTACAACACCGCTTTCGGGCTCGTCGTCGCGGTGCCGAGCATGATCTTCTACCGGCATTTCCGCGCCAAAGTCGACGAAATGCTCGTCGACATGGAACTGCAGGCGATCAAGTTGGTGGAAATCCTGCACGGCGAGCGCCAGACGTAGCCCATGCGATTTCGACCGCGAGCGTACAGAGAGGAGCCGGAGATCAACTTCATTCCGTTGATCGACGTGCTGCTGGTGATCCTGATCTTCCTCATGGTCACCACCACCTATTCGCGCTTCGCCGAGCTGCAGATCACCCTGCCGACCGCCGACGCGAGCAAGGCGCCGGAGCGCCCCGAGCAGATCGACGTCGGGGTCGACGCCCAGGGCAAGTATGTGGTCAACAGGTCCCCGGTCGCTTTCCACGGAACCGAAGCCTTCAGCCAGGAACTCAGGCGCGCCGGCGGCAACATGAAGGAGCCGGTAATCGTCATCAGCGCCGACGCCAATGCGCCTCATCAGTCGGTGATCAACATCATGGAAGCCGCGCGCATCGCCGGTTACGGCAAAATCACCTTCACGACCCAAGCAGCAAAACAGTGATGGGTTATGGGGGTACACCCATCACCATCACCCATCACTCATCACTCATCACCCCCACCCATCACCATCACCCATCACCCATCACCGATGCATGGCCCGCCTTGAACAATACTGGTACCGCATCACGCTGCTGCACGCCCTGCTGTATCCGTTGAGTCTCGTGTTTCGTGCCGCCGTAGCGCTGCGGCGAGCGCTCTATCGCGCCGGTATCTTGCCTGTAGTGCGGCTGCCTGTTCCGGTCGCCGTCGTGGGTAACATCAGCGTCGGCGGCGCCGGCAAGACACCGCTCGTGCTGTGGCTCGCCGGCTTCCTGCGCGACAGAGGCATGCGGCCCGGTATCGTGAGCCGGGGTTACGGCGGCAGTAGCGGCGCACCGCAGCCCGTCACTGCGGCAAGCGATCCCGCCGTATGCGGCGATGAAGCGGTGATGCTTGCGCAGCGCTGCAATGCTCCAGTCTGGATCGGCGTGGACCGCGCCGCTGCAGCGCAGCGGCTGCTTGCGGCGCACCCCGGCTGCAACATCATCGTGACCGACGACGGTCTGCAGCATTACCGGCTTGCCCGCGATGTCGAAATCGCCGTGGTCGACGGCGTGCGCGGTCTGGGCAACGGCCTGCTGCTGCCGGCCGGCCCGTTACGCGAACCCGAAACACGCCTCACCTCGGTCACCGCCGTGATCGTCAACATCAGTCATTCGGCCAGGGTCGGGCTCCGGGCGAGCGCGCCGCCCGCGTTTGCGATGTCGTTGCGTGCCCGCGAGTTCTACAACCTGCTTAACCCCGAACACCGCGCCGCACCCGAGCATTTCCATAACCGCCGGGTGCATGCGGTCGCCGGCATCGGTAACCCACAGCGCTTTTTCGAGCAACTGCAGCGTCTCGGCCTCACCTTCAACGCGCACCCCTTTCCCGACCACCATGCGTTCACGCCGGCGGACCTGGCGTTTGCAGATGCGGATTTCATCGTAATGACAGAGAAGGATGCGGTAAAATGCCGGCTGTTCGCGACCGAAAAATGCTGGGCGCTGCGCGTCGATGCCGAGGTCGATCCCGCGTTCGGCGAACTGGTGCTGCGCAAACTGGGGAACTGAACCCATGGATCCTAAACTGCTCGACATCCTGGTCTGCCCGCTGTGCAAGGGTCCGTTGGTCTACAAGAAGACGGCAAACGAACTGATCTGCAAACCCTGCCGCCTGGCGTACCCGATCAAGGACGACATTCCCGTCATGCTCGAGGACGAGGCGCGGAAACTTCCTCCCGAGGAAGAAGTTTGAGAACGAGGATTCAGGATCGAGGATCGAGGAACCCATCGCGAACCAACTGCGCTTTTCCCTCAATCCTCAATCCTAATAGCTCAATCCTGTGGTCAGTTTCACCGTCATCATTCCCGCCCGCCACGCTTCCTCGCGCTTTCCGGGCAAGCCGCTCGTCGACATCGCGGGCAAGCCGATGGTGGTGCAGGTCGCTGAACGCGCCAAAAAAAGCGGCGCACGCGAAGTGCTGATCGCGACCGATCATCCCGAAATCATGTCAGCGGCCGGGCGTTTCGGCTTCACAGCCGTGATGACGCGCCGCGACCACGCCTCCGGCACCGACCGCCTCGCCGAGGTCGTTGCCAAGCGACGCTATCCCGCGCAGCATATCGTGGTCAATGTCCAGGGCGACGAGCCGTTGATCGAACCGGCGCTGATCAGAGCGGTCGCGACCAACCTCGCCCGGCACCGCGACGCGCAGATCGCGACCGCCTGCACCCCGCTAAGCGACGTGCGCGATCTGGTCAATCCCAACGTCGTCAAGGTGGTGCTCGACCACGCAGGCTATGCACTCTATTTCAGCCGCGCGCCGGTGCCTTTTGCGCGAGATGCCTATGCCGGCGGAATTCGCGCCATCCCGCGCGGCCTGCCGGTCTACCGGCATCTTGGCATCTACGCCTACCGCTGCGCGTTCCTGCGCCGCTTCACGCGGCTCAAGCCCGCTGCGCTCGAGCGCTTCGAGGCGCTCGAGCAACTGCGCGCGCTCGCTCACGGGTTCCGCATCAGCGTCGCCGTGACTCGCCAAGCACCGCATGCCGGTATCGACACGCCGCATGACTTAAAGCGCGTGCGCCGCCTGCTCGGCCGCTCCTGAAACGGCACGCATTTTGGGCGCGATATACAGACCGTTTATGTCCGGATCAACCGATTCTGGCCATTTTCCCGTCGCGCGGTCTTGCCGCACACCGCTTTTGACGCGATGACGGCGGGACAACACCATCAAGAATGACCTCGGGAGAGATGTATGCGCATCCTGCTGTTGGGCATGCCGGGCGCCGGCAAAGGCACGCAAGCACAGTTCCTGATCGATAAGTACGGGATTCCCCAGATCTCGACCGGTGATATGTTGCGCACCGCGATCAAGGCCGCTACCCCGCTCGGCCTCGAAGCCAAGCAATTCATGGACCGGGGCGCGCTGGTACCGGACCACGTCGTGATTGAACTGGTGAAACAGCGCGTCAAGGAACCGGATTGCGCCAAAGGCTTTATCGTTGACGGCTTCCCGCGCACGATCCCACAGGCTGACGCGCTGCGCGCAGCGGGTATCGACATCGACTTCGTGATCGAGATCGAGGTCGGCGATCAGGAAATCCTGCGCCGCATGAGCGGCCGCCGCGTACATCCCGGTTCGGGCCGCACTTACCACGTCGAATACAATCCGCCCAAAGTGCCGGGAAAGGACGACGTCACCGGTGAGCCGCTGATCCAGCGCCCGGATGACAACGAAGAGACCGTGAAAATGCGCATTGCGACTTACCACTCGCAGACCAAGCCCCTGGTCAATTACTATCTCAACTGGGCGGCAAGGGGCGATCCGCGCGCGCCGCAGTACGTCAACATCTACGGCCGCGGCTCGGTAGAGCATATTCGCGACAAGATCTTCGCGGCGCTGGCCGCCAAGCAGGCATGAAAAAAATCTCCGACTTCACCGACGCCGATCGCTGGGTAGTCGAGACCGCGCTCAAGGAACGCTACGGCAGGCCCATTGCCGTCGAGATCGCGGACAGCGAAATCAAGCTCGATCAGGCTTCGGCTGAGATCACGCTGTGCCCCACCTTCTACTGGGAGGAGCGCGGCGTCGAGTTCGTGGTCTTCAAGGTGGCTGCCGACCGTTACCGCAGTCAGTTCTATTATTCGATCGCCGAGCAGTACGGCACCGGCCGCGATTTCCACGACCTGGCCGAATGCGTGACTACCACGCTCAGGCTGCAGGCCGACCACGAAAAAGATCGCGCCGGTGCGACCTCCGGCAAAACCGGCGCGGACTTGAGCAAAACGTAGGCGTTTGCCGGACTTAGCAGCCTATCGGGCTTAGGCGTTCGACAGGCTGCTAACAGCAAAACCGCCCGCAGATTGGGGATGAATCTGATGATTACGACGGCTCTTGCCCTCCAATGGGCGCGCGAGCAGGCTCAATATGAGGTTGTCACTGCTTCTTTCTTCCGTTTTCGTGCGGGCGGTTTTGCATTAGGAGTTTGTCCGACCCAAGTCCGACAAACTCCTAGCTCGGACATACTCCTAATCGGCTGATTTTCCCTGCATTTGTCAGGGTTTCGCTGGTAAAATAATGCCCCGGACGCAACCAGTAAAGTCATGTGTGGGCAAGCGAAACGCAATCTACGCGCAGTCGGGCGGAGTAACCGCGGTGATCAACGCGACCGCCTGCGGTGTGATCGAAACCGCGCGCCGGCACCGCGGCAAAATCGGCAAGGTGCTCGCCGGACGCGACGGCATCATCGGCGTGCTGACCGAAGACCTGATCGACACCTCGAAGGAAGCGCCCGCGGCGATCCGGGCGCTGCGCCACACGCCAGCCGGCGCTTTCGGCTCGTGCCGCTACAAGCTCAAGGGGCTGGAAGAAAACCGCGCCCAGTACGAACGGCTGATCGCGATATTCAAGGCGCACGACATTGGTTACTTCTTCTACAACGGCGGCAACGATTCCGCCGATACCGCGTGGAAGGTGTCGCAGATTTCGGAACAACTCGGCTATCCGGTACTCTGCATCGGCATTCCCAAGACCGTCGACAACGATTTGGCCGTCACCGACAACTGTCCAGGCTTCGGCTCGGTCGCCAAGTACGTCGCCACCAGCATGCGCGAGGCGGGCTATGATGTCGCGTCGATGGCGCGCACTTCGACCAAGGTGTTTGTGCTCGAAGTGATGGGCCGCCACGCCGGGTGGATCACCGCCGCGTGCGGATTGGCCGCCGAACAGCCGGGCGACGCGCCGCATATCCTGCTGTTCCCGGAAATCACATTCGACCCCGAGAAATTTCTCGCGAGCGCGGATGCGGCAGTCAAGCAACACGGTTATTGCGCGATTGCGGTTTCGGAAGGCCTCAGGGACAAGGACGGCAAGTTCCTGTCGGAGTCCGGTGTGCGCGACGCATTCGGCCACGCCCAGCTGGGCGGGGTTGCGCCGCGCCTCGCCAAACTCGTCAGGGACCGCTTCGGCTACCGTTGCCACTGGGCGGTTGCCGATTATCTGCAGCGCTCCGCCCGCCACATCGCATCCAAGGTGGACGTGCAGCAGGCATACGCCGTGGGCAAGGCGGCGGTCGATCTCGCGATCAAGGGCCGCAATGCGGTGATGCCGGTCATCGTGCGCAAGTCGAACCGCCCCTATAAGTGGACGATCGGTGTGGCCGAGCTCAAGGACATCGCGAACCGCGAAAGAATGCTGCCACGCGATTTCATCACAGAGGACGGCTTCTATATTACGGCCCGCTGCCGCCAGTACCTGGCGCCGTTGATCCTGGGCGAGGACCCGCCGCCGTTCAAGAACGGCCTGCCGGCGTATGTGCGGCTCAAGAACGTCGCCGTGCCGAAGAAGCTGGGAACGACGTTTGCGATATGACTTACGTTTCACATTTCACGTTTCACGTTTCACTCGTCAGATGACACTGGAACGAGCACGGCAATTACTAAAGGTGCAGGCCGACTTCGGAGGGTTTTATAATGCCAACTCGTCGAAGCTGATCCTGTCGGAAGTGATGAAGGAACACGGACAGCAGGCGGTCGACGAATTGATCGTCGAGCTCGGGCTCGACCGGATTTTCGGATTCAGGCCGGGCACGCGCTTCGAAGGCGGCCTGGCGCTGGACCCCAAGAATACCTAGAACCCATCGCGAGAATCCGAGCAACAGCGGTTAACCACAGATACGCGCCGGTGAGAATCCGTGAACGAGTGAATGAGTGAACACCCCCTCCCCAGCCCTCCCCCTTGCAAAAGGGGGAGGGAGTCTTTCGCCCGTTCACCCGTTCATTCATTTACTCGTTCACCCCATGACCGGCGGTTTTATCAGTTTTTGAGATAGCATCTGTATTTTTTAATCAGGCAAAACGGCCAGCCTCGATGGCCGACAACCAACGGGAGTCATCATGTCGTACGGTTTGTTATTTGCGCTGCTGTGCGCAATCACCGCGCTCATCTACGGCGGATATTCGATCAAGTGGATTCTCGCTCAGCCGAGCGGCAACGACCGCATGCGCGAGATCGCCGCGGCGATCCAGCAGGGCGCATCGGCGTACCTCAACCGCCAATACACCACGATCGGCATCGTCGGGCTGATCCTGTTCATCGTCATCGGCGTCGCCCTCAAATCGTGGGCGACCGCCGTCGGCTTCGCGATCGGTGCGGTGCTGTCGGGTCTCACCGGCTACATCGGCATGAACGTGTCGGTGCGCGCCAATGTCCGCACTGCGGAAGCCGCACGTACGGGCCTGAACGAGGCGCTGTCGATCGCCTTCCGCGGCGGCGCCATCACGGGGCTGCTGGTCGTGGGCCTGGCGCTGCTCGGGGTCACCGGCTTTTTCTGGGTGCTGCATGAGTCAGCGGCGCACGGTACGTCGATCAAGAAAATCCTCGAGCCGCTGGTAGGGCTCGCGTTCGGCGGCTCGCTGATTTCGATCTTCGCGCGGCTCGGGGGCGGCATCTTCACCAAGGGTGCCGACGTCGGCGCCGATCTCGTGGGCAAGGTCGAAGCCGGCATTCCCGAGGATGACCCGCGCAATCCGGCGGTGATCGCAGATAACGTCGGCGACAATGTCGGCGACTGCGCCGGCATGGCGGCCGACCTGTTCGAGACCTATGCCGTGACCATCATCGCCACCATGCTGCTTGGCGCGCTGCTGCTATCCAAGCCGGAGGTTGCGCCGCTGGCCGTCGTCTATCCGCTCGCGCTGGGCGGCGTTTCCATCATCGGTTCCATCATCGGCTGCTTCTTCGTGAAAACCAGTGAGGGCGGGAAGATCATGGGCGCGCTCTACAGGGGCGTGATCGTGTCGGGCGTGATCGCGGCGTTCTTGTTCATTCCGGTAACCTGGCTGCTGATGGGCGACATCGGCACGCAGTATCCGGAGCTTTCCCCGGTGAAGCTGCTCGGGGCGGCGGTGGTGGGGCTTGTGCTCACCGCGCTGATGGTGGCGATCACCGAGTACTACACGGCGACCGAGTTCTCGCCGGTGCGCCATATTGCGGCGGCCTCCACCACCGGGCATGCCACCAACATCATCGCCGGTCTCGGAGTTTCGATGAAAGCGACGGCGTGGCCGGTAATCGCGGTGTGCGCGAGCATCTACGCCGCTTACGCGATGGCCGGACTCTACGGTATCGCCATCGCCGCAACCGCGATGCTGTCGATGACCGGCATCATCGTTGCGCTCGATGCCTACGGCCCGATCACCGACAATGCCGGCGGGATCGCCGAGATGGCGCATCTGCCGAAGGAAGTGCGCGCCATCACCGACCCGCTCGATGCCGTGGGCAATACCACCAAAGCCGTGACCAAGGGTTATGCGATCGGCTCCGCGGGACTTGCCGCGCTGGTGCTGTTCGCGGATTACACGCACGCGCTGGAGGCCGGCGGCAAGTCGGTATCGTTCGATCTCTCCAACCATATGGTGATCATCGGCCTGTTCATCGGCGGACTCGTGCCGTTTCTGTTCGCCTCGATGGCGATGGAAGCGGTCGGCCGCGCAGCCGGCGCGGTGGTGGTCGAAGTGCGCCGCCAGTTCAAGGAAATCAAGGGCATCATGGAAGGCACGGCCAAGCCCGATTATTCACGCGCGGTCGACATGCTCACCCTCGCCGCAATCAAGGAGATGATCATCCCTTCGCTGCTGCCGGTGCTGATCCCGGTCGTCGTCGGCGTCGTGCTCGGATGGCAGGCTCTGGGCGGCGTGCTGATGGGTTCGATCGTCACCGGGCTGTTCGTGGCGATTTCGATGACCACCGGCGGCGGCGCGTGGGACAACGCCAAGAAATACATCGAGGACGGCAACTACGGCGGCAAAGGCTCCGACGCGCACAAGGCGGCGGTGACCGGTGATACCGTAGGCGATCCCTACAAGGACACCGCCGGCCCGGCGGTCAACCCGTTGATCAAGATCATCAACATCGTGGCGCTGCTGATCGTGCCGCTGCTGTAAACGATGTCGGCCACAGAGATCACAGAGAACAGAGACTTGAAGACTAAGAAACGGTAACAGAATGAGAAACGCCGGAACCCACCCCCATCCCAACCTTCCCCCTGAGGGGAAAGGAGTATTCCAATTCTTGGGAGAAAGATTCCCCTCCCCTTCAGGGGGAGGGCTAGGGTGGGGGTGGTGTTGGACCAGAACTTGTAAGTTATTCTGTGACGGGCTCTAAATTCATTTTTGACTGTCGTCTTTTTCTGTGACCTCTGTGTGCCCCTCAAGTACCCCTCAAGGGGTATCGAAAATAAAGGGTATTGAAAAGAGAATCCTCTGTGGCCTAAAGTACCGACCATGAAATACGCCTTCGAAGACCGCCGCGTGCAATGCCGCGGCGACTACTGGATTGCGCCCGACGCAATCGTGATCGGATCGGTGGTGCTCGAAAACAATGCGAGCGTCTGGTTCGGCTGCATCGTGCGGGCCGACAATGATGTCGTCACCATCGGCGAAAACTCCCAGCTGCAGGACGGCTGCGTGGTGCACGTCGACCCCGGCCTTCCGGTCACGCTCGGCAGGAACGTGAGCGTGGGCCATATGGCGATGCTGCACGGCTGCACCATCGGCGACGGGAGCTTGATCGGCATCAAGAGTGTGATCCTGAACGGCGCCAGGATCGGCAAGAACTGCCTGATCGGCGCCAACTCACTGATCGCCGAAGACAAGGAAATTCCCGACGGATCCCTCGTGGTGGGCTCGCCTGGAAAAGTTGTGCGTCAATTGAGCGAAGACGAAATCAGGCGCATCAACGACGCCTCGGATGACTACGTGCAGATGTTCAAGCGCTACCGGGACGAGTTCCGACCCGACGATTCCTGAGTCGCGTCATTGCGGCTCGATCTTCGCGATGCGCGTGATCTCCGCGTAACGCTTGAGGTCGGCACGGAACAGCTTGCCCCATTCGGCCGGCGAATGCCCTTGGGGCTCATAACCCCCGTTGAGAAAGTGATCGCGCACGTGAGGCACCTGCAATGCCTTGCTGATCGCCTCCTGCACCTTCTTCACGATCGCAGGCGGGGTTTTCGCCGGTGCGAATACGCCGTGCCACCCGGCGTCGGCAAAGAAACCCAGTATCGCGGCTTCTGCGATAGTGGGCACGTCCGGCAGCGCCGCCAGGCGCTTGTTGCCGGTAAAGCCCAGCCCCCGCAACCGCCCCGCCTTGACGTGCGGGATGCCGACCGCCGGCGCCGGATAGTGGATCTGGACTTCGCCGCCGATGGCCGCGGTCACCGCCGGCCCGCCGCCCTTGTAGGGCACGTGGAGCATGTCAATGCCGGCCCTCTCGGCAAAGAGCGCGCCCGCCAGGTGCTGGCCGTTGCCGACTCCCGCCGTGCTGTAACGTATCTTGCCTGGCTGCTGCTTCGCGAGCGCGATCAATTCCTTCACCGTTTTCGCCGGGAACTTGAGGTTCGCGACCATCAGGTACCCAGTGCCGAGCGCGACGTCCGTGACCGGCGCGAAGTCCTTCACGACGTCGAACGGCATCTTCTTTCGGATGGACGGATTCACGGCGAAGGAAAAGGACACGTTCAGCATCGTGTAGCCGTCAGGGGTCGCGTTCGCAACAATGTCCGCGCCCAGGATTCCATTCGCTCCTCCGCGGTTGTCGATCACGATCGACTGCCCCAGTTCTTTCTCGACTTCCCTGTACAGCACCCTTGCAAACACGTCCACGTTGCCGCCGGGCGGGAACGGCACGATCAGGCGGATGGGCCGGCTGGGATATGACTGCCCGTAGGCATGGCTCCCTACGATGAACGCAAGCCCTGCAAGTATTAGAATGAACAAGCGAAACATGATGTTTTCTCCTCGAGTGTATTGTGCGCCGGCGCACCGGTTTCCCGGGCTTGTCGAACGGCGCCCGCGGCGCGGCTATTTATTTTTTACTGCTACGGGCGAATTATCATACCACGCTGCCCTCGTCTTCACCGCTCACCGCTTAGCGTTCACCGCTTGTCGACCAACACCGTCGAATTCGACTCCAGCGCTTTGATCGCGGCCTCGAACGCAGCGACGGTATCGATCATCTGCGCCATCGGAATTGGATACGGCGCACGGCCTTCGACGGCGTCGGCGAACGCCTCAAGCTCAATGCGCAAGGAATCCACCGGATCGAAGTTGAGGTGCTCCGGCTGCGCGCCCGACATGCGCAGCACGAGATCGCTCTGGCCCAGCGCCTCGGCCGAGCCGCGGCTGCCGAACACATGCACGCGCCAGTAAAGCGGCGTCGCCCTCACCGCGGCGAGCGTGCCGCTGACGCCGTTATCGAATTCGAAGATCAACGATACCGTGTCGAGCGGGTCGGGTTGCGGCTTGCGCGAAAGGAGCTGTCCATGCACCCGGCGCACCGGTCCCATCAGATTGACCAGCGCATCCAGGATATGGAGGCCGGATCCGGTCATGCCTCCGCCCGGCGACTCCGTCGGCAGGTCGCGCCAGGTTGAGAAGAAGTTGCTCGAGTTCTCGTTGCTGGAATGCCCCTCGATGTGCAGGATCTCGCCGAGCCGGCCGCTTGCGACCACGCGCTTCAATTCGCGCATCGACGGCCAGAAGCGCTTGTTGGTGCCGAGTCCAAGGACGACACCGGCTTTCTGGCACGCCTGGACCGCGCGCACGGCGTCGGCCTTGTTCAACGCCAGCGGTTTTTCGCTAAATACCGGTTTGCCCGCCGCGGCGACGGCGATAATCTGCCCCGGATGGAGCGAATGCGGCGTGGCGATCACCACCGCCTGCACGCGCGGATCGGCGAGCACGTCGGCCAGGTCGGTTGAAAGCTCGAAGCCATGCTTCGCGGCGAAGTCGCGCACGCTGTCCGGCTCCTTGCTCACGCCGCGGATGAAGTGCAGACGCTCGCTTTTCATCTGCACTTCGTTGACGAGGTTCTTGCCCCACCAGCCGAGGCCAATGATTGCTGCGTTGATCATCTTCTATTTTCTCTAACTTGGAGCTATCTCAAGAAACCCAAATCCGATAGAACCGCCGATCGTCGAGGTGGACGAATGAGTGAGCGAAGCCCCTCACCCCTTTACTCCTTCACTCTTTCACTTCATCACTCCTTCACTTGAACGTACCAGGCCGATTTCCCGCATGTAGCGCAGCACGCCGGGATGGATCAGGTCCTGACGCGGCGCGGCGGCGAGCGTGTTGGCCAGAGTGGACTCCCGCGCCTGTTCGAGACGCTTGCCCAGCGTGGCCTCGCCGCGGTGGAGCGCGCGCGCGAGGCGATAGGCGACGTCCTCTGGCAGCGACGCCCGCGCCAGCACGAACGGCCACGAGCCCACCGAGCGAATCGGCTGATCCTGCCCGGGGTAGCTGCCCGCCGGTAACGTGTTGGGCTTGAGAAACGAGTGTTTCGCGGTAATGCGCTCGATCTCGTCGGGGCGCGGCGCGATGAAGCGCGCGCCCGCCGGACCCTTCGCGATCGCCGTGAACGGCGGCCAGCCGACGCCGCCGCCCCACATGGCCGCGGCGTGCCCGTCGAGCACCAGCGGCGGGCCGTCCCCCGCCTTTTCCAGGAGGATCGCCTCGAAGTCCTTCCTGATGTCGAGTCCAAGCCCATCCATGACGTAGCGCGCCAGCACGATAAAGCCCGAGGTGCCCGCGCCCCAGACGACGCGCTTGCCCTTGAGGTCGAGGATGCTGCGATTGGCGCTGTCGGCGCGCACCATGAACATCCCGGCCTGGGAATAAGTGGCGTTGATGATGCGCAGATTGGTTGCCTTCGCCCGGCCGATGCCGGCGATCGCTTCGTAGGTGACCTCGCCTGTGGCGAGCCCGATGTCGAGCTTGTCTTGCTCGAGCAGCGGCACGTTCTCCGTGCTGCCCTTGGTGTTGCGCGGCTCGACCGAAAGCGTCGGGTCCATCTCGTTGATCGTCTCGGCATACGGTGCGCCGTACGCCGGAAAACCGCCGCCCGGGGTGGCGGTGCCGAGGACTACGACTGTTTTACCGGTCATCGCTGCTTCTCCACGATTTCAGCCATTGGTCAGGCGGGCTGTGGCGTCTTTGCCTTGTCCAGCCACACGGTCGCGGCGGCATTCGTGTTTCCGACCCCGATATAGCAGAAGACGAGTGATGCTTCCTCGGTTTCGGACGCGTTCGCGATGACGTGTATCGTCCCGCTCGGAATGTAGACGAAGTCTCCGCCCTCGAGGATCACGTCCTTGCGGTCGCTGAAGTCGCTGCGCGCGAACCACGCCTTGATCCTGCCGTAGAGGATGTACCAGCACACGTCGTTGACCGAGTGGTAATGCGTCGGATTGGGGCCGGCGCCCGCGACGAGTATGGTGCGTCCCATGGTCGCATTGGCGGCCTCGACCGTGCTGTCATTGATGCCGAATCCGATGCGCAGCGGCGGCTCGTAGGTCGTGTCGGTGCCGATCTGGCCCGGCCGTATGATCGTGGCCATCTGTCTATTAAGTGGAACCATGCTCAAATTCCCCTTATCACGTTGACGCCGGAATCGCTCTGGTTGGAGGTGAACGAGTGAACCGCCGCGACCCTACTTTCCCGTCCAAGCCGGATCCCGCTTCTCCAGGAAGGAGTCGACGCCGATACGGAAATCCTTGCTGCCGT
>MERI01000276.1 GCA_001772005.1 Betaproteobacteria bacterium RIFCSPLOWO2_12_FULL_62_58 | reverse complement strand
TTCCATTACCTCGCCTTTGCTTGCCTCATGCTCCATCGAATCATTCCGCTCATCTCAAGTTCATAACAGGCTCTAGGCGAGACCCCAAGCGGAGGAAACAATGGAACCGATGAAGGATGCGAGCCATTTCTATGAAGTCGAGCGCCGGCAATATCATGCCGAGCGGCCCGGCTTCCGCATCAATGAACTTCAGATCTCGCCGACTCAAAAGGTGCTCTGGCACTACCATAGCAATGCGGGCCATGAGGGTCAGACTCGACACAAAGCCAACTGCTGATCAGAAAGTAAATTAGCGGAAGGAAAATCGAGTCTGACCCTGAGGTCCCACGTTGGTGCGCACTTGCACGAAGCGCTCCGGCGCGCCTCACCGGTCATCGGCGTTGCCAAAACAGAGTTCGTGGCCCTTCACGGCTCGCCGCTAGTTGATCTCGCCTATCGCGGGCTGTCGAAGAAGCCTTTGTTCGTTACGAGCATCGATATTGATCTCAGGGAAGCCGGCGCGCTCATAAGCAGCATGCATGGCAGCTACCGGATCCCGGAGGCCCTGCGCCTTGCCGATCGCCTGGCTCGGCGTCTTTAAACTTTCTTGCCCTCGCGCCGCACGCGCTCCAGGTACTTGCCGGTGGCGACCTCGATCTTCACGACATCGCCTTCCTTGATGAACTGCGGCGCCAGCACCTCCAGCCCGTTTTCGAGCACGATGGTCTTATAGGCGGTGTCGTGCTCGCGCAAGCCCGCCGGCGCAGTGACGACTTTCAACTCCACGGCCGCCGGAAAGGCAACGCTGACGAGGCGGCCCTCGTGCAACTCCACCGGCACGCGCGTGTTGGGCAGTAGAAACTTCTCGTACGCGCCGACGGCCTCCTTAGGCAGGCTGATCTGCTCGAAGGTCTCCGGATTCATGAAGTAGAACTCGGCGCCGTCGGTGTACAGATATTCCACTTCCCTGCGCTCGAGCTCCGCGTCCTCAAGCTTGTCTTCCGGGTGAAGCCGCAGTTCCTTCATGTGACCCGTCCGGAGATTCCTGACCCTGGCGAACACCATGCTGCCGAACTTGCCGGCGCCGGCGTGGTGCTCCGCGCTGACGACGCTATGGAGTTCGCCGTCGAGATTGATCACCGTTCCTGCTTTGAGATCCGTCGCCGTTATCATCGTGCCTCCTCCTGCGTGCAGGGTGTTTGATCTGCACTGACCATCGCTTCCGGTACGCTCAGCCGTCCGCCACAGCGCGCAGCACTGCCATCGGCCGCGTGCGTTTTACCGCCGCGAGCTGGGCCTCATCGCGCACGAAGAGCGAACCGGCGAATCCAAGAGCGTTGACCGAGATCGAGTCGAAGTGCTCGTGTGCCCGCGGCACGGCGAGCAGCCAGCGGCGAGTAAGCAGCAGGTTGTAGGGCGCGGACTGCCGGCGCTCGCCCTCGCGCTCGACCGCCGTGACGCCGATGTGCGCGATCGCCGCGAGGTAAAGGGCTTCGAACCGCGCCGCGGCCTTGAGCGGATCGTCGGAGAGCGCGGGTTCGAGCCACGCGAAGGTGTGCCGGAAGGGGAGCCGCGGCACCGTGCAGAACCCCGGACGGTGCGGCACCGTGTCGAGCACCGCGTCGATCGGCGTGAGCGCCCCGCCTTCCCCGAGCGGCAGCGGCACCATCTGCAGGTGCTTGTGCGGCTGGCTCGCGCCGGCCGTAACCCCGCCGTTGTAGAAACCGAGCGCCTCGCGCCCGGCCATGCAGGCCAAGAGCGCCGCCAGATCATCGCGGTCGAGCAGCGACTCCTGGTGCACGAAACGCCGCGTCACCACCAGCAGATGCGGGTCGATCACATTGAACTTGTTGAGCAACGCGACGTGTGTCGCCGACACTTCCGCGACGAAGAGGTCCGGCTCGTAGGGGAGAAACGGATTCGCGGGGCTCGCAGCGCGCTCGCGCCGGTCGACTTCCTTCCGCGCGAGGCTCGAGACGCGGCGCACGAGAAAGCGCACGCCCGCATCCTCCACGACTTCCTGCTCGGTCTCGATGGGCTGCATCGCGCCGCATGCGAGCGCGTGGCGCGTCGCACGCTCGAGCGCCGGCCACAGCGCGCCAGGCGTGAGAAGGATCGTCGAGCGGGTCATCGGTGCACCACCACGCCGATATTATAGGGGCTGCCGACCTCATGGTCGTACAGCTTCGCCTCGATCGGCCGGCGCATATTCACGTTCATCGGCGAGAACTTGTATATGCCGGTATATCGGTTTAGCATTTTCCCGATGCCGTTCATTACAAGTTGGGCGTCGCGACGGGCGTGGCGAGTAAGTCGGGCGAGTATAGTGCTCGCTCCGAAGTCATTGATAAGGGGAGGGTGCAGTAAAAGTTGCAGGCCATGGAAGGACAGGTCATGAGAATCGAAAGCACGGAATTCGGCAGCATCACCATAGATGGAAAGACGTACACCTTCGACGTAGTTATCCGCTTGTCCGGAGAGATCAAGAAGCGCAAGAAGAAACTGTCCAAGAAGTACTACGGGACGTCGCATATGATCTCGAAGGACGAGGCCAAATTCGTTTACGAGAAAGGATGCGAACAGTTGGTCCTGGGAACGGGACATGAGGACAACGTGAGGATGTCGAAGGAGGCCGTCAAATACTTTGATAAGAAAGGCTGCAAGATAGTCGCGCAGCCGACTCCCCAGGCCATTGAAACATTCAATGACTCCCGGAAAGACAAGATCGGGCTGTTTCACGTGACCTGCTGAGCCAGGGCAGGCTTCAGCGGGAACCTATTCGGCGGCTCACCGTGCCTGAAGCATCCTATGGATTCCCGATGCCTCGGGAATGACAACGGAGGTTGGGCGGCACAGAGAACCGCATGCCGTATTTCGAGGTTTGGCTGAACGACGAGCTGCTTGCCCAGGGCGGTGCGGATGTGGGTTCGGTTGTGAAGTCGCGATCGTTACATTGAGAAGGAGGCTCCATGGCGCAAGGCGAAGTTCGAAACTATGCGGTACGGGCGCGCTCGACTGACACACACGGAAGAGTGCTTTGCAATGTTCGCAACCATCACTTCATCGTGGATGGTCCGATCCAGAATGGGTGCCCCGGGGAGGAAGTAACTCCCGCTGAACTCTTCCTGACCGGAATTGCCGCGTGCGGGGTGGAACTCCTGCAAGCGTTCGCCAAGGCGGACCAGGTTCCGTTGCGCGCGGTCAACGTGGAGATTTCAGGCGTGCTCGACCGGGGCAATCCGGTCCGGCGTGACGTTTCCGTCCTCAACTCCGTGCACCTGCGATTCCAGTTCGCGGGGGTGACGGAAGCGCAGGGCGCCGCGCTTATCGACAAGTTCAAGGGCAGGTGACCACTCTACGGCAGCGTCGCAGTTGCGACGCCGGATGTCCGAGTGGACGTGAGCACCGCAGCGTAACTTTCCGGGTGGCAAACGGAGATGAAATGCAAGGGTCACGCTGACGCATGCCGCAGTTACAGACACGAACTTCCATCGTGAGCCGCTACTGGCGCGAGTCCGTGCTCGCCCTGGTGTCGCTGTTATTGCTCGCCGGCATCATGGCGGCAGGGCCGCTGCCTCAGGACCCGGCCTATCACGACTTCGCGGACAAACGGGTTGTTTTTGGTGTTCCATATTTCTTCAACGTAGCGTCGAACATCCTGTTCCTGCTTGTTGGCATTGCCGGCACCGCGTTCTGCCTTGGGCGGCATAGATCAAAGGCGTCCGCGTCCTGGGCGATCTTTTTCCTTGGCGGGGCGTTGATCTGTGTCGGCTCGGCGTATTACCACTGGAGCCCGGATAACGCGACGCTGGTTTGGGACCGCCTGCCCATGGCCCTGGGAGCCATGGGGCTCTTCGTGGCCCTGGTGAGCGAGCACGTCAACGAACGGTGCGAACGCATCATGCTCATCCCGGCGCTCGTGGTCGGCGTGGCGAGCGTGGCGTGGTGGCACTTCGCCGATGATCTCCGGCTCTACGTTTGGGTTCAGCTGACCCCGCTCGTGACCATACCCATCGTGGTCGCGATGTTTCCGGGCAGGTACACTCACCGGCGGTATCTCCTTTATGGCCTCGGCTGTTATCTGCTCGCCAAGCTCGCCGAGCTCTGGGACCGGGAAATCTTCGCGCTCACCGCGAACGCTCTGAGCGGGCACTCGTTCAAGCACCTGCTGGCGGCGCTCGGCCTGTTTTTTGTTTACCTCATGCTCCGGCGGCGCGAGCCCACCACGCCGGCGTAACGGTGGCTGCGGGCCGTGTTTGCGCTAGAACGCCCGGATCACCAGGGAGATTCCGCTCACCACCAGCAGGCCGCCGATGACGCGTACCATGATCTCGCGCGAGAGGTTGAGGTGCAGCCGGTTGCCGCAGTAAACCCCGAGCATCATCACGGGCAGCAGCAGTCCGGCGGTAATCAGCACGTCCGGTGAGAACAACCCGGTCGCGGTGAAGAGCGCGATCCGCGCGACCGTGGTGAAGCTGAAGATCACCGGCAGGGTGGCGCGAATGTGATCCGGAGTGGCGCCGCGCCCGGTAAGGTACATCACGTAAAGCGGTCCCCCCACGCCAAACAACGACGAGGTGGTGCCCGCGAAGAGCCCGATCGGCGCAACCGACCAGCGAGCGAGGCGGAACGCGGACTCGTGACGCACCGCGTAGTAGACACCGTAGACGAGCACGAACACGCCCAAGCACATGAGCAGGATATCGCCGGACAGCCGGATCAGCAAAAAGACGCCGGCCACCAAGCCTGCCAACATGAATGGCAGCAAGGGCAGAAGTTCGTGCTGGTAGACGTCTCCGCGCAACCTCACGCCTTGACGTATCGCGGCAACGCAGTCGAGCAGCACCACCATCGGAATCACGAACTTGATCGGAAACAGGTGCGCGAGCAGCGGCACCGCGATCAGCGTCGAGCCGAAGCCCGAGATGCCGAAAATAATGTAGGCCAGCAGTATGATGAGCGGCGAGAAAACGAGAACTTCGAGGCTGGGCATGCGCGCTACGCGTCTGGAGAGGAGAGAGGAGATAAGCGATAGGCCAGGCGGGAAGTAACAGGAGTAAACAGTGGGATCGTCGCGCATGCGGGCAATTGTTTGCCGTGACTCCTCACGCCTCTCTCCTGTCTCCTCTCTTTTCACGTTGGAGTATAACCGGAAGCAGGTAGAATATCGTTTTTCTCGTGCACGGTTAGCGCGCAAGATAATCGTGAATGAGTGAGCGGTTTCACTTTTTCACTTGTTCACTCGTTCACCCGTTCACCCGTTCACTCATTCACTCGGCAGAAGACATGACGCAGCTTATTCTGGTCCGCCACGGCGAGACGGTATGGAACCGCGAGAAGCGCATGCAGGGCCACACTGATACCGTGCTCTCGGAGACCGGCCGCCAGCAGGCCGCGGCGCTCGGGCGCCGTTTATCGACCATGGCCTTCGCCGCGCTCTATTCCAGCGACCTGCTGCGCGCGTGGGACACGGCACGAGCGATCGCTCAGCAGACCGGCCGGGAGATCGTCGCGGATTCGAGGTTGCGCGAGCGCCGTTTTGGCATCTTCGAGGGGTTGACACGCGACGAAATCAGCGAAGCCTATCCGCAGGAATTGGCATGCTTCGGGAGCCACGACCCCGACTACGTGGTGCCCGGAGGAGAAAGCGCGCAGGCATTCCACGCGCGCTGCCTGCCGTGTCTGCACGAGATCGCGGAGCGCCATCGCGGCGAGGAGGTGGTCGTGGTGACGCACGGCCTCGTGCTGGATGCGCTCTATCGCGCCGCGCACGGCATGGCGCTCGGGGAACCGCGTCCGGTGCCGCTGCTCAACGCCAGCGTGAATGTGTTTCGTTACGGCGGCAGCGCGTGGCGGCTCGAAACCTGGGGTGACGTTGCGCACCTTTCAGCGGAGATTATTACGCGCTACAAAGGCAGCGTGGGGTGAGCTTCTGGTGTCCGCACAGGACGTCGTGATACTGGTGCATGGTCTGTGGGTGCACGGCGTGGTGATGACGCCTTTGCGACGCCGTATCGCGCGCTGCGGTTATCGCGCGGTAAGCTATTCCTATCCCTCGATGCGGCTCACCCTCGCCGAGAATGTCGAGCGGCTGGCGCAGTTCTGCCGCAGCCTCGACGCCGCGAAGCTTCATTTCGTCGGTCACAGCCTGGGCGGATTGGTCGTGCTCGGCATGCTTGAGCGCGCGCCGGAATTACACGCCGGGCGTATTGTCCTTGCCGGCGTGCCGTTCAGCGACAGTTTCGCCGCGCAGCGGCTCGCGCACCTGCCGGGAGGGCGGGCGGCGCTGGGCAGAAGCATTCCGGAATGGCTTGCCGGGGCAAAAACCGGGTGGGGGCGCCACGACATCGGCGTTATCGCCGGCAGCATTCCCATCGGGCTCGGCCGGCTGGTGGCGCCTGATTTGCCCAGGCCGAATGACGGTGTGGTGTGCGTGGCGGAGACCCGGCTGCCGGCGATGCGCGACCACATCGTGTTGAAAGTGAACCATACGGGCATGCTGCTTTCCGCTGCGGTCGCCCGGCAGGTGTGCGCCTTTCTGCGCCACGGCGCCTTCCTCAAAGAGCGAGAGGCGTAAACGGTGAACAGTGAACGGCGAATTGTCGTAATCGGTGATCGGTAATTTGTGATGAGTAAAACCATGAGCGAAGCGATTCACCAGTCACCAGTCACCGATCACCAGTCACGCCTCACCCGTCACGCTCTTGCAGCGCGACGCGGCAGGAATCTTGCCGCTGCATGTCTCGCGCTGCTATTAAACGGCTGCGCGAACATCGGCTACTACCTGCAGTCGGTGGGCGGCCAGCTCGACATCTGGCGGCGCGAGCGGGCGATTGAGGAGGTGATCGGTGATCCGGCGGCGCCCGCCGCGCTCAAAAAGAAGCTCGCCCAGGCACTCCGGATCCGCGACTTCGCGAGCCGCGAGCTGGGGCTGCCACAAAACCACAGCTATCGCCGCTACGCCGATGTCGAACGCCCGTTCGTGGTGTGGAACGTGTTCGCCGCGCCCGAGTTTTCGGTGGAGCCCGTGCAATGGTGTTTCATGTTCGCCGGCTGCGTCGGCTACCGCGGCTATTTTGATAAAACCGACGCCGACCGCTTTGCCGCAGATCTCGCCGATCGGGGCCACGATGTATTCGTGGGCGGCGTACCCGCTTATTCCACGCTCGGCTGGTTTTCCGATCCGGTGCTCAATACGTTTATCCGTTATCCCGATCCCGAAGTCGCGCGGCTCATCTTCCACGAGCTCGCGCACCAGGTGGTCTATGTGCGGGACGACTCCGTGTTCAACGAATCGTTCGCGGTCGTGGTCGAACAGGAAGGCGTCAGGCGCTGGCTGGCGCTGCACGGCGGCACGCAGGACAAGACAACCTTCGAGCGCATGCAGGAGTACCGCGAAGGCTTCACGCGGCTTATCGGGTCTTATCGCGAGCAGCTCGAAGCGCTCTATCGCAGCAGGCTTGCGCCGGGGGTGATGCGCGAACGCAAGGCGCAATTGTTCGACGGACTCGGGCGGGATTACGAGAATCTGAAAGCGGGCTGGGGCGGGTTCGGCGGCTACGACCGCTGGTTCGCGCAGAGGCCCAACAACGCGCAGATCGCCTCGCTCGCCATCTACACGCAGCAGGTCCCGGCCTTCCAAGCGCTGCTGCGGCAGCAGGGCGGTGAGCTTGCGCGGTTTTACGCCGCTGTGAAGGAACTTGCGGCGCTGCCCAAAGAGGAGCGCACCGCACGGTTGCAGCAGCTCGCAGCGCGGCTGTTATAATTTCCCGGCAACGAAAGACAGCAATGGAGGACGGCAATGAAATTCGCCAGTGCAAGCTTCGGCAACAACTACCGCATCCCGCCCGAATATGCGTTCTGCGCGCCCGACCGCAAGACCCACGTCAAGTTGTCGCAAAACTGCAATCCGCATTTTACCTGGGCCGATCTGCCCGCAGGCACCCGGTCGCTCGCGCTGATCTGCCATGACCCTGACGTGCCGGGCAAGCCCGACGACGTCAACCAGGAAGGGCACACCATACCCGCATCGCTGCCGCGCATCGACTTCTATCACTGGGTGCTGGTCGACATCGATCCCAAAGGGGGCATCATCAAAACCGCCGAGTTTTCCGACGGCGTCACGCCGCGCGGCAAGAAAGGTCCCGACGGCCCGCGCGGCACGCGCCAGGGCGTCAATGATTACACGATGTGGTTCGCTTCCGACAAGGACATGGCGGGCAACTATTTCGGCTACGACGGCCCGTGCCCGCCGTGGAACGACACGATTCCGCATCACTATGTGTTCACGCTCTATGCGCTCGACGTCGAGAAATGCCCGGTGAGCGGCATCTTCAAGGGGCCCGACGTCTTGGCCGCGATCAAGGGCCACGTGCTCGGGCAGGCGGCCATCACCGGTCTCTACAGCCTTAATCCGGACGTCAAAGTTTGAGCTTCTCTCCGACGGGAAAAGGCCGGTCGCCGCCGGCCTTTTTTTGTTTTTAAAAGCTCGAAGCGATAACGCGAAGGTCGCAAAGGTTCGCAAAGGACGCAAAGGAAGAAGATTCAAAATACTCTCCATGCGATTGAAGTCCTAAAGATAGGGGAATGACGCATCGTCTGCAATGGCGCTACCTTAAGCAGATTGAGCGGAATGATGACCCAACACGCGCTGTCATTCCCGAGAAGCTTGTCCTCGAATGCTTTAATCGGGGATCGGGTATCCCCTCCCTCCGCTTGCGGGGGGAGGTAGGAGGGGGGCCACTTCACGCCAGATGACGCGCCGTATGGGTTCCCGTTTTCACGGGAACGACACACCTTCTGAGCCGCGATCGTGCGCACATTTCCGCTTAAGGTAGTGCCATTGACGCATCGTCTGCTTTTTGGTGCCCTTCCTTCTCGTCAACGCTCTCAGGTGTTTTGTGTCATTCATGTTTTGTCTTTCCTTTGCGCCTTTCGTTTTTCCTTCGCGTACCCCTCAAGGGGGTATTAAAAAGAATCCTTCGCGTGCCTGCTTTTAGGATTTTCAGTTGAAATTTGACTCAGAGCAGCGGCTCCGAGAATTGCCGCAGCCGACCTATCCCGACGAGCTGCCGGTGGTGGCGAGGCGCGAGGACATCGCGGCCGCCATCAGCGCGAACCAGGTGGTCATCGTCTGCGGCGAGACCGGCTCGGGCAAGACGACACAATTGCCCAAGATCTGCCTCGAGCTGAAACGCGGCGTTGCGGGTCTCATCGGCCATACCCAGCCGCGGCGCATCGCCGCGCGCACCGTCGCCGCGCGCATCGCCCAGGAGCTCAAGAGTCCGTTGGGACACGCCGTGGGCTACAAGGTGCGCTTTTCCGACAAGCTCTCCGCCAACACCTACCTCAAGCTCATGACCGACGGCATCCTGCTCGCCGAGACCCAGGGCGACCGCCTGCTGAAGAGCTACGACACACTGATCATCGACGAAGCGCACGAGCGCAGCCTCAACATCGACTTCCTGCTGGGCTACGTGAAGCGGCTGCTGCCGCGGCGCCCGGATTTGAAGCTCATCGTTGCCTCCGCCACCATCGATGCCGAGCGTTTCTCGCAGCACTTCGGCGGCGCGCCGGTAATCGAAGTATCGGGCCGCATGTACCCCGTGGAAGTCCGCTACCGGCCGCTCTCCGGTACCCTCACCCCCGCCCCTCTCCCCGCGCTGGGAGAGGGGGGAGTCGAGATTTCCCTGCCCCTAGCTCCGGGGAAGGGAAAGGAGGCTCGGATCGATGAAGACGCGCAAGATATCGAGCAGGCCATCGTCGACGCCGTGGACGAGCTTGCGCGCATCCACGCGGGCGGCGACGTCATGGTGTTCCTCCCCGGCGAGCGCGAAATCCGCGACTCCGCCGAGGCGCTGCGCAAGCATCCCTTCGACCGGCTCAGGGCAGGCACCCCAGGCGCCGAGATCCTGCCGCTCTATGCGCGGCTTTCATTCGAGGAGCAGGAGCGCGTGTTCAAGCCGGGCGGCGCGCGCCGCATCGTGCTCGCCACCAACGTCGCCGAGACTTCGCTCACCGTGCCCGGCATCCGCTACGTGATCGACACGGGACTGGCGCGCGTCAACCGCTACAGCTACCGCAACAAGGTCGAGCAGTTGCAGGTGGAGAAGGTCTCGCGGGCATCGGCCAACCAGCGCGCCGGCCGCTGCGGGCGCGTCGCCGCGGGTGTGTGCATACGCCTCTATTCGGAGGACGATTACGCGGCGCGGCCCGAGTTCACGGACCCCGAGATCCTGCGCTGTTCGCTGGCGGCGGTGATCCTGCGCATGAAGTCGCTGAAGATAGGCGATGTCGAGGATTTCCCGTTCCTCGATCCGCCCAGTCCGCGCATGATCGCCGACGGCTATCAGCTCCTGACCGAGCTGGGCGCGGTGGACGAGCGTAACAACCTGACCCCCGTCGGCTGGCAGCTCGCGAAGTTCCCGATCGATCCGCGCATCGCGCGCATGATCGTCGCGGCCCGGCAGGAAAACTGCCTGACCGAGGTGCTCATCATCGCTTCAGCGCTTTCCGTCCAGGATCCGCGCGACCGTCCGTACGAACGTGCCGACGCGGCAGACCGGGCGCATGAGCGATTCCAGGACGAGCGCTCCGACTTTCTCGGGTATCTGGCGCTCTGGAAGTTTTTTACCGAGGCGCTCAAGCACAAGAAATCCAACCGCAAGCTCGCGGAGCTGCTGCACGACAACTTTCTCTCGCACCGGCGCATGCGCGAATGGCGCGACATCCACGGCCAGCTCGCCGCGGTGGTGGGCGAGATGGGCATGCACGCCAACGAAACCGCCGCGAGCTACGAGCAAATCCACCGGGCGCTGCTGGCCGGGCTTCTGGGCAATATCGGCTGCAAGAGCGAAGAAGGCGGCGAATACCTCGGCGCGCGCGGCATCAAGTTCACGATTTTCCCGGGTTCGGTGCTGAGAAAAGCGCGGCCCAGGTGGGTGATGGCGGCGGAACTCGTCGAGACCACGCGGCTCTACGCGCGCGGTGCCGCGAAAATCGAACCGGAGTGGGTCGAGCCCGTTGCCGGGCAACTCATCAAGAAACACTACTTCGATCCGCACTGGGAAAAGGAGCGGGCGATGGTGGTCGCGTTCGAGCGCGTGACCCTCTACGGGCTCACCATCGTACCGAAGCGCCGCGTGCAGTACGGCCCGATCAATCCCGCGGAAGCGCGTGAAATCTTCATCCGGCGGGCGCTGGCCGCCGGCGACTATGCGACAAGCGCGCCGTTTGTCGAGCATAATCAAAAGCTCATCAAGGAGGTCCAGGCGCTCGAGCACAAGGCGCGCAGGCGCGATGTGCTGGTCGACGAGCAGACGATCTTTACCTTCTACAACGCGCTGATCCCGGCGGACATCTGCAACGGCGCGGCATTCGAGAAATGGCGGCGCGAAGCCGAGCAGGCGAATCCCAGACTCCTGTTCCTGACGCGCGATTACCTGATGCGGCACGCCGCGGCCGATATCACCGAGGCGCAGTTTCCCGAGACGCTGCGGGTGGGCGACGCCGATCTCAAGCTCAAATATCGTTTCGATCCCGGACACCCGCTCGACGGCGTCAGCGTCACCGTGCCGCTGCATTTGCTCAACAAGCTCGAGGCAACGCCGTTCGACTGGCTGGTGCCGGGATTGATCCGCGAAAAAACGGCGTGGTATCTCAAAGCGCTGCCGAAAGCGATACGCCGCCGCCTCGTGCCGGTGCCGGGACAGGTCACAGCATTCCTGACGGAATGCGAGAGGCGAGAGGCGAGAGGAGAGAGGGGAGAGGCGGGAGGCGCGAGGCGTGAGACGTTCGAGGCGGCGCTCGTCGATTTCGTGCAGAAGCGGGCAGGCGTTCCCGTTGCTGCCGACGTTTGGGATCGCGCGGACGTGCCGCCGCATCTCCTGATGAATTTCCGCGTGGTCGACGACGCGGGGCACGATCTCGCGAGCGGGCGCGATCTCGCGGCGCTCAAGGCCCAGCTCGGTCAGGCAGCGCAACTCACTTTCGGCGAGGCTGAAACCGGCATCGAGCGCGACAACATCCGCGTGTGGGATTTCGGCGATCTGCCGGAGCAAATTGCCTTCACCCGCAGCGGGCGCAAGCTCACCGGCTACCCGGCGCTGGTGGATCAAGGTGAGAGCGTGGCAATCCGCCTATTTGACGTGCGGCAAGCGGCGGACAGGGCGATGCGCGCCGGCGTCACGCGGCTCATGCGGCTCACGCTCAGGGAGCAGATGAAGCAGCTCGAAAAGAGTTTGCGCGGCTTCGACCAGGCGGCGCTGCAATTGCGCGGCGTGGCGGGCGCCGATGACCTGAGAGAGGACCTCATCGCCGCCATTACCGACCGCGCATTCATCGGCGACGATTCCTTGCCCAGAACGCAGAAGGAATTCGAAGCGCAGCGCGGCCGGGCGCGCACGCGGCTGCCGGCGGTTACCGAAGCGGCGGGCCGATTGTTTACCGCCATTGCAGAGGAATACCAGCGCGTCGCGTCAAGACTGAGCGGCAGCGGCGGCGCGCTCGCGCGCATCGCCGCCGATATCCGCGGCCAGCTTACGCGACTCGTGTGCAAGGGATTTTTCAGCGCGACGCCATGGGAGCAGCTCGCGCACCTGCCGCGCTATCTCAAGGCGATGCAACTGCGGCTCGCCAAGTATCCGAACGATCCGGAGCGCGATGCGAAACACGCGGCGAGCGTTGCGGAGCTGTGGAAGCGCTTTGAGGAGCGCCTGGACAAGCAGCGCAAAACGGGCGCGGTCGATCCGCGGCTCGAGGCATTCCGCTGGCACATCGAGGAATTGCGCGTCTCGCTCTTCGCGCAGGAGTTGAAGACGCCGTACCCGGTGTCGTACAAGCGGCTGGACAAAATCTGGAATGCGATTCGCTGATTGTAGCGACTGCGCTTGCCTGAACGGGGTCATGGGGTGCAGTATTTGTCATCATGTCGACTAAGGAGCTTGTCGCATCTCAAATCCGACAAGCTCCTGGCCCGATGCGCCACATGAACGCGATCGCGACGCCGAAATCCGCGCCGGATGCGGGTCTCGGAGATTTTACGAAGGCGTTCCGGTCACGCACAGGATCGCGCCGGGTGGGTAAACGGGATAGATTTCCTGCCCTAACCGGCGTGGGCGCGCCGGCGTTGCAATCGTGTTCGCAATGGCCGCTCTGGTCGCTGCGAATACGGAGGCTTCCGCGCAGGCACCCTACCCGAACAGGCCGATTCGCTTGATCGTTCCCTACCCGCCTGGTGCGGGCACCGATTTCACGGCGCGCGAGGTTGGCGCACAGTACTCCAAAGCCTTGGGGCAGCCGGTAGTGATCGACAACCGGCCCGGCGCGGCTGCTACGCTCGGGCACGGTCTGGCCGCGAAGGCGCCGCCCGACGGCTACACGCTACTGCTTGGCACGACCGGCGGGCTCGTGTCCGGCCCCGCTCTCGTCGGCTCGAAGATTCCGTACGACCCGCTCAAGGACTTCGCGACCATCGGCCTGGCGACATACGTGCCGTACGCTCTCATCGCGACTGGGAGCCTGCCGGTAAACAACGTGAAAGAACTGATCGATCTCGCGAAAGCTTCGCCACGCAAGCTCAATGTTGCCTCGCCGGGTGTCGGTACGCCCAATCACTTGGGCGCCGCGCAACTGATGACCCTCACCGGCATCGAACTGGTTCACGTGCCGTACAAGGGCGGGTCGCTGGCAGTGACCGATCTCATCGCGGGCAACGTGCAGCTCCTGGTGACCGGTCTGCTGCAAACGCTGCCGCACCACCGCGCCGGGCGGCTCAAGATCCTCGGCGTCGGCCATCCGCAGCGGCTCAAGGCGCACCCGGACATTCCCACCATCGCTGAAACGGTGCCTGGCTACCACAACACCGGTTGGTGGGGCATCGTCGCGCCGGCCGGGACGCCGCAACCCATCGTCGACCGACTCAATGGAATCATGAACAAGGCGCTGGCGACACCTGAAATGTTTCAGCGCTTCGAGAAGAACGGCCTCGAAGTCGCCACCACCACGCCGCAGGCCTTTCACGACATGATTCGCGCCGAACTGCAGATGTGGGGGAAGCTGATCAAGGACGCGAAAATCAGCGTCGACGTGCTGCCGTGAGCGTCCCAGGCTGAGAGCAGCAGGCATTCATGAATTGAGATAGGTTCCAGCGTTTTACCTGGCCTTCACTTCATCAACTTCCAGCCGAATCCCTTGCATTCGCTGCAGCTTACGCTTCCAACCTCGCCATAGCCCTTGCAGCCCTCGCATACCACCCACACCTGCCCAAGCCCGCTCCTGAATACCCCTGAGCATCTTCTGCCTGTCACGACCCTGTTACAGCGGGAATTCACGTAGGCTACGTCGCCTGTATATGCCCCACAGACGGTACAGACAGCTAGCGGTTTGGGTTTCTTGAACCGAGGCATGGGCTATGATCGACTGCCGCTTTGATGTGCTCTGCGGCCATAGCAGAAGCAATCATCTTTGGTTTACGCCTGAGTCGTAAATTATATCGCTTAAACCTTGCCCGGGGGGCGTGTGGCAGAAGGATGACCCGGGGAAATGCCGACCTCGAGGGAGTATTGAAACGAAGGGTATTGAAAAGAATTCTCCGTGCGACACCGATCGGCTCACGCATTTCCGTCATTCAGGCACTAGCCAATTTACACTTGCCCCGCCCGCGCCCTTGACGGAAAGCGCGCCCCACAACCAGCGCAGCATGGGCCGCGCCTCCTTCTCGAAGCCCCACGGCGGGTTCACCACCAGCATCCCGCAGCCGGGAACGGTAACAGTCCAGTCTTCAGGCTCCACCGTGAGCTCCAGCCTGAGGATCTTGCGGATGCCGGTTTGCTCCACGTCGCGCGCGAAGCCGCGCATGGCGCCCGGCTCCATCAGCGGATACCAGATCGCATACGTCCCGGTCGCCCAGCGGCTGTGCGTTTCCGCGAGTGCTTTGACGATGCGGGCGAACTCCCTGGCGCGGTCGAACGAGGAATCGAGCAGCACCAGCCCCCGCCGCTCCTGCGGCGGCAGGAATGCCTTGAGTCCCTGATAGCCGTCGAGCAGGTGCACGGCGACTTGCCGGTCGCGCGCGAACAGCGCCTTGAGCTCGGCGAAGTCGGTCGTGTTGAGTTCCGTGAGCACGATGCGGTCGCCGGGGCGGACGAAGCGCTTCGCGATGAGCGGCGAGCCGGGATAAAATCTCAAGTTGGGATAAGGGTTTACCGCTTTTACCGCGGCCATGTACGGCGCGAGCGCGGCGGGAATGTCTTTCCGTTGCCATAGCCGGCCGATGCCGTTTTCGTATTCGCGCGCTTTCTTCGCCCAGGGGTGCGCGAGGTCGTAGCGCCCGATGCCCGCGTGCGTGTCGAGGTAGCAGTAGGGCTTGTCTTTCTTGCCGAGCGCGATCAGAAGCCGCGCGAGCAGCGCGTGCTTGAACACGTCGGCAAAGTTGCCGGCGTGGAACAGGTGCCGATACGCGAGCATAGTTGCGTGAGATCGGGAGATCGGGAGAGCGGGAGATCGGGAGAGCGGGAGATCGGGAGAGCGGGAGATCGGGAGAGGGTATTCACCACTTACGCTCTTACGCCCTCACCCCCTCACGACCTGACGACCTCACGGCTTTTCAGAGTTTGTTGTATTTGGTCGCTCGGCCCTTGGATTTTTCCACGGGGTATTTCTTCGCGTTCAGCGCGAGCTTTTTCTCGGCCGCCGCGGCGAGGTCGATGTCGAGCTTGTCGCACAGCCGCAGCAGGAACAGCAGTACGTCCGCGGCTTCGAGCGCAACCTCGGCGCGCGTGTCGCGCGGCAGATTCGCCGCCTGCTCGAAGGTGAGCCACTGAAAATGCTCAACGAGCTCGCCCGCTTCGCCCGCAAGCGCCATCGCGAGGTTCTTGGGATTGTGAAACTGGTCCCAGTCGCGTTCGGCCGCGAATTCCGCCAGCCGCGCGCGCAGGGTTTCCAAGCTGTCTGTCCGGTTAGCCATGATTAGAACCTTCTAACCTCGATTGCGGAAAGCCGGACGGGAATTCCTTCAACCTCCCGTCCCTCTTGAAGCGCAATGTAACACGCGCATATCGGTGAAACAGATGTCAGGGGCCGTAGCTTGGCTTGGCCCTGCCCATGATCCACGCCGGGATCAGACCGAATGTGAACACCACGGCCGTGATGAGAAAGCTGTCGCGGAACCCCAACGTATAGGCCTGGGCGTAAATCACCTGGCCAAGGAAATGGAGCGCCCCCGATGATTGCAGGTCCGGAGGCGCGCCGGCTTGGGCGAGAAGACCCTGTATCGTGCGCAACAGTTCCAGAGTGCCGCTGTTGCCGGCGGTTTGCAGGCTGGTGAGCGTGTCGCTGTGAAAAAAAGTGCGCCGGTCGAGGATGACCGACAGCAGATTGACGCCAAACGCGCCGCCGATCTGGCGCGAAAAATTGATCATGCCTGCCCCTTGCCCGAGGAATTCTGGCCGCACCGCCCGCAGCGCTGCCAGGTTTAACGACGGTTTGATCAAACCCAGGCCGATGCGCGAAACAATGACGCACCACGCAATCGTCCAGAACGACATGTTGGCGTCCACGCCGGCGAGCCAGAACGATGACACCCCGAAACAGAGCAGGCCGGCGATGATCAGCCCGCGCGCGGGAAGGCGGTCGCTCAGATATCCCCCTATAGGCATGAAGACGCCGAGGATGAGCCCGCCGGGCATGAGCAGCAGGCCCGCCGCGAGCGGCGTGTAGTGCTGGACGGTCTGCACGAAGAGCGGCACCAGGTAGGTCGAACCGAACAATCCCGCGCCAAATATGCATGCAACCGCGGCTGCCGAGGTGAATTGCACGCTCGCGAAGACCCGGAGGTTAACAAGTGGCTGCGCAATCGACAGTTCCCATGTCACGAAAGCGATGGTCCCGGCGGCAGCAATGGCGAACAGCGTCAGGATGTAGTCGGAGTGCCAGCCCTCGCGCTGGCCGTTCGAGAGTCCGGTGAGAAGGCACGCGATCGAGACCCCCAGCAACAGGAATCCGGTCCAGTCGAACTCCGAGCGCTCCCCCGCTTCCTCGCGCTCGGGCAGAAAGAGGCTCCCAAGGAGTACGCCGGTCGCGCTGACGGGCATTGCGATATAGAAGATGTAGCGCCAGTTGAAATGGTCGATCATGACTCCGCCCAGCGTGGGGCCGAGCGCCG
>MERI01000275.1 GCA_001772005.1 Betaproteobacteria bacterium RIFCSPLOWO2_12_FULL_62_58 | reverse complement strand
CCTCGCTCTCGGACTCGCAGGACGTGATTCGGGGCCTGGAGTGCGGCGCGGACAATTTCATCCGCAAACCGTACGAGGGGCGCTACCTGCTGACGCGCATCGAGCAGTTGCTGATGAACCTCGAGCTGCGCAAGAACCAGAAGATGCAGATGGGGGTGGAGATCGAACTCGGAGGGCGCAAGCACTTCATCACCGCCGAACGGCAGCAGATCCTGGATCTGTTGATCTCGACCTACGAGCAGGCGGTCGCCATCAACAGCGAGCTCACGTTGCGGGGAACGGAGCTGGCGCATTCCAACATGTCGCTTGCCGCGATGTTCCGCATCGCGGACGGGCTCAACAAAGCAACTACACAACGCACAGTATGCGAGAACGCGTTGGAGCGGGCGCTGGATCTTCCCGGGGTGCGCGCCGGATGGATCTCCGTCCTGGAGGAGGGCGGCAATTTTGTGTTGCTCGCTTCACGTAATGTGCCGCCGGCGCTTATGCAGCCCGGGGCGTTGGAAGGGCCGTGCTTGTGCCGTCGCAAACTGCTTGCGGGGGAGCTTGATTCGATGACGAACATTCTTGAATGTGAGCGGTTGCAGCAGGCGCGAGGCGACACGCAGGGTTTGCGGTTTCACGCCAGCGTGCCGATCTGGGTCGGCGAACAGGCGCTGGGCGTCATGAATCTGGTCGGGAGCGAGCGCGGCCTGTTCAGCGAGGAAGATGCCAGGAATCTATATGCAGTCGGGAACCAACTGGGCGTCGCGCTGGCGCGAGCGCGTTTGACTGAACGCCTGGAACGGCTGGTTGAGGAGCGGACCGCGAAACTCGCAAAGGAAGTCATTGAACGCACGAAAGCGGAGGAGGAGGTGCGCGCGCTCAATGAAGGACTCGAAATGAAGGTCGCCGAGCGGACCGCCGCGTTGCAATCGATCAACCGCGAGCTGGAGTCGTTTTCCTACTCGGTGTCGCACGACCTGCGCGCGCCGCTGCGGCACATCGAAGGCTACGTTGCGATGCTGATCGAGGACGCCGAAGGCAAGCTTTCCGCGGAAGCGCAGCGCTATCTGAAAGTGATCGTCGAGGCGAGCCGGCACATGAGCGAGCTCATCGACGATTTGCTGGCATTTTCGCGCATGGGGCGGGCCGAGATGCGCGAAACCCGCGTCGAACTGCATGCGCTGGCGCAGGAGGCGATTCGCGACCTGGAAATGGCCACGCGCGGGCGCAACATCGGCTGGACGATCGCACCACTCCCCACGGTGACTGGCGATCGCGCAATGCTCAAACAAGCGCTTGCCAACCTGCTGGGCAATGCGGTCAAGTACACGCGTCCGCGCGATCCGGCGCAGATCGAGATGGGCTGTGCCGGGGAAGAGGATGGCCGGGCCATCCTGTTCGTGCGCGACAACGGCGTGGGGTTCGACATGCAGTACGCGGACAAGCTGTTCGGCGTGTTCCAGCGGTTGCACCGGGCAGACGAGTTTGAAGGCACGGGCATCGGCCTGGCCAGTGTCCGGCGCATCATCGCCCGCCATGGCGGCCGGGTGTGGGCCGAAGGAGAGGCTGGGAGAGGCGCGACATTTTATTTTTCCTTGCCCAAAACGCGGAGATAACCATGCCAACCAAACTCTTTGACAGCACGATCGTCGGGACCGCCGAAGAGTCGCTCGAATTCATCGGCAGCATCCTCGAATCGTCCACCGAGTATTCGATCATCGGCAAGGACCTCGAGGGCAAGATCCTCCTCTGGAACGAGGGCGCGCGCCGGCTCTACGGCTACGAGCCGGAGGAGGTCGTTGGACGGGCCAACTCGGCCATCCTCCACACGCCCGAGGACATCGCGGCCGGCAAGCCGGTCGCGATGCAGGCGGCGGCGTTGCGCGACGGCAAATGGGAGGGCACGATCACCCGCCGGCGGAAGAACGGCGAACAATTCACCGCCCGCGTCGTGGTCACCCCGCGGCGCGACGCGATCGGCAAGCCCATCGGCCTGCTGCTCATGTCGAAGGACATCACCAACGAACAGCGCTTCGCCGACGAGATCTCCCGGGCCAAACTGTTCGACAGCGCCATCGTCGGGGACGCTCAGGAGGCGGTGAATTTCATCACCAACATCCTCGAATCCTCCACCGAGTATTCGGTCATCGGCAAGGATCTCGACGGGAAAATCCTGTTGTGGAACGAGGGAGCGCGGCGGCTGTATGGCTACGAGCCCGAGGAGGTGGTGGGCAAGGCGAACTCCTCGATCCTGCACGTACCGGAGGATGTGAAATCCGGCAAGCACCGCGAAATCATGCAGGCCGCCCTGCGCGATGGCAAATGGGAGGGGACGCTGGCCCGGGCGCGCAAAAACGGCCAGCGCTTCACCGCCCGGGTGGTGATCACCCCGCGCCGCGACGCCGCCGGCAAAGCCATCGGCTACCTGCTCATCTCGAAGGACATCTCCGACGAAATCCGCCTGACCGAGGAGCTCAAGGCCACTCAGTTCTACACCCGCTCGCTCATCGAATCGAACATTGACGCGCTGATGACCACCGACCCGGTCGGCGTCATCACGGACGTCAACCAGCAGATGGCGGCGCTCACCGGTTACACGCGCGAGGGACTCATCGGCTCGGCGTTCAAGAACTACTTCACCGACCCGCAACGGGCCGAAGAAGGCATCCGGCTGGTGCTGCGCGAGGGAAAGGTGACGAACTACGAACTCACCGCGCTCTCGCAACAGGGCAAGATGACGGTCGTTTCCTACAACGCGTCCACCTTCCGCGACGCGGACGGCAAGCTGCAAGGCGTGTTTGCCGCCGCGCGCGACATCACCGCGCAGAAGGAACTGGAAACGCAGCTGCGCGAATCGCAAGCCTACAACCGCGGTCTCATCGAAGCCTCCGTGGACGGTCTCATAACGGTGGACCCCAAGGGGGGCATTTCTGATGTGAACGAGCAGATGTCGCGCATGTCCGGTTATTCCCGTCAGGAACTTATCGGCACCCCCTTCGCCGATTACTTTGCGGACAGCGAGCGCGCGACGGTCGGCGTAAACGAAACGTTCCAAAAGAGCGTCGTCACCGACTATGTGCTCACGCTCGCCAAACGTGACGGCAAACAGTTGCGCGTCTCGTTCAACGCTTCGGTGTTCAAGGACCCGTCGGGCAACGTACGCGGCATTTTCGCAAGCGCCCGCGACATCACCGAGCAGGCCCGCCTGCAAACCCAGCTCGCCGATGAGCGGGCCTACAACCGCGGTCTCATTGAAGCCTCTCTCGACGGGCTCATCACTGTGGATCCGATGATAGCGATTACGGACGTGAACGAGACGATGTGCCGCATGTCCGGTTACTCGCGCGAGGATCTTATCGGCACGCCGTTCTCGAAATACTTCACCAACTCGAGGCGCGCCACCGAAGGCGTCCGGCTTACGTTGGACAAAGGCGCGGTGACGAATTACGAGCTGACCCTTCGCACCAAGGATGGCCGCGAAAGCCTAGTCTCCTTCAACGCCGCGATTTTCAAAGACCCCACGGGCAACGTGCGCGGCATCTTCGCCAGCGCCCGCGACATCACCGAGCAGGCGGGCTTGCAAAAGCAGTTGGCCGAAGAGCGCGCCTACAACCGCGGTCTGATCGAAGCCTCGGTGGACGGCCTCGTCACGGTGGATGAAAAGATGGCCATCACCGACGTGAACGAAACCATGTGCCGCATGGCGGGCCGCTCGCGCGAGCAACTCATCGGCTCGACGTTTGCGTCCTATTTCACCGAGCGCGAGCGCGCCGAGGAAGGCGTGCGGCTCACGTTCAAGGAGGGCGCGGTTACCAACTACGTGCTCACCCTGCAGGCCGCCACGGGCAAGCAAGTGCCCGTGTCGTTCAACGCCGCCGTGTTCAAAGACCCATCCGGCAACGTACGCGGCATCTTCGCCAGCGCCCGCGACATCACCGCGCAGAAACAACTCGAAAGCCAGATTCAGGCGTCGCAGTTCTACACGCGCTCGCTCATCGAGGCCAACATTGACGCGCTGATGACCACCGATCCGCTCGGCATCATCACGGATGTAAACCAGCAGATGGCCGCGCTGACCGGCCATTCGCGCGAGGAACTCATCGGGTCGCCCTTCAAGAATTATTTCACCGATCCGCTGCGCGCCGAGGAAGGCATCAAGCTGGTGTTGCGCGAGGGCAAAGTCACCAATTACGAACTCACCGCCCGCGGCAAGACCGGCCGGGAGACCGTCGTCTCCTACAACGCCGTCACGTTCAACGACGCCGCCAGCAAGCTGCAAGGCGTCTTCGCCGGCGCTCGCGACATTACCGAGCAGAAGAAACTGGAGCAACAGCTCCGCGACCAGCAGGCTTACAACCGCGGCCTCATCGAGTCGTCGGTGGACGGCCTCATCACCGTGGACCCGGCCGGCACAATCTCGGATGTGAACGACCGGATGTGCCAGATGACCGGCTACACGCGCACGGAGTTGATCGGCGCGCCATTCGCCGATTACTTCACCGAGCCCGAGCGCGCCCGCGCCGGCGTGCAGCAGACCTTCGACCGGGGCGTCGTCACCGAATACGCGCTGACGCTGATTTCCCGCTCTCGCCGACAGTTGCAGGTGTCCTTCAACGCCTCGGTTTTCAAAGATCCGACGGGCAACGTGAAAGGCATTTTCGCCAGCGCCCGCGACATCACCGACCGAGTCCGGCTGGAGGAGCAATTGCGCGAGCAACAGACTTACCTGCGCGGTCTGATCGAGTCGTCCGTGGACGGTCTTATTACGGTGGACCCCGAAGGCTTCATCACCGACGTGAACGACCAGATGTGCCGCATGACCGGCTACACGCGCGAGGAATTGATCGGCTCGCCGTTCAAACGCTACTTCACCGAGCCGGACCGCGCGGATGCGGGCGTCAAGCGCACGTTCGCTGAAAGCGTGGTCACGAACTACGAGCTGGTGCTGAAAACCAAGACGGGGCGCAAGGCGACGGTTTCGTTCAATGCGTCCGTGTTCCGCGCGGCGGACGGCCGCGTGCAGGGTATTTTTGCCAGCGCGCGCGACATTTCCGAGCAGGCGCGCCTGCAAAGCCAATTGGCCGAGCAGCAGGCTTACAACCGCTCGCTCATCGAAGCCTCAGCCGACGCGCTGTTCGCCATTGCGCCCGACGGCGCGATCACCGACGTGAACGAGGAGGCCACGCGCTTCACCGGTTACTCGCGCAAACACCTTATCAACTCCCGCTTCGCCGATTATTTCACCGAGCCGGAGCGCGCCGGCGACGGCGTCCAGCAGACGTTGCGGGAAAAGCGCGTGCTCGCCTACGAGCTGGTGCTCATCACGCGGTACGGCCGGCGTATCGCGGTGTCCTTCAACGCGGGCGTGTTCACCGATGCCGCGGGCCAGCCGCTCGGCATCCTGGCCGGCGCGCGTGACATCACCGCGCAGAAGGAACTGGAAGTGCAATTGCGCAGCCAGCAGTTCTACACCCGCTCGCTCATCGAATCGAACATCGACGCGCTGATGACCACCGATCCGCTCGGCATCATCACAGACGTCAATGAGCAGATGTGCGCGCTGACGGGCCGCTTGCGCGAGGAGCTGATCGGCACGCCCTTCAAGAATTATTTCACCGACCCCCACCGCGCCGAGGAAGGCATCAAACTGGTGCTGCGCGAAAACAAGGTCACCAACTACGAGCTCACGGCGCGCCGGAAGGATGGGAGCGAAACGGTCGTCTCCTACAACGCGGCCACGTTCTACGACCGGGATAACAAGCTGCAAGGTGTGTTCGCGGCTGCGCGCGATGTCACGGACCGCAAACGCTTCGAACAGTCGCTGCAGGAAGCCAACCGGATGAAGAGCGAGTTCCTGGCGAACATGTCGCACGAACTGCGTACCCCGCTCAACGGCATCATCGGCTTCTCCGAGTTTCTCATCGACGAGAAGCCCGGCAAGGTCAACGGCAAGCAAAAGGAGTATCTCGGCGACATCCTCAATAGCGGACGGCATCTGTTGCAGCTCATCAGCGACGTGCTCGACCTGTCGAAAGTGGAGGCCGGCAAGATGGAATTGTTCCCCGAAACGTTTTCGCTCGCGAAAGCGGTCGAGGAGGTTTGCTCCGTCATCTCGCCGATGGCGAAGAAGAAGAATATCGCCATTGGGAAGGACATTTCCGCCGTAGTCGAAAGCGTCACGCTCGACCAGCAGAAGTGCAAGCAGGTGCTCTTCAATTTGCTCTCCAACGCGGTCAAGTTCACCGACGACGGAGGCAGCGTGGATATCGTCGCCACGCTCGACGGCCCGAACCGAGTGCGCATGCGAGTGACAGACACCGGCATCGGCATCAAGCCGGAGGATCTGGGGAAGCTTTTCGTCGAGTTCCAGCAAGTCGATTCCAGCCTGGCGCGGCGTTATCAAGGCACGGGTCTAGGTCTGGCGCTCACGAAGAAGATTGTCGAATTCCAGAAGGGCAGCATCAAGATCGAGAGCGAGCCGGGCAAAGGAAGCGCCTTCACGGTGATCCTGCCGCTCAGCGCGGCGAAAGTTTCGGCGGCGTGATATGAAAATCCTCATCGTTGACGACAATCCGACCAACCTGAAGCTCGCGTCCGAGGTGTTGGCATGCGAGGGTTACGTCGTGGAGAGCGCCGAAGACGCGGAGCGTGCCCAGGAAATGCTCCGGCACTCCGTGCCGGACCTGATCCTCATGGACATCGCCCTGCCGGGCATGGACGGTTTGACCCTGGCGCGGCTTTTGAAAGGGGACCCCGCCTACCAGCATGTCCGCATTGTGGCCCTGACAGCTTTCGCGATGAAGGGCGATGACCAGAAGGCGCGCGAGGCCGGCTGCGATGCCTACATCACCAAACCGATCGACACGCGCAAACTGCCCGTGCAGGTGGCAGAAATCCTCCAACGAAGCGCCTCACCCAAAGCGAAAGGAACCTGACCCATGAACATCCTGCTCGTCGAAGATGATCCGACCGATTCGAAGCTGTTGAGCGCGGTGCTGAAATCGAGCGGCCATCGCGTCCTCGAAAAGGCCTCCGCCGAGCAAGCCGTGGAGGAAATCAAGGCCCGCAAGCCCGAAGTCGTTCTGCTGGACTTGAAACTGCCCGGCATGGACGGCCTCGCGCTCGCGCGGCGATTGAAAAAAGACCCGAACACGCTGCACATCCCCATCGTTGCGATCACCGCCGCGCCCGAAAAATTCAGCAAGGAAGAGGCGCTTGCCGCCGGATGCGACGCGTACATCGTGAAGCCGGTCGATACGCGCAAGCTGCACGAACAAATCGTGGGCGCCGCGGCCAACAGCCCTGCGTCGTCCGAACAGGGCGAAGCCTAAGGCTCATCCCATGAACATCCTCGTTGTTGACGACCACGTGACCAATCGCAAGTTGCTCCGCGCGCAACTCGAGGCCGAGGGGCACGCCGTGTTGGAAGCCACCGACGGCGTGCAGGCGCTGGCCGTGCTGGAGTGCGAGCCGGTGGACGCCATCGTGTCGGACATCCTCATGCCGCGGATGGATGGCTACCGGTTTTGCCACAAGGTTCGCCAGCACCAAAAGTTCAGCGCACTCCCGTTGATCCTTTACACCAGCACCTACGATTCGGCTTCCGACCGCCAGCTTGCGCAGACCGTGGGGGCCGACCGTTACGTCATCAAGCCCGCTCCCACGTCCGTCGTTCTCAACGCATTGCATGAGGCGATTCAAGAAGCCTCGGAGCGCCGCCCGCAGTCTCCCCAGCCGGACGAGGCTCATGTGCTCCACCAATACAGCGAAGTGCTGGTGCACAAGCTGGAGGAAAAGAACACCGAACTCCAGGAAGCGCTGGAAGAAATTCGCCAGGCGCATGAGGAGATTCTGGAACTGAACCGCGACCTCGAACGGCGAGTCGAGGAACGGACGGCTGCATTGGAAGCCGCCAACCAGGAGCTTGAGTCGTTTTCCTACTCGGTGTCGCACGACCTGCGCGCGCCGCTGCGGCATATCGAAGGCTACGTTGCGATGCTGATCGAGGACACCGAAGGCAAGCTTTCCCCGGAAGCGCAGCGCTATCTGGAAGTGATCGTCGATGCGAGCCGGCACATGGGCAGGCTCATCGACGATTTGCTGGCGTTTTCCCGCACGGGGCGGGCCGAGATGCATGAAAGCAGCGTCGAGCTCGATGCGCTGGTGCGGGAGGCGATCCGCGACCTGGAAATGGCCACGCGCGGGCGCAACATCGGCTGGACGATCGCACCACTGCCCGCGGTGACCGGCGATCGCGCAATGCTCAAACAGGCGCTTGCCAACCTGCTGGGCAATGCGGTCAAGTACACGCGTCCGCGCGATCCGGCGCAGATCGAGATGGGCTGTGCCGGAGAAGAGGATGGCCGGTTCATCCTGTTCGTGCGCGACAACGGCGTGGGGTTCGACATGCAGTATGCGGACAAGCTGTTCGGCGTGTTCCAGCGGCTGCACCGGGCAGATGAGTTCGAAGGCACGGGCATCGGCCTGGCCAACGTCCGGCGCATCATCGCGCGGCACGGCGGCCGGATCTGGGCCGAGGGCAAGACCGGCGAAGGCGCCACGTTCTATTTCACCATGAAGCCATCACCGTCAGAACAAGGGCAATGAACAGGACGTGCCCGCACTCTTCTCGGGAGGCCAGCCTTTGAGCATCCGCACCCGGCTGCTGCTCCTGATTGTGTTCGCCACGCTCATCCCTGCGTTGGTGGGCGGGATGCAGTTTCTCGAACGTCGCGACTTCGAGATCGGCGCCGCGCAGCGCGATCTGGCTGCCGCGGCCCAGCGCGTTGCGCGAGACCTGAGAGATACGGTCCGGGGCACAGCACAGCTTCATTACGGATTGTCCCGGGCGCGCGATCTCGATACGCAGGACCGGGCGGCGTGCTCCGCCTTTTTGGCCGATGTGCTCAAGGAGTATCCGCAGTACACCGGGATACTCACGATAACGCCGCAGGCCGATCTGTTTTGCGATTCCCTGCGCACCGGCAGAGATCTGCACCTAACCGACCGCCATTATTTCCAGCAGGCGCTCACCTCGGAAAACCCGCTCGCCGTCGAGCCGGCGTTCGGCCGCCTGACCGGAATCGCGGTCTTGCAGATCGCCTACGCCGCGCGGCGTGAAACGGGCGAGCCGAGGTTTGTGCTGCTCGCATCGCTGAACCTGGAAAAGTACATGCAGTCCCGTTCGCAGACGCTGCCAAGACAAAATGCGGTGATCGCGCTCGTGGACGGCACGGGAACCGTTCTCACGTGGCATCCCGATGGAGAGAAACTGCGCGGCACGTCTATCGCGGATTCGCCGCTGTTTCGCTTTGCTCGGGAGCACCGAGGCAAGGATGTGCGGGAAGATATCGAGGCCGGCGGAGTATCGCGGATCTGGGCGGTCAGTGCGCTGCCCGAGTTTCCCGATGCACAATTGCACGTCCTGGTCGGGGTGTCCAGGAAGGATCTGCTCGCGACGGCGAATCGAAACCTGAGTCAGGCGCTTGCGACGCTGGCCGTTGTCTGGTTGCTGGTATTCGCCGGCGCGTGGGCGCTGGTGGAGTTGGGCATTCGCCGCCAGGCAGCGCGCATCATTGCGGCCGTCGCGCGGTTCAGCGGCGGGAACTTCGGCGCGCGCATCGGCAAACCCTACCCGCGCGGCGAAATCGGGAACCTGATGGCGGCTTTGGACCACGCCTTCGAGTTGATGCAGGCGCAGCGGGACGTGATTCAGGGGCTCAACGCGGACCTGGAGCGCAGGGTGGCCGAGCGCACCGCGCAGCTCGAAGCCGCGAACAAAGAGCTCGAGTCGCTCTCCTACTCGGTTTCGCACGACCTGCGCGCGCCGCTGCGGCACGTCCAGGGTTACGCCGAAATGCTGGGTGAGGACGCCGGCAGCACGCTGTCGCCCGAGGCCAGGCACCATCTGGACGTTATTGCCGGCGCAGGGCGGGAGATGGGCGAATTGATCGACGATCTGCTTTCGTTCCTGCGCATGAATCACGCCGAGATGCGCGAGACCCAGGTCGATCTGGGCGCTCTGGTGCGGAACGGCATCCGCGATCTGGAGACGTCCACCCCGGGGCGCAACATCGTGTGGAAGGTTTCGCCGCTCCCGGCGGCAACAGGCGATCCTGCGATGCTCAAACAGGTGTTCGCCAATCTGCTGGGCAATGCGGTGAAGTACACGCGCCCCAAAGATCCGGCGGTAATCGAGATCGGCTGCGCCGGCGAGGAAGACGGGCGGCTCGTCCTGTTCGTGCGCGATAACGGCGTGGGGTTCGACATGAAGTACGCGGACAAGCTGTTCGGGGTGTTCCAGCGGCTGCACCGGGCGGACCAGTTCGAGGGCACGGGCATCGGACTGGCCAACGTCCGGCGCATCATCGCCCGCCACGGCGGCCGGGTGTGGGCCGAGGCCGCGCCGGATCAGGGCGCCGCGTTTTATTTCACGCTGAAAAGAGGGAGTGAAGAATTAAGAATTAAGAGTTAAGAGTGAAGAATTAAGAGTTAAGAGTGAAGAATTAAGAGTGAAGAGTGAAAACAATGAATGAGCAGTCAGCAGTGCGAATGGGTTCGAGGGCTCCGGTCATCACCGAGCGGACGGTGGCCTATTCGCTGCGCATTATCCGGCTTTATCGCACCTTGGCGCGGGACAGCGTCGGGCAAATTTTAGGCCGGCAATTGTTGCGATCGGGAACGTCCATCGGCGCGAATGTTCACGAAGCCCAAGGCGGACAGAGCCGGCCTGATTTCATCGCTAAAGTGTCCATCGCCTACAAAGAGGCGCGCGAGTCCGCGTACTGGCTCCGGTTGATCGGCGAAGCCGAACTGGTCGCTCCCGCCGCCCTGAAAGAATTGGTGGACGAAACCGAACAGCTCACCAGGATTCTTTCGTCCATTCTTCTCAGTTCCAAATACGGGAAAAAGAGAGAGTTAAGAATGAAGAATGAAGAGTTAAGAATTAAGAGCGAAGAGTTGAAAAAATGAATAAGCAGGCTGAATTGCGAATAGGTTCGAGGGCTGCGGTCATCACCCGCACGATAGCCAATCCCGATCTGTTTTCCCCTAATGCTTAACTCTTAATTCTTAATTCTTCATTCTTAATTCTTAACTCCTATGCTTTCCCTCAAACGTATCCTGCTGGTCGAAGACAGCCCCAGAGACGCGGAACTGGCGCTCCACGCACTGGCGGCCCACAACCTGGCGAATGAGGTCCTGCACCTGCACGACGGCGCCGAAGCGCTGGACTACCTCTATCGGCGGGGCGAGTTCTCCGGCCGGGCCAACGGCAACCCGGCGGTCGTGCTGCTGGACCTGAAGATGCCGAAGGTGGACGGAATAGAGGTGCTGCGCCAGATCAAGGGCGAGCCCGGTCTCAGCACGATCCCGGTGGTGGTCATGACTTCCTCGCGCGAGGATCGCGATTTGCAGGCCGCCTACCGGCTGGGCGTGAACGCCTATGTCGTAAAGCCGATGAAGTTCAAGGATTTCATCGACGCGGTGAAGCAAGTGGGGGCGTTCTGGGCGGTCCTGAACGAGCCGCCGCCGGGTAGTGTGCCTAGGAGTTAGTCGGACTTAGCCCCGACAAACTCCTAGGGGCGGCCGGCTTGGATACTAAGCGCGTGAGAGATATAAACCAGAGGCCGGGATGAACCACCCGATTCGAGTGCTGCATCTGGAGGACGATCCGCGCGATGCGGAACTGGTTCGGCAGAAGCTGAAAACCGAGGGACTTTCCTGCGAGATCGTCTGGGTGGACCGAAAGGAAGCTTTTGAGTCGGCGCTCGAGCGGGGGGCATTCGACCTGGTCTTGACCGATTACAGCCTGCCGGACTACGACGGGATGTCGGCGTTGAAGCGGGTCCGCGAGAAGCAACCGGATCTGCCGGTGATTGTCATCTCCGGCACACTTGGCGAGGAGGAGGCGGTGGAGTGCCTCAAAGCCGGCGCCATCGACTATGTGCTCAAGCAACGGCTCCAGCGGCTCGGCGCGGCAGTGCGAGCGGCGCTCGACCGCAATCGGCTGGAGCGGGAGACCCGTGAGGCTGAGATTGGGTTGCGCGAGAGCGAAGAGCGTTTCCGGCAGCTGGCCGAGAACATTCGCGACGTGTTCTTCCTCGTCGATGCGGACAGCAATCGCATGTTGTACATCAGCCCGACCTACGAAGACATTTGGGGCCACAGCCGGGAAAGCCTGTATGCGAATCCGGAATCGTGGACCGAGACGTTCCACCGGGATGACCGGGCGTCGACCTACGAGAAATACAAGAAAGAAATGTCGGCGGGGAAGTTCGAATACGAGTACCGGATCGTGCGTCCGGACGGGACCCTCCGCTGGATCCACGCACGCAGTTTCCCGATACGCAACGATGCCGGCGAAATTTACCGCGTTGCCGGCGTGGCCGAAGACATCACCGAGCGCAAGCGAAATGAAGAG
>MERI01000274.1:16462-20308 GCA_001772005.1 Betaproteobacteria bacterium RIFCSPLOWO2_12_FULL_62_58 | reverse complement strand
CTGAAAGAGGATGGGATCGTCGATCTGGCGGTCGTCGTCAACATGAACGCCTGCACGACCTGGGCTTCCTGTCTGCCCAACGAGTACATCAGCAAGTACTGCAAGCAGCACGATGGTTTCTATCTGGGTTATGCCGGCATCGACCCGCACATGGATCGCAAGGGCGCGCTGCGGGAACTCGACCGCTGCGTGAAGGAATACGGGATCGTGGGACTCAAGTTCCATCCCGCCTACCAGAACTTTTTCCCGAATGACCACGAACGCGCGTATCCCCTCTACGAGAAATGCGTGGAGTACGGTCTCCCGGTCCTGTTTCACACCGGTACCACGCGCATGACCCGCTGCACCATCCGCACGTGTCGTCCCGAGTTCCTCGATGAGGTGGCGACCGATTTCCCGGACCTGCGCATCATCATGAGCCACTACGGTTGGCCTTGGACCGAGGAGGCGCTTGCCGTAATCACGCGCCACGAGCACGTCTACCTCGACCTTTCCGGCTGGATGCCTACCTACATCTTCGCCCATCAGCCTTGCGTCTTTCATTACATGAATTCTGTCGTGCCCGAGAAGTTCGTCTACGGTTCCGATTTTCCAGCGCTTACCCCGAAGGACTGGATCAATGATTTCTCGCAGTTCGTCGAGAACGGTCTCGAATGGGGCGGCAAGAAGCGGACATTCAAGCAAGAGAATCTCGCCAAGTTCTTCCGTCTGAACGCGATCAAGGCGATGAATCTGGAAAAGCTGCGTCCCGAGCTGGTCAATCGCACCCAGTTCAAGGTCATCGCGAAGTGAGTACCGGCGAGAAGCCGATCCTTTCAATGAAGGAGGCCGTGAGGCGCTTTGCGCCCGACGGCCAGGAACTCCTGATCGGCGGGTTCGCGTTCAGCGATCCCACGGCCCTCGCCCACGAGCTCATCCGCCAGCAACGGAAAAGCCTTTTCATCATGAAGACCTCCGGCGGGGTGTTGGTGGACCAGTTGGTCGGGGCCGGGTGTGTCACGCGCGTGCTGTCCTGCCACGTCTGGAATTCCGTGGGGCCGGTGCCGGCGCACTGCTTTCGCCGGGCGCTGGAGCAGGGCAAGCCGCATGCGATCGAAATCGAGGAATTGAGCTACGGCGCGTTCACGACGGCGCTGGCGGCGGGCGCCTGCGATCTGCCCTTCATGCCGACGACACCGGTGCAGGGCGCCGGGCACTTCACGCAGAGAACCTTCCTCCGGGACAAGTTTGCCGTGGTGGAGAACCCTTTCGGCGGCGGGCCGGTCTGCGTGGTTCCGCCCCTCAAGCCCGCCCTGGGGTTTTTCCACGTCCACCGGGCGGACCAGTACGGCAACGCCCAGTTGTTCGGGCCGACGGGAGAGATGCGCTTCGCCATGGCCGCCTGCCGGAAACTCGTCGTCATCGCGGAAGAACTGGTGGACACCGAAGTCATCCGGCAGCATCCCGAAGCGAGCGTGGCTCCCGGTTTCATGGTGGATGCGGTCGTGGTGGAACCCTGGGCGGCCCACCCGACGGATTCCTACGGCTACTATTACCGCGATCTCGCCCACCACGCCCTTTACGGTGAAATGTCCCGCACGGAGGAAGGCTTTCGCCGCTACATCGACGAGTGGGTGCTCGCCACCGGCGACCACGCGGGCTTCATCAGAAAGCTCGGCGAAGAACGCACGGCGGAGCTGGAAGCGCGGCACAAAAGGTACTGGTGATGAGCGCCACACGCTTTGAGCAGATGCTGGTAACGGGGGCTCGCTGCATTACGAATGGCGAAGTCCTCTTCGTCGGGTTTCACTGGCCGATGCTGATGGCGCGGATCGCCCGCCGCCTGCATGCGCCGAATATCGTCGTCGTTTACGAGAACGGGATCGTGGAGGACCGCCTGACGCCGACTTTTCCCACCTCGCCCTGCGATCTTGTCGCGGCGGAGGGCGCGCCGGTCTGTGCGGGCAGCCTGGATGCGCTCTACATGTGGCTCGGCTCCGGCAGGGTGCAGATGACGCTGCTCGAAGCCCCGATCATCGACCGCTACGGCAACGTCAATACCACCGCCGTGGGTCCCTACGCCAGGCCCAAAGTTCGTTTGCCCGGCTCCGGCGGCGGGACGGAACTCTCCAGCCTGGGTCGCAACCTGACGCTGGTTAACGCCAGCAGCAGCAAGCGCAGTTATCCCGAGCGTGTCGACTACATCACGAGTCCCGGCTACCTGGGTGGAGCGCAGGAGCGCAGCCGTCTCGGCTACAAGCCGGGCACCGGTCCCAGCACCCTGGTCAATCCGCTGGGCCTCTGCAAGTTTGACGAACAGGGCGAGATGTACCTCGCCGCCCTCCATGCAGACATAAGCCCGGAAGAAGCGAAGGCTTCATTTGGCTGGCCGATCAAGATCAAGGACGGTTATGAAGTTCTGGCCGCGCCGACTGCGGACGAGTTGAAGGTCATCCGCGAAGAACTCGCCCACGCTCGGGAGCGTTACTACCTGCTGCCGGAGGAATGATCGATGTCGAGGCCCCTCGAGGGGATTCGCGTACTCGACTTCTCCCGCGTGTTGTCCGGCCCGTACTGCGCGATGGTGCTGGGAGACCTCGGCGCAGATGTCATCAAGGTGGAGCGCGATGGCAGTGGTGATGATCTGCGCGGCTGGGGCCCGCCTTTCATGCCGGACGGAGAGAGCACCTACTTTCTTTCGGTGAACCGCAACAAGCGCAGCATCGTGCTCGATCTCAAGACGCAGAGCGGGCGCGAGCTGGCGTTGAGACTCGCGCAGGCGAGCGACGTGATCCTGGAGAACTTCCGCCCCGAGGTGATGGAGTCGCTGGGTCTGGGTTATGGGCGCTTGAGCGCGCTCCACCCGGGTCTCATCTACTGTTCCATCACCGGCTACGGCACGACCGGTCCCCTCGCCGGCCGGCCGGGGTACGACGTCATCACCCAGGGCATGGGGGGGCTCATGAGCGTCACGGGCGAACCCGACGGCGCGCCGATGCGGGTCGGGGTCGCCATTGTGGACCTGGTGACGGGGCTCTATTCGGCGGTGGCGATACTGGGCGCGCTTCAGGCGCGAACACGATCGGGCAAGGGCCAGCGCGTGGACCTTTCGCTGCTGGAGAGCTGTCTGGCGGTCATGCCCAATCTTACCGCCGGATATCTGATGGCCGGGGAGAAACCGGTGCGGCTTGGCAACGGGCATCCGAACACCGTCCCCTACAAGGTGTTTCCGACCCGGGACGGGAATCTGACCCTGGCCGTCGGCAACGACGGCCAGTGGCGGCGCTTGTGCAAGGTCATGGGCCACCCCGAGTTCGCGGATGATCCACGGTATGCGGAAAACCGCGCCCGCATCCCGCGCCGGTCCGAAGTCGAGGAACTCGTGAGCGGATGGTTCCGCGAGAGAAACACGGACGAGTGGGTCAAATTGCTGGCGGATGCGGAAGTGCCGTGCGGACCGATCCATACCATCGATCGTATCTTGTCCGATTCCCAGATCGAGGCGCTGGGTCTGCTCAAAACGCTGGTGCATCCCACCAGCGGCGCGCTGCGCGTGGTGGGGGCGCCGTTTCATTTCTCGGCGGATGATACCGAGCCCTATCTCCCGCCGCCGCGGCTGGGCGAGCACACCGGCGCCGTGCTGAAGGAACTGCTGTCTCTCAACGACGCGGATCTTCGTGAGCTGGAGCAGAAGGGCGCTTTCGGCACGACCGCCCACGGCAAGACATAGGCATTCCAGTGCATCGTGACAGCTCGTGCAACGTAAACTATTGAGTTTTACGTATCCGTATGACACCAAACCAGACCACCCCGCCCCGCTTTCGTTCCGGGCACCCCTCCTCGGGCAGGAGGGGAAAAGTAAGTCTC
>MERI01000274.1:0-16398 GCA_001772005.1 Betaproteobacteria bacterium RIFCSPLOWO2_12_FULL_62_58 | reverse complement strand
GGCACCCCTCCTCGGGCAGGAGGGGAAAAGTAAGTCTCCCCTCCTTTTTCAAGGAGGGGTGGACGCGAAGCGGACGGGGTGGTTGCGTCGCGCGATTTACTCTTAGGTGTCACGCGGTGACGTAATTCTAGATAATGCATTACGGAGGAACGACAATGACCAGGAACTTGCTATGGGTGTTATCGCTGCTCGCGTTCCCTGCGGCGGTGGGTGCGCAGGAACCGTTCCCGAACCGGCCGATCACCATGGTAGTGCCGTTTCCCCCGGGCGGCTTCGTCGACCTCACTGCGCGTCCGCTCGCGGCGGCGATGGAAAAAATCGTCAGGCAGCCGGTGTCGATTTCAAACCGGCCGGGGGCCGTCGGTGCGGTCGGCACGGCGGTGGCGGCCAACGCCAAACCCGATGGCTACACCGTGCTCATTACCGCATCGACGATCTCGATGGTTCCGGAGGCCGACAAACTGTTCGACCGCAAGCCCGCGTACACGTTGGACCAACTCGCGCCGATCGCGCTGATCTGGACGGATCCCACGTATCTTGTCGTCCGCAGCGAGAGCCCGTGGAAATCCATCAAGGAACTGGTGGCGGACGTGAGGCAGCGCCAGGGTCAGCTCGTATTCTCCTCGTCCGGGATATACGGCGCGCTGCATATACCGATCGAAATGTTCCTGCAGGCGGAAAAGCTCAAGATGCGCCATGTGCCCACCAGCGGCGGCGGGCCCGCGCTTACGGCTTTGTTGGGCGGTCATGTCGACATGACGGCCGGCGGCCCGGCGGCGCTCAGCACGCACATCAAGGCCGGGAAAGTGCGTGGACTGGCGGGATGGGGCGGTAAACGGCACGACTTGCTGCCGGACGTCCCGACGTTCATGGAACTCGGCTATAACATCGAGTATTACGTCTGGGTCGGACTGTTCGCACCGTCGGCGACACCGGACGCGGCCATGAAAGTGTTGCGCGACGCAGCGCGCAGGGCAGTCGAAGATCCGGACTTCAAGGCGACCATGGCCAAGCTCAGCACGCCGATCCACTATCTCGACGCGCCCGAGTTCCAGAAGTTCTGGGACCGCGATGCGAAGCGGCTGGCCGAGGTGATCAGTGCGATCGGCCGGGTCGAGGAGAAAAAGTAGGCAGGAACCTGGCGCACGCCGGGTGGCGGCAGCTCACGCTGCCTGGGAAGAATCTGCCGCCGATTTACTACCACTTGCAGGCCGCGCGGCGCACGCCTGCAATTGCGCCAATAACCGGTCGGCATCGAAGTCCTGACCCAGAAAAACTGCCTTGCAGGATCGGCGTTCGTCATTCCACGGCGCGCCCTGGTCGAGCACGTTGCGGCCACCCACCCGGTGAAAGATGACGCGGCGCTTCAAGCCGCGAACCGCGACCGTTCCCTTCGCGCGGAAGACGCCCTCGGGTAACGATTGAAGGAACGCGTCGAAGCGGTCGTAGTCGAGTTCGATGTGATCCTCAAACGCGACGCTTAACACGGCACTATGAGTCGCATGGTCGTGCGCGGCACCCTGTCCTCCCGGCGGCGCGGGTTGATGCGCGTCGATGTCGAGCAACAGATTGGTGGGGACATTGCCATTGATCGAAGGCAGCACCCGGGCATTGGGATTGATGCCGGCGAGCCGGGGTCTAAGCCGGTCGACATCCTCCGGCGTGACCAGATCGAGCTTGTTCATCACGAGCAGATCCGCAACCCTGATCTGCTCGGTGGCAGTCTGGTCGCGCGCGAGCCACGTTTCCACATTGGCGCTGTCGACCACGGTGATCACGGCGTCGAGCCTGAAGCTTTGTTCGAGTTCGGGCACAAGAAACGTCTGCGCGACGCTGGAGGGCTCGGCCAGTCCCGATGTCTCAATGATCACGTAGTCGAAATCCCGGCCGCTCGTCAGCAGCGAGCGCGCCGATTCCAGCAGGTCGCCGCGTATCGTGCAGCAGACGCAGCCGCCCGACAACTCGAGCACCTCGCCCGTCTGGCCGACGACCAGGTCCTGGTCGATGTTCACTTCGCCGAAATCGTTGACCATGACCGCGATGCGCAGGCCGTGATCCCCCTTCAGCACGTGATTGAGGAGCGTGGTCTTGCCGCTGCCCAGGAAACCGCTCAAGACCGTGACAGGCCGCTTCATTCAGTGTTTTTTCGCCCGGAACCTGCGCAGCGCCCCCTCGTCAACTTCAACGCCCAGGCCGGGACCGGCCGGGCATTCAAAGCTGCCGTCCTTCTGCCGCAGCGGTTGCTTGACGAGATCGGTCGCGAGGTATTGATTGGTGAGGTTAATGCCCCAGTCGAGATTGGGTACCGTGTAGCCAAGGTGCACCAGGGCCGCGGCGCCGATGCTCGACTCCCCGGTCTTGCTGGCGAGGTTGACGGCGAGCCCCAGCGCATCACTTACCACCGCCGTCCGCATGGCCCCGACAAGTCCGCCCATCTTGATGGTCTTGATGTTGACGCCCGCGATGGCGCCCTGCCGCTGCATGTCGATGATGGCTTCGATGCTGTGCGCCGACTCATCCGCGCACAGAGGAACGGGACTCATGCGCGCCAGGGCGAGCATGCCGGCGAGATCGTTGTCGCGCAACGGCTGCTCGAGGAACAGCAGTCCGGCGTCGGCGGCGCCGGCGACATACTTGCGCGCCTCTGCCGCCGTCATGCCCATGTTGGCGTCAGCGCACAGCAGCACCTCGGGGCCCAGCGCTTTGCGCAGGGCGTAGGCCGATGCAATCTCCTCTTCGACCGGTTTCACGCCGACCTTGAGCTTGAAGAATCCGTAGCCCGCGCGTTTTTTCTGTTTGGCTTCGGCCAAGTCTTTTTCGACGTCGGGATTGGCAAGCTGCGTCAGGGCGAGGACCGAGGTGCGCGCCTTTCCGCCCAGGAGAGCGCTGACCGGAACGCCAAGATATTTTCCCACCAGGTCGTGAAGCGCGACGTCGCATGCGGCTTTGGGCCCGGTGTTGCCGATCACGGCATGCGCCAGCCGCCGCGCCAGCATACCCAGATCGAGGGCGTTCTGCCCGATCAGTAACGGGGCGAAATAACGTTCGACCGCGGCGACCATTCCCTCCAGCGAGTCTCCCGTCATGGTCGGAGCGGCCGAGGCCTCGCCCCAGCCGACGAGTCCGTTCACCGCTTCGACGCGCACGATCAGCGATTCCGAATGCGTGAATTTCTGGCCGCCGCCCATCAGGACGGCCTGCACGAGCGGTATGGAGACGGGGATCGCGTCGATGCGCCGGATCAACAGCGGAGCGCTTTCAAGGCGCTGCGCGGCGGCAGGTTTCCTGGCCATGATTATTGCTGCGCGGCGGGGGGAAAGCGATACACCGCGAAGACGATCCCTCCTACCGGATACTCGAACGGTCCGTGGAGTGTGTTGGGGGGAGCGTAATGAAAGTCGCCCTTTTTCAGAACCTTGCCGGCGACGTGCTGTTCGCCTTCAAGCACGACGACGCAGTGCGACGTGACGTGCTGATGCACGGGTTCGACGTAGCCCGGCGGAAACTTGACCAGGGCGGCGACCTGCCCTTGCTTGTCGTCGCGCATCAACACCTTGATCTTGAGATTGGGATGAATCTTGTGGGCCCCGGTGGGCAGTTGAAACAGCGTGACATTGTCGTCCCACTCGATCTCATCGGAGTTCGTGGCAAGAAACGGCACATCGGCCAGCATGAGTGAGTTCTCCTTCGGGTTGTGCGGGATTGGATTGCGGACGCCGCGCCTGCGACGCCCGGGGCCGAGATACGGTATTCAATTGTTCTATCGTATACTACCTCCAGGAGTTTGTCGGACTTAGTCTCGACAAACTCCTTATGCAAAACCGGCAGCAAGTAAATTACGTGGGAGGATGAAAGATATGAGAATTTACCACTTCTTTACTCCCGGTTCGACCGCTTCGGCCGGACTTTCCTCCGAGTTGTTGGCCGGTTTTGCTTTAGCAGCCTGTGCGGACTGTTAAGCCCGACAAACTCCTAGTGGGCGGGTGTCTCGCGCTCGCGCTGCATTCGGCGGGTCCGGCGGCGGCGCAGGATGCTGCGGCGGGTTATCCGAGAAAGGCAGTGCGAATAATCGTGCCGGCCGCGGCGGGCGGCGGGGCTGACATCACCGCACGACTCTTCGGGCAACAACTCGGCAAGAGTCTCGGGCAAACCTTCGTGGTCGACAACCGCCCCGGCGCCTCGAACATCATCGGCACGGAGATCGTAGCCAGGGCGCAGGCCGACGGCTACACCCTGCTGCTCGGCACCACCGGCCCGTTGTCCATGAACCCGCTGCTTTATGCCAAACTGCCGTACGATTCAATGTTTTCTTCTGTTCCGCATGTACGCGCCGGTCGCTTGCGTCCGCTTGCGATCTCTGCGCTCAAACGTTCTGGCGCGATCCCTGATGTGCCCACGCTCTCCGAGTCGGGTCTCGAAGGCTTCGAGGCGGGTTCATGGTACGGCTTTCTTGCGCCTGCCAAGACTCCCCGCGAGATCGTGACCAAGCTGCACGGCGAAATCATCAAGGCGCTGAAGCTGCCGGAAGTGCAGGAACGCCTGGCGAGCCTCGGCACAGAACCGATCGGCAGCAGCCCCGCGGAGTTCGCATCGCAGATTCGCAACGATCTCGCCAAGTGGGGCAAGGTCGTGCAAGCCGCCGGCATCAAACCGGAGTGAGACATGTCTCAAGAGCCAAATTGCAAGTTCCAAGTTCAATGTTCCGCGTTTCAAGTTTCAATCCTTAAACCTCGAACCTCGAACCTTGAACTTTGAACTTTGAACCTTGAACTTTGAACCTTAAACCGTAAACCTTAGGAAGGGAATTGATCGATGAGCACCAAGGGCTTCACCGTCAGCCATCTGCGTGATGGAAAGTTTGAACGCGGCCTGCGTTCGTATCTGGAGTACCGCTACCTCGATATCGACAAGGCTACGGAGGGGCGCGTCGTCGCGTGGCACCTGCGCGCCGTCCCCGGGGCGCCGTTCACGGGGGGAGAACCCCATGTGCACCGGACGACATTCCAGATGGTTTACGTGCTGAAGGGCTGGATCGAGTTCGAGTATGAAGAAAAGGGTCTGGTGCGGCTGGTGGAAGGAACCTGCGTCTTTCAGCCGCCATCCATCCGCCACCGCGAAATCGGTCACAGCGACGACCTCGAAATACTGGAGATCGTCATGCCCGCCGACTTCAAGACCGAAAAAATTGACTCGCTGGGTCCCTGAATCCCCGCGCAACCAGACGGTCTACGAAAAAAACAACGAAAACATCAATCGCGAGAATCCGCCCGGGCGCACGGGAGGTCCGGACAAACTGAAAGGCATCGCGGTCGTGCCCGCGTCCGATGGTTCCAACTTCATTACCGGCGCCATCATTCCCGTGGATGGATGATCGACGATGTGGTGATCCCGGCCACGCTCAAGACGGACGAGTTATCCGCGCTGAACGAGCAGTTCCGGGCGCAGCATCGCGGTCACCGCCCAGCGTGCGTCAGGCGCACGTTCGAGACAGACGAGGGTGCCCGGCTGAAAGACAACAACGCCGTGCGCTTCGGAGCCAATCACAAGTCGCGCTACCAGCTTGCCCATGTAGGGCTGGTGACCAACGATCAGTGTGTCGTCATTCCAATCCTGCAACTGAGTTGCGATGTGTTCGGGTGAATCAAGCGGATCTATACCGGAGATGGTCTCAAGGGGCCGGCTCCCGGCAACGGCAGGCGCAAGCAGCTCTGCAGTCTGCCGGGCTCTCGTCTTGCCGCTGTGCAGGATGCGGGCCACGCGCACCCGCCCCTTGAGGAAGGCCGCCAGTGCCTCGATGTCCTTGCGCCCCTGTGGGCTCAACGGCCGCTCAGTATCCACTTCCTTTGGAAGGGAGTCTCCATGCTGAACGAGGTAGAGACGCATCGATTATCTCACTTTCGTTTGTGTTTCGATGTCCACGGTTCCGTACAGTATAGGCGAGTTGAAAAATGATGTAGGCAGGGTTGGAGGCGGATTCGGAAAGCTTTACGTTTTTCCGGCTCCGCTCTCCGCGATCCGCTCGAACCCCTCTCCGGAGGGGTTTTCTTTTTCAAGCAATAGGGATGAGCGGAGGGATGAGGGATGAAACTAACGTGAGGGCGTGAGAGCGGGAGAGCGTGAGAGGGGAAATACTTGTCGATCTCGCGAGCTCACGACCTCCCGATTTGACGATCTCCCGGTTCCTCGACCTCACGATCTCCCTGCTTCTTGATCGGGTTTCCAGAGGCGGACCAAACGTGAGCGGCGTATCGTCGTGTCGCGAGTCGCGAGCGGCAACGCGTGTCCCCTGGCTGTAGCGACGATCAGCCGGTCGGCCGGATCGCCGTGGAAGGATTGCGGCAGGGAATCGAGAGCCAGCACGGTCTCGACATCGAGTGGAATCACCGAGACTATCCGGCTGTCTGCCGCGCGCACGAGCCATTCGGCAAAAGGCAGCGGCAACTCCAGGCGGCCTTTCCGATGCAGCATCTGCGCTTCCCACAGGCTGATCGCCGCAAGACTGACCTCGCGCCGCTCGGCAGCGGCATCCAGCGCATTGCGCTCCACACGCGTCAGGGGCGAGCCGGGCGTCAGCCACCACATCCAGATATGGGTGTCGAGCAGGACATTCAACGCAACGCCTCGAAGTCCTCGTCGCGCAGCACGGACTCGCCCGGCCCGGCAAGCAGCCGGCCGCCCAGCGCGCGCAGCTGTTCCCAGGGCTTCAGTCCGGCCTGCGTCCTGGCCGTCGGCGGAGGCTGCAGGCGCGCGACGATCTTGCCGCGACGCGTGATCGCGACGGGATAGCCGGTCTTTTCGACGCGGCGGATGATCTCCAGGCAGCGATGCTTGAACTCGGTGACCGAAATGTCCATTTCACGATTATAAATGGCCATTTTAGTCGAGGCAAGGCCGCACTCATGCTCGTCGCGCCTTTATGGCGCTATCGATCTCAGGGTCAGAGTGACTTTTCCGCATCTTGGAAATGTCACTCCGACTTCACTTAGCCGGTTCAGACTCATACCATGTTGGACAAGACTGTATGCAGTTTGCAGTGAGCAGTTGGAAGCTACCGATGACTGACGACTGATGACTCACCACTGCTGACTGTCAACTTTCCTTTTCACCCATTACGGGTCACGCGTTTCAAGATGGAGCGATGCCAGCGGCACGGGCGAAGTAATCTCTTATCACATGAGAAGGGATTACTGGTAGAATGGCTGAATGATTGCCGCCGCCCGCAACGCCGTGGAGCAGCTTCTTTCCGTGTCGCAGTTCGCCGCGCGCGAGGGTGTCACCCGAGCGCGAGTTTTGCAGCTTCTTGCCGCTGGGCGCGTCCCGGGCGCGCGGCGAATCGGCCATCATTGGGCGATCCCCGTCGGCACGGCGATCGTCAGGCGCGCCGCGGGGCGGCCAAAGAAACGGCGATCTTCGCCTGCGACTGCATTCCTGCGCCGGTTGGCCAGTAAGTACGTGTGGTGGCTCTCGCCGGGCGAGGCGCTGGCACGACCGCATCTGGTGGTATCACAGGTCATGGAACTTGGCGACTACGACGACGCGGTTCGGCTTGAATCGGCGCTCGGCCGTGAAACACTTGCCGCCGCGCTCCGTCAAGCGGAGCCGGGGCGTTTCTCAGCGCCGTCCTGGACGTATTGGCATTACCGGCTGGGTCTCGCGCGCCCGGGTCGCGTGCCGCCGCTGCCGACGCGGGCGATCCGGTGATTGCCACGATCGCTCTAAGGCTCGCAAAGCTGCCGCCCGGGCAGAGGCGGCTGTGGCCGGAACTGCGTCCGAGCGTCGATCTCGGTTTCGTGCTCTATGGCGGGACCGCGATCTCGCTCCATCTCGGTCATCGCCGCTCGGTGGATTTCGACTTTTTTCACGATCGGCCCCTGGACAAGGACCTGATACGCGCCACATTCCCGTTCATGCGTGCGGCCACGACGCTGCAGGATGCAAGAGACACTCTCGTGGTTCTGGCGCCCGCCGCGCCGCGCAGCAGCGTGGGAGCGGTCAAGCTGTCGTTTTTTGGCGGGTTGACGTTCGGGCGGGTCGGTGATCCATTGCTCACCCGGGACGGCGTGCTCGAAGTGGCATCCCTCGATGACTTGATGGCACACAAACTCAAAGTCATTCTTCAACGGCCGGAGAAGAAGGACTACGAGGACATTGTTGCGATGATACGGGCCGGTCGGTCGATGGCGCAGGGGCTCGCGGCCGCCCGCGCGATGTTCGGAAAGTCGTTTCAGCCGGCGGCCGCTCTGAAGGCGTTGGTCTATTTCGAGGGAGGCGATCTTGCCTTGTTGTCGCGCGCGGATCGCAACACGCTGATTGCCGCAGCCAGCGCTGTCGGACCGTTACCAACCGTTATGCTGCGGTCTCACAGCCTCGCGATTCCGATCGGGGCGAGCCGCAAGCCGGGCTCATCCCGCGCTGTTTGATCATCGCCAAGAAGGCGGCCTCATAAAGGGGACGCACACATTTTTGAGATGGGGCAATGAGAGAAAAAGGTGCGCGCCCCCTTTATGTGCAACATTGAACTTTGAACTCGGAACTTTGAACGTCCTTTCGTCACTCATCACCCGTCACTCATCCGGGCTCAGCTAGGTTCTATCCCGGCAGCCCGGATGACTTTCCGCCACTTCTCGATTTCGGAGCGGATGTGCGCGCCGAACTCGGCGGCTGAGCTTCCGACCGGGTCGGCGCCCTCGTTCGACAGCCGCTGGCGTACCTCCGGTTGCCGGATAATCGCCACCAATTCGGTGTTCAGCGTGTTGATGACATCGGCAGGCGTCTGGGCCGGCGCGACGATGCCGTACCAGGTGGCGGACTCGTAGCCCTTCAGTCCCGCTTCCTGCATCGTCGGCAGTTCGGGCACGGCTGCGGAACGCTTCGCGCCGGTGACCGCCAGCCCCCGCAGCTTGTTCGAGCGGTAGTGTGGCAGAGATGAGAGGATGCTCGGGAAAGTCATCGACACCTGACCGCTGATGACGTCGACCAGCGCGGGCGCCACACCCTTGTAGGGCACGTGCAGCATGTCGATGCCAGCGAGCATCTTGAAGAGTTCCCCCGAGAGATGGCCGCCCGCGCCGGTGCCCGCTGAGGCGAAGGAAAGATGACCGGGCTTGCTCTTCGCCAGCGCAACGAGCTCCTTCACCGATTTCGCCGGAATCGAGGGGTGGATGAGCAACATGAGGTTCTGGGTTGCGAGCAGCGTGACCGGCGAGAAATCTTTCGCTGGATCGTACGGCACGCGTTTTTGCAGGCTGACGTTGGAAGCAAGCGAGGCGACGGTGCCGATCAGCAGGGTGTAGCCATCGGGCGCGGCGCGCGCCACGAGCTCGCCGGCGATCGCGCCCCCCGCGCCGGGACGGTTGTCGACGATCACCTGTTGGCTCCACCGTTCCGCGAGCCGCGGCCCGACCGTGCGTGCGATGGTGTCCACGCTCCCGCCCGGCGTGCTCGGCACGAGCAGCCGAATCGGCCTCGTCGGGTAAGTTTGGGCTGCCAAACTGCTTGCCATGACCAGTATGGCCATCGCCAGAGGCAGTCTGCTGTTGCTCACGGTTTTCTCCCTGGGCGTTGAGTTGGAATTTTACGGCATTGCGCCGCGCATCGATGTGTCGCGGGGGAGTGATAAGATTCAACCTTCAATTGAACATCACGACGGGAGGCGCCCGATGGCCAGCAAAGGCCGCCAGCTCAAGGAGCTGATCCATTCACCCAAAATCCTGATTACGCCCGGCATCTACGACGGCTATAGTGCGCGCCTGGTGCAGAAAATGGGCTTCAAGACGGGGAGCATTTCCGGCGCCGGCGTATCGGAAAGCCATCTCGGCTGGGCCGACCGCGGCGTCATGGGTTACGGCGATAACGTGAGCGCCTGCCACCAGCTCGCCGCGTGCTGCGACCTGCTGTTGCAGGGCGATGCCGACACCGGCTACGGCAACGCGCTCAACGTACATTTCACCGTGCGCGGTTTCGAGGACGCAGGGCTTGCGGCGGTCATGATCGAGGACCAGGTGTGGCCCAAGCGTTGCGGCCACATGGCCGGCAAGGCGGTGATTCCGGCAGAGGAGATGGTGCAGAAGATCAAGGCGGCGGTGGCGGCACGGCGCGCCCCCGACTTTGTGATCAAGGCGCGTACCGATGCCGTCGCGCCGCTCGGCGTGGAGGAAGCGATTCGCCGGCTCAATATGTACGCCGAAGCCGGCGCCGACTGCCTGTTCGCCGATGCGTTGCTCTCGGCCAAGGATATCGAGCGCGTCGCAAGGAACGTGCCGAAGCCATTGTCAGTCAACATGGGGCTCGGCATCCGATCGCGGCCGACGACCCCGCTGCTCTCGCCAAAGCAGCTTGAAGAAATGGGCGTGGCGCAGGTGTCATATCCGAGGCTGCTTTCGGCCGCCGCGCTGAAAGGCATGATGAACGCGATGCAGGTATTCACGGAGGATCTGGTGGAGAAAAACAACGTTGTCGACCGGCCCGATCTGCTGGTGTCGTTCGGCGAATTGAACGAGCTGATGGGGCTCAACGAGCTCGAGCGGCTCGAAAAGCAGTTCGCCGCGTGAGCTTAGGCTGTGGACGATCTTATTGGTCCTTGCATAATCGACTGACAAACAGCTACTCATGCAAAACTCAATAGGCCGGCAACGATGAATCCCAATTTCCCGCGCTTATTCGAACCGATCCGCATCGGCAGGCGCGAGGCGCGCAATCGCATCATGCGGCTTGCCACCACCACGAATACCGGTGAGGATGGCGTGGCGACCGAGCGCACGGTCGCGTTGTATCGCCGGATTGCCCGCGGCGGCGCCGGCATCATCGTCACCGAATCCATGCGCGTCCATCCCAGCAATGCCGGGCGCGACCATGCGATGCTGCTCTACCGGAAGGAGATCGTGCCGAGCCTCGCGCGCGTGGCCGAGGCGACTCGGGCGGAAGGGGCGATTTTCATCGCGCAGTTGAACCACGGCGGACGCCAACATCACGCAAACGAGATTCCGACCTTGTGGGCGCCGTCGGCGCTTGCCTGTCCGCACAGCGGCGGCATCCCACATGAGATGACGAAAGCGGAGATCGCCGATGTGGTGAAGGGCTTTGCCACGGCGGCGCTCAACGCCCGGGAGGCGGGGTGCGACGGTGTCGAGATTCATGGTGCGCAGGGGCATCTGATCCAGGAGTTCGTCTCGCTCTTCAGCAACAAGCGCCAGGATGAGTACGGCGGCAGTCTCGACAACCGCTTGCGCTTCGCGCGCGAGATCATTGCTTCGGTGCGGGACAGGGTAGGGAGTGATGTCATCGTCGGCTACCGCATGGGAGTAGATGAATTCACCCCGGGCGGTATCACGGTCGAGGAAAGCGAGGAAGCCGCGCGCCGCCTCGCTTCCTTGGGAAGCATCGATTATCTCTCTCTCGCGCAGGGCAATTTCAACACGCTCGACACCCACCTGCCCGACAGTCACTATCCTGCGCTGGCGTTCGTTGATCTCCACGCGCGGATCAAGGCAGCCGTGCCGTCCCTGCCGGTAGTGACGAGTTCGCGGATCCGCACGCCTGACGAAGGCGAGGCCATCGTCGCGGCGGGGAAGGCCGACATCATCGGCTTGTGCCGCGCGTTGATCGCGGATCCGGAGTGGCCGCAGAAGGCGCAGCAGGGAAAAACGGACGACCTCGTGCCCTGCATCGGCTGCAATCGCTGCTGGAGCGGCGTGGTCCTCAACAAGCCGCTTGGTTGCACCGTCAACGCGACTGTGGGTTTCGAGAAGGAACTCCCGTCCATCACACGGGCCGAGCGCGTGAAGCGTGTCGTCGTGGTGGGCGGCGGGCCGGGTGGACTGGAAGCGGCGCGCATCGCGGCGGAACGGGGACACCGCGTGACCGTGTTCGAGAAGAGCAAGCAGCTCGGCGGCAAACTTGCCGCAGCGCGCCACTTTCAGCCGTATCACGAATCGAGCAATGTCATCGACTTTCTGTTGCGGCAGGTGACGAAACTCGGCGTGGATGTGCGGATGGCGACCGAGGCAACGCGCGATCGGGTCGTGGCAGAACAGCCGGATGCCGTGATCGTTGCAACGGGTGCGAGGGTGTACGCACCCCCGGTGACGGGGGATGGCTCGGTGCCGGTCAACACTTTCAGCCGGCAGCCGGCGGGCGCGACGGTGCTGGTGATGGACGAGGACGGCTATTTCTGGGCGGCGTGCATGACTGAGGAACTGGCGCGCCGTGGCTGCAAGGTGATTCACGTCACGCGTTTTCTCGAGCCGTTGCGAGAGCTGCCGGAAGCCACACGCATCAGCACGCTGCGCGCGCTCGATCGATTCGGAGTGAGTTTCCGCACCAACATGCACGTGGATCGCATCGAGGCGGGAGCGGTGGTCCTGCGGCATTACTACAACGCGCAGCGCGAGGAACGGCTTGACGGCATCGGCGAAGTCGTATGGATCGGCGCGCAGCAGGTGAACGACCGCATCGCGCAGGAACTGCGTGATGCGGGGATCGCCGACGTGCGCGTGATCGGCGACGCTTATGCGCCGCGCCGGCTCGGGAACGCAATCGCAGAAGGACATCGTGCCGGGCGCGCGGTCTAGAGGCAAGAGAGGTGAGAGGTGAGAGGAGAGAGGAGAGAGGAGAGAGGAGAGAGGCGTGAGGGGTGAGGCGTGAGGAGAGAGGGGAGAGGACTAAGGACATTGATGAATGCGGAACGCGTTCATCGTTCCGCGCTGGCCCTCTTGCTTCTCTCGCTGCTTACCGCTGGCAGTACGCTTGCCGCGACGCAGCCGTACCCGACGCGCGCCATCCGGCTCGTTGTGCCCTTCGCCGCGGGCGGGGGTACCGACATCGTCGCCCGCACCGTTGGGCAGAAGCTGGGCGAACAGCTCGGACAGCAGGTCGTGGTCGACAACCGCGCAGGTGCGGCCGGGATCATCGGCACCGAACTCGCCGCCAAAAGCGCCGGAGACGGCTACACGCTGCTGATGGGCAGCAACGGCCCGCTCGCGATCAATCCCGGTTTGCATTCGAAATTGCCGTATGATCCGCTCCGCGACTTCGCGCCCGTTGCGCTCGTCACGATAATGCCGTTTCTCATGGTGGTTCACCCGGCGCTGCCCGTGAAATCCGTCAGGGAGCTGATCGCGCTCGCAAAGTCCCGACCCGGGCAGCTTAACTATGCGTCGCCGGGCGGCGGCTCGACCACTCATCTGGCCACAGAGTTGTTCAAAGCGATGGCGGGCTTGAACATCGTGCACGTGCCGTACAAGGGCGTTGCGCCCGCCTCGACGGATCTGATCAGCGGTCAGGTTCAGTTATTGTCGGGCGACCTCAGCACGCTGATGCCGCACGTGCGCTCAGGCAAAATGAAAGCGCTCGCTGTGACGAGCGCCAAGCGCTCCACCTTGGCGCCGGAGCTGCCGACAGTGAGCGAATCCGGTGTGCCCGGCTACGAAGTGAGCGGCTGGTTCGGAGTGCTCGCGCCGGCAGGCGCGCCGCGAGAGGTCGTGGTGCGCCTCAACGCGGAAATCGTGAAAGGGTTGGGCAGCGGCGATGTGCGCGAGCGGTTGGCGGCGCTGGGCGGCGAGGTTGCGGGCGGCACGCCCGAGCAGTTCGCGGAGCATCTGCGCGGCGAGATCGCCAAGTGGGGCAAGCTCATCACGGCGATCGGCTTGAAGGCGGAGACGGGCAGGTAAACCTGTGCGTGAGCGCGCAGCCGCGGCGGGTCGTGCGCGACGACTCAAATGTCAGAGGTGCAGCGATGGGTATGACGATTGCAGAAAAGATCCTGGCGAAGAAAAGCGGCCGGACCAAGGTCGGGCCGGGCGATCTGGTGACGGTCGAGGTCGATACCGTGATCCTGTTCGACAACAACTTCATGCCGAGCCAATGGCGCGACATTCTCAAGATCAAGGACAAGGATCGCCTCATCGTCGTGCTCGATCACCGCGTGCCGGCGGCGACCCAGGCGAGCGCGGGGGCGCATCGCACTGCGCGCCAGTTCGTGGAGAAGTTTGGCATCCCGCGTTTCCATGATGTCGGCTACAAGCAGGGCATCAGCCACCAGCTGGTTGCGGATCACGGCTACGCGCTGCCGGGCACGGTACTCTTGTGCAGCGATTCGCACACCTGCAGCGCGGGGGTGTTCAACTGTGTCGCGCGCGGCGTCGGCGGGCCGGACGTGGTGTATGCCGCGATCAAGGGCGAGACCTGGTTCCGCGTCGGCGAAACCGTGCGCTACGAATTGGAAGGCAAGGTCCCGCTCGCGGTGACGATGAAGGACGCGTTTCTGCAGATCGCGGGCCAGTATGGCGACCACGCGACGATGAATGTCGAGTACGGCGGGCCCGGCATCGCGGACTTGAGCATCAACGCGCGCAAGACGCTCACCACCATGTCGGCGGAGCTGTCGGCGGAATTCGCTACGTTCGAGCCCGACGCAGTCATGCTCGAGTGGGTGCGTACACGCAATCCGGCCCCGTTCGAACCCGTTTACCCGGACCAGGACGCCAAGTACGCGGTGGTGCGCAAGGTCGATGTCTCCCGGCTTGAGCCTTTGGTCGCCTTCCCCGACACGGTGATCGAGAACTCGCGCCCTGTTGCGGACGCGGTGGGCACAGCGATCGATCAGGCCTTCGTCGGATCCTGCGCCAACGGCACGCTCGACGACCTGACGCTGGTGGCCAAAGTGCTCGAAGGGCGGCAGGTATCATCCAAAGTGCGCTTCATCGTGACGCCGGGTTCGCAGAACATTTATCGTGAGGCGGCGCGGCGCGGTATCATCACTACGCTGGTCGAAGCCGGCGCGGTGGTGACACCCGCGACCTGCGGCGCGTGCGGCGGGGGACATATGGGCGTCCTGGGTCCGAACGAGACCTGCATCACCGCGACCACGCGCAACTTCAAGGGCCGCATGGGCGACCCGAGCGCGCGTATCTTCATGGGCTCGCCGGCGACGGTCGCGGCCTCGGCGATCCGCGGCGTGATCACCGATCCCCGGGAGTTCTTGCATTAAACCGCCAAGATTCTTTTCAATACCCCCTTGAGGGGTACGCCAAGGGCGCCAAGGAAACCAAGATCTTTAACCACGAAGGACACGAAGGACACAAAGGAAAAGCAAGACAAAGACTCAAGAGATCATATTTCGAGAAACTTCGTGTCCTTTGTGGTTCGCCTTTTTTGACGAGGTAGTAAATGAAGTTTCGGGCGAGAGTTTGGAAATTCGGAGACAACATCAACACCGACCTGATCCTGCCGATCCAGGCGTTTTATCTCACGCCGCAGGAGCAGACGCGCTTCGTGTTTCACGCCAACCGGCCCGGCTGGGTCGACCAGGTGCAGCCGGGAGACATTATCGTCGGTGGCAAGAACTTCGGCATGGGCTCGAGTCGTCCCGCGGCCCGTTCGCTCAAGAACCTCGGCCTGGGCTGTCTCATCGCGCACTCGATCAACGGACTATTTTTTCGCAACTGCGTGAACTTTGCCTTTCCCGCCATGGAATGCCGTGGCGTGTTCGACACATTTACAGAAGGCGATATTGCCGAGGTCGATTTCGACGCCTGCAGCGTGCGCAACGTGACCACCGGCAAGACGCTCCCCGCGATCGGCCTGCCGCCCGAGCTCCTCGACCTGCTCAAGGCCGGCGGCATCTATCCACTGCTGGAGAAAGAGGGCTTGATCGCGCCGCGGGCGGAAGCTAAAAACTGAAACGCGAAGGACACGAAGGAAGTGCTAAGGACGCAAGGGAAATTAAAAGCTCATGATATGCAAGGGAGTGACGGCTCGTTCGACGCGGCTGCACAAGAAAAGTCACACTCGCCCAAACACTGAGCAATTGCCGCGTGCGGCTGGTCGCGGAGCTCGGGCTTTTTCGGTCATCGCGCAGAAATCACCGGGCAATCAAAAAGTTGATCCGTGCTCTGCCGAATATGCAAGGACTTAATATCCATGCAGCATCGTAACACTCTGATTCAGCGGCAGGTTGAGAGATCCAAGCCAGGAGGGCTGCCATGCTATCCTGCACTTTTCCAAACTATTGGAAGTTAGGTCCCGATAGGCGCCATGACATCGGTATGTTGTGAGCTGCGCGAGCCACAAATGCTTACCAACGATTACAGAATGTCACGAGAAAATCTGCTAAAAAGTGAAGCGTTGTTGACGCTGTGCGCTGAATCGGCGGTGCCACACCAACGGTTGAATGGCCCCTCTCGAGACCTAACTGCGCGCCGCACCGGACGCGCTGAGCAGGGGTTTCGGGATGCGTAAGCGCAGCGCGACGCAACTCCCTTGTTCATCAGCATCACCGGGCGCGCCGGTGAGCTTGGTACGTTATGCAGATCGGTAATTACGCCCAGAAGGGCATCGACATCACGGGGCAGTTTCTCGATGTCGAGGGTCGCAAAAGAATGCATGCCGAATTAACGAATC
>MERI01000273.1 GCA_001772005.1 Betaproteobacteria bacterium RIFCSPLOWO2_12_FULL_62_58 | reverse complement strand
GCGGCCGGCGATCGCGCAATCGGAGCTGATGTAGTCGGGGCTGGCTTCCGCCATCCGGCGAAACACCGGGCGGCCGATTTTCATCGATTGCTCGAAGTATTCGCTCTTCACGCCCCAGGTGCCGTCGTGACCGGCGCAGCGCTCGACCGTGGTCACGGTGGTTTCGGGAATCATTTCCAGCAGCTCGCGCGTCTTCTGGCCCATGTTCTGCACGCGCAGATGACACGGGACATGATAGGAAATACGGCCCAGCGGCTGACTGAAATCGGCCTTGAGCAGTCGGTCCTTGTGGCGCAGCACCAGGTACTCGAACGGATCGAACATCGCGTCCGCGACCACCTTCACGTCCACCTCGTTCGGGAACATCAGCGGCAGTTCCTGCTTGAACATGAGCGTGCAGGACGGCACCGCCGTGAGGATGGCGTAGCCCTCGCGCGCGAGTTTCGCCAGCACCGGGACGTTGACGTCCTTGTTGCGCGCGACCGCATCCAGGTCGCCCAATTCGAGTTTGGGCATGCCGCAACAGGCTTCCTTCCCGACGAGGGTGACCGGCACTTCGTTGTGCGCGAGTATTTTCAGGAGATCGTGGCCGATGCCCGGTTCGTTGTAGTTCACGTAGCAGGTGGCGAAGACCGCGACCTTGCCGGGCGTACTCTTGCCGTTCTTGACGGGGAACGAGCCGTCCGGCCGCGCGGTGCTCCGAAACTTCGCGCTGTCGTATTCAGGCAGAACACGCTCCTTATGAATGCCGAGCGCGCGCTCCATGATGTTGCGCGTGAATCCGTTCTTGTTGACCGCGTTCACGGCCTGCACCACCACCGGGATCGTCGCGAGCTTCCCGATCGCATCGGTGCTGGAAAGCAGCTTGTCGCGGAACCTGACTTCGCCCTTTCTGAACTTGACCGCTTTCGCGCGCAGCATCAGGTGCGGAAAATCGACGTTCCACGGGTGCGGCGGCACGTACGGACATTTGGTCATGTAGCACAGGTCGCACAGATAGCACCGGTCGACGACCTTCCAGTAATCCTGCTTCGCGACCCCGTCCACCTCCATCGTCTTGCTCTCGTCGATGAGATCGAAGAGCGTCGGGAACGCCGTGCACAGATTGACGCAGCGGCGGCAGCCGTGACAGATCTCGTAGACGCGCTCAAGTTCCTTGAAGAGCTTGGCTTCGTCGTGGAAGTCCGCCGATTGCCAGTCGAGCGGATGCCGGGCGGGAGCCTCGAGGCTCCCTTCACGTACAGTCATAAAGAAGAGAGGCGATAGGAGAGAGGCGACAGGCGGCGGACCAACGGCACGCCACGAGGAGTCGGGATTTTCCCCTCTCTCCTCTCGCCTTTCTCCTCTCGGACGTTAGTCCGCCAGCGCGTCCAGCGCCTTCTGGAAACGGTTGGCGTGAGAGCGCTCGGCCTTGGCGAGGGTCTCGAACCAGTCGGCGATCTCACTGAAGCCTTCACCGCGTGCGGTTTTCGCCATCCCCGGATACATGTCGGTGTATTCGTGGGTTTCGCCGGCGATTGCCGCCTTCAGGTTGTCGCGCGTCTTGCCGAACGGCAAATCGGTCGCCGGATCACCGCACGACTCGAGGTATTCGAGATGGCCATGAGCATGGCCGGTTTCGCCTTCGGCGGTCGAGCGGAACACCGCGGAAACGTCGTTTTGACCCTCGACATCGGCCTTCGCTGCGAAGTAAAGGTAACGGCGATTCGCTTGGGATTCGCCGGCAAAGGCGGCTTTCAGGTTTTCGTGCGTCTTGGATCCTTTGAGTTGCATGATTTTCTCCTTTTAATCAGGGCATTGATCTATCCAACGACAGCGAATAAAACGCATCGCTATGCATTGTTTTCGCGACTGGGAAAGCACAGAGTTTAGACTTAATCTAACCTGTGAACTGAGTATAAGCTCGGGCTTAGATAAGTGTCAAGCAAGGCGCTCGCGAGCTTCAGCATGCGAGCATTGTCTCCCGAATCCAGTGCAGCGCTTTGATTTGCGTCAACGAAGCGCCCGCTTTCAGCGCCTGAGCATCACCTCGATTTCAGAAAACGTCCGGGCCACGTGGCTCGTTTGTATGGCGACGCCGAGTTGGCGCGCGATTTGCGTCGCTGAAAAAACACCGCGCACCTTCTGGCGCCTCTTGTCGTCAATTTCCACCACGACGGCGTGCTGGCGCCCCGACTTCTGGAGCGTGGCGACGATGTGGCCCACCTTGGCGGCGCGCACGTCCGCGAGATCGAGCACGTCGAGCTGCTCCTGCGGCGTCATGACGTCGCGCACCAGCAGATCGTCGCGCGTGATGCCGCGCTGCGCGATCATCTGCATCGGTTTTTCCCCGAGGATGTCGTTGGCCGTAATCACGCCCAGCACTCTGCGGTCCTGGTCGACGACCAGCAACAGTCTGACGCCGCGCTGGATCATGCGCGCGTGCGCTTCATCTACCGTATCCCCGGACAGGATGATGATGGCGGTCACACGCTGAAAGTCGGTCAACACCTGCAGCGCGGAGTCGTCCAGCGTGACCTTCTCCGGCAGGCTCTGGGTCGGCTGCGCGTAGCCGACGCCCGCATGAAGCATGACGGTACTCAAGGCTGGATAATTTCTGAGCACGGCGTGCCTATCGGCGCTCGAGCGCGTCGAGTCTGCCGTGCGGCTGGCTTTCCCCGGGCCGCCGGGCGGAACGGCGCCGCAGATAGCGCGCCAGTTCCTGCAGCGCTTTCTGATATACCTCGCGCTTGAACTCGATGACCGATTCCATCGGCACCCAGTACTCGTTCCAACGCCAGGCATCGAACTCCGGTTTTTCGCTCGCGCGCAGGCACACGTTGCAGTCGCGCCCGGTCAGGCGCAGCAGAAACCAGATCTGTTTCTGCCCGCGGTAGTTGCCGCGCCACTCGCGCTTGATCCAGCGGTCGGGCACCTCGTAGCGCAGCCAGTCGCGCGTGCGGCCGAGGATCTTCACGTGCCCGGGACTCAGCCCCACTTCCTCCATGAGCTCGCGATACATCGCGGCTTCAGGCGTTTCGCCCGGCTTGATGCCGCCCTGCGGGAACTGCCACGAGTGCTCTTTGACCCGCTTGCCCCAGAAAACCTCGTTCTTCCAGTTGCAAAGAATGATGCCAACGTTGGGGCGATATCCGTCACGATCAATCATGTGGAGACCCCGTAAGTTCGTCAGTTGGCACGATTTTTTCACAATTCGGGCAGGAAAGAAAGCGCCCGCGAAGCGGCGCGTCTCCAGAAGTCCCAAGAATCCGATGGAACCGCCGATGAATTCTTCTCAATACCCCCGGTACGCCGATAAACGCCGATAACTTCAAAGCCAAAAAGCGACATATAGGGTTAAACCCCAATGGCACCCTTAAGCGAAAATGCGCGAACGATTGCGGGCACGGAACATGTGTCGTTCCGGCGAAGCCTGCCCTCGAATGGGTTTGTCGGGGGGCGGGAACCCGAATAGTCTGTCGTTCCCGAGAAAACGGGAACCCATACAGCGGCTCCACGTGTTCAATGCGTAAATTGGATTCCCGATTCCTCGGGAATGACAGCCTGACCGTTTGCTTTTCATCGGCGTTTATCTGCGGCTAAAACGCGTTTTTCGCTTGTGACACCGGTTCTAGATGAAAAGATGGCGTTCGTCGTGGCGGTTCATCTTCCGCAGCGATTGCACGAAGCGCGGAAACTCCAGGCCGTAAAGCCGCTCCAGCTCTTGGGCGCGTTGCGCGAGATCATCCCAGCGCGGAATGCCGGGGCTGTTTTTGAATGCAAGAACGATGATGTTGCCGGGCTTTTCCGCCGGCAGACACAGCGTGCCTGCGGGAAACGCGGTCTCGATGCGCCGCAGTGTTTCGCCGAACTTGCGGTCGCTGCCCCACAGGTTCACCACCAGGATGCCGCCCGTATTGAGGCGCATGCGGCAAGCGTCGTAAAACACCGCATCGGACAGTTCCGCAGCCTGCGATTCGCCGTCGTAGCCGTCGACCGCGATCACGTCGGCGCCGCGGCCGTCCCGCGCCACGTGTTCGGCGCCGTTGCCGACGACAACGGTGAAGCGCGCATCGTCGTGCGGCACGTGAAAATACTGGCGGGCAATGGCGATCACGCGCGGGTTGACCTCGACGATCTCGAGCGTGACCCACGGCAGACGGTGGTAGATGAACTTGGCGAGCGACCCGCCGCCCAGGCCGACCAGCAACACGCGCGCAGGCCGTTCGTTGAACAACAGAAAACCCATCATGCTGCGGGTGTAGGAAAGCTCGAGGTCGTTGGGCCGGGCGAGGCGCATCGAACTCTGGATCGTGTCGCTGCCGATATGAAGCGACCTCACGCCGAACTTCTCGCTCACGTGAGCCGTTTCGGCGGCGTCGGCCAGCTTGCGCATGCGCCATTTGGCGAGGAATTTCATCGTTGTTCGCGAACGCCCAAGGTTCTGTAGAATAATGCCTTTTGCGGTTGTGGAACAGTCATGCGCGTGTCGCAGTTCTTCATTTCGACCCTGAAGGAAGCGCCGTCCGAAGCCGAAGTGGTCAGCCACAAACTGATGCTGCGGGCGGGGCTCATCAAGCGGCTGACCAGCGGCGTCTATACCTGGATGCCGCTCGGCCTGCGCGTGCTGCGCAAAGTCGAGGCGATTGTGCGCGGGGAAATGAACGCGAGCGGCGCAATCGAGCTGCTGATGCCCGCGGTGCAGCCTGCCGAGCTGTGGCGGGAATCGGGACGCTGGGAGCAGTACGGGCCGGAGCTGCTGCGGCTCCAGGACCGGCACCAGCGCGACTTCTGCCTTGGCCCCACGCACGAGGAAGTCGTGAGCGACGTCGTGCGGCGGGAGGTGAAGAGCTACCGCCAGCTGCCCCTCAATCTCTACCAGATCCAGACCAAGTTCCGCGACGAAATCCGGCCGCGCTTCGGCGTCATGCGCGGGCGCGAGTTCCTCATGAAGGATGCCTATTCGTTCCACGTCGACCAAGCGAGCCTCGATGCGACCTACCGCGAGATGTACGACTGCTATTCGCGTATTTTCACGCGGCTGGGGCTGAAGTTTCGCGCGGTCGCCGCGGACACCGGCGCGATCGGCGGCACCGGCTCGCATGAGTTCCACGTCCTCGCCGATTCCGGCGAGGACGCAATCGCGTTCTGTCCGACGTCCGATTACGCGGCGAACGTCGAGCTCGCCGAGGCGGTCGCGCCTGCGACAGGACGGGGCGCGCCGCAGCACCCGATGCACAAGGTCCGCACGCCTGGCGTCAAGACGATCGCCGACCTGTGCCGCTTCCTGAAGATCCCGGCTGAACGCACGGCAAAAGCGATCGTGGTGGACGGCGCCGATGGCCGCCCGGTGCTGCTGATGGTGCGCGGCGATCACGAGTTGAATCCGGTCAAGGCCGGCAAGCTCGAACAGGCCGGAAAACCCGTCACCTTCTCGGCCGCTGGGGCGATCCGCGCTGCGTTCGGAGCCGATCCCGGCTCACTCGGGCCGGTCGGTTTCGACGGCGTGGTGATCGCCGATCGCACGCTGGCCGCGATGTCCGATTTTGCGGTCGGCGCCAACGAGGGCGACCACCACTACACCGGCGTGAACATCGGGCGTGATTTTCCCGAACCTCTGTTCGCCGACATCCGCAACGTGGTGGCGGGCGACGCGAGCCCCGACGGCAAAGGCATCCTCGAAATCTGCCGCGGCATCGAAGTCGGCCACATCTTCCAGCTGCGCACCAAGTACTCGAGCACGATGGGCCTCACCTTCCTCGACGAATCCGGCAAGCCGCAGATGATGGAGATGGGTTGTTACGGCATCGGTGTCACCCGCATCGTCGCCGCCGCCATCGAGCAGAATTTTGACGAGCGCGGCATCATCTTCCCGCGCGCGATGGCGCCGTTCGATCTCGCGGTCGTGCCGATCGGATTCGGCAAAAGCCCGGCGGTCAGAGAAACCGCGGAAAAGCTTTACGCCGATCTGCGCGCGGCAGGCATTGACGCGCTGCTCGACGACCGCGACGAACGGCCGGGCGTCATGTTCGCCGACATGGAGCTGATCGGCATCCCGCATCGGATCGTGGTCGGCGAACGCGGCCTCAAGCAGGGAACCATCGAATACCAGGCACGGGGCGACAAATCGGCGCAGGCCGTGGCCTTGCAGGAAGCCGCGGGATTCGTAAAATCAAACCTATGCGCAGACTGACCGCGCTCTTGCTTGCGCTGGCGCCAACCTGGGCGTTCACGTTTCTGCCGTCGCCGGCATGGAGCGGGGCGCAGGTCTATGAACCGCTGTCGGCCAGCGCGCAGGCCGCGCTGCACAAGGCGATTTCGGATGAGGTCGTGCCCCATCTCGCGTTCGAAACCGTGGGCGAGGCGCGCGCCTGGCTCAACGCCATGTCTTATAAGCTCGCAAAGCGCATACCCGACCGCCGGGTGCGCGAGGAGCTGCTGGTCACGGTGCATTACGAGGCGAAGCGCGCCGGTCTCGATCCGCAGCTCGTGCTGGGGCTGATCCAGGTCGAAAGCAACTTCCGCAAGTACGCGGTATCGCACGCCGGCGCGCGCGGCTTCATGCAGGTGATGCCGTTCTGGATCAAACTGATCGGCAGGCCGGGCGACAACCTGTTTCACCTGCGCACCAACCTGCGCTACGGCTGCGTGATCCTGCGCCACTATCTGGATATCGAGAAAGGCCACTACTACCGCGCGCTCGGCCGCTACAATGGAAGTCTGGGCCAGGCCGAGTATCCGAACATGGTGGTGCGCGCGTGGCACAATGACTGGCACTAATCGATCCACAGTGCCGGCGGCGCGCCTCGCGCCGCCGGGCGCAGCTGACCGTTCAGTTCTTTCCGGCGATCTCTGTCGTGGTTGCCAAAGTCCGTTCGCACTGAGTCCCCTTCGTCTACGCTCAGGATAGACCGCAGGCGCGAGCGCGGAGTCGAAGCGCGATCGCGAAGAGAACAAAGAAGGAGCTAGGAGTTTGTCGGACTAAGGACCGACAAACTCCTAATGCAAAACCGGCGCCAGGAAAATTGCAAAAGAGGATGACGGATATGCGAGTTTGTCCCTGCTTTTCTTCATGTTCGGCTGCTTCGGGTGGGTTTTCTTCCGAATGGTCAGCCGGTTTTGTTTTTAGCAGCCTGTACGGACTGTTGAGTCCGACGGGCTGCTAGGGGACTTGAAGGTGAGCAGCAGGACTATTCGCGGGACCGTGCTCTATTTGTGGGCGCGCCTCCGCGGACACGGCTTGACACAACAGTACGACGACGAGCCGCCGCTGCGCTCGGAGCTGCTCAGCGCCGACCAGATGGAACAGCATGGCAAGACCCTGGCGGGCACGCACAAGTTGAGTCTGAAACGTGCGCCCGACCAGCTTCTGACGCGGCTGGCTGAGAATGAAGGCGTCCTGGTTGGAGTCTGCAACCTGCTGACGGCGGCGGTCAGGGCGAACCGCCGGATTGCGCCGGCCGGGGAATGGCTGCTCGACAACTTCTATCTGATCGAAGAACAGATACGCACGGCCAAGAGACACCTGCCTAAGCGTTACAGCCGGGAACTGCCGCGCCTGGCTTACGGCCCATCGGCTGGGCTGCCGCGCGTATATGACATCGCGCTGGAGGCGATCTCACACGGCGATGGACGAGTGGACCTGGAAAGTCTCAGCCGTTTCGTAGCGGCCTACCAGAAGGTCACAGCCCTCAAGTTGGGCGAATTGTGGGCGATCCCCATCATGCTGCGTCTGGCGCTGATCGAGAATCTCCGGCGCGTTGGCGCCCGGATCTCCGCCGGCACGATCGACCGGGACCGGGCCGACTCATGGGCAGACCAGATGATGGAGATCGCCGAGAAGGACCCGAAAAGCCTGATTCTCGTGATCGCGGACATGGCGCGGTCGAGCCCGCCGATGACGACCCCGTTCGTATCCGAAGTTGCGCGTCGATTGCAGGGACAAAGCGCTGCTTTGGCCTTGCCGCTCACCTGGATTGAGCAACGACTCTCCGAGTCCGGCTCGACGATCGAGCAGTTGGTGCAGTCGGAAACCCAGAAACAGGCCGCCGACCAGGTCTCCATCAGCAACAGCATCGGCAGCCTCCGCTTTCTGGGGGCGATGGACTGGCGCGAGTTCGTCGAGACAATGAGCGTCGTCGACCAAAAACTGCGGGAGGATCCGGGCGGGGTCTACGGCAAGATGGATTTTGCCACCCGTGACAGCTACCGGCACGTCGTGGAGAAGATAGCGAAAGCGAACCGCCTGTCAGAAAGCGAGGTGGCGCGCAAAGCGATTCAACTGGCGTACGAGGGCGCGGCCGGGAAAGACGGTGACGATCGAGCCGCACATGTCGGGTTCTACCTGATCGACAAGGGACTGCCGCAGCTGGAACGAACGGCGGCGGCGCGGCTTTCCACCTCCGAAGCTTTGCGCAGAACGGGGGGCCAGTTCCCGCTGTTCCTGTATCTGGGCGCGATCACGCTGATCACGGTGATCCTCACCGGAGGCCTGTTGGCCCAGGCACGTGCGAACGGGGCGCCCGATTGGATGCTCGTGCTGACCGGCATCCTCTCGGCTTTGGGCGCAAGTCATCTGGCGGTCGCGCTGGTGAACTGGCTGGCGACGTTGCTGGCGACGCCGCATTCGCTGCCGCGTATGGACTTTTCCGGAGGAATTCCGACGGAATCCCGCGCTCTGGCGGTGGTCCCGACCATGCTCTTAAGCGCCCAAAACATCGAGGATCTGATCGAGGCGCTGGAAGTCCGGTTCCTGGCGAATCAGGACGAAAACCTGCACTTCGGCCTGCTGACTGATTTTCGAGACGCGCACGAGGAAACGCTTCCGGAGGACGAGCCGCTGTTATTGCTGGCCCGGAACAGGATCGAAGAACTGAATGAAAAGTACAGGAGCGCAAGAAGCGATCCTTTCTTTCTCTTCCATCGCCCGCGCCGCTGGAATCCGCAGGAGCGGCTCTGGATGGGCTACGAGCGCAAGCGAGGGAAGCTGGCGGAATTGAATTCGCTGCTGCGGGACGGCTCAAGGGATCGCTTCTCGCTCGTCGTCGGCAAAACCGACGTTTTGTCGAAAGTGAAGTACGTGATCACCCTTGACACGGATACGCAACTGCCGCGCGATGCGGCGCGGCAGTTCGTGGCGGCCATGGTGCACCCGTTGAATCGTGCGCGCTACGACGAACGCCAGCAGCGCGTCTGTGAGGGGTACGGCATCCTTCAGCCCCGCATGGCTGTGAGCCTGCCCGGCACGAACCGGTCGCGTTATGCGCGACTGTGCGGGAGTGAGCCCGGCATCGACCCCTATACGCGCGCCGTCTCCGATGTTTACCAGGACCTGTTCGGTGAAGGCTCGTTCATCGGCAAGGGAATCTATGACGTTGATGCGTTCGAGCGCTCGCTCAACGGACGCTTTCCCGAGAACCGGATACTCAGCCACGACCTGCTGGAAGGATGTTACGCGCGGGCGGGACTGTTGAGCGATGTACAGTTGTACGAGGAATATCCATCCCGCTACAGCGCGGACGTGAGCCGCCGGCGCCGCTGGATTCGCGGGGATTGGCAGATCGCGCAGTGGTTGTTGCCGCGCGTTCCCGGACTCGGCGCAAGCCGCGAGAGGAACCCGCTCTCGGGACTGTCCCAATGGAAGATCGTCGACAACCTTCGGCGCAGTCTCGTGCCTGCGGCGTTGACGCTGCTGTTGCTGCTGGGCTGGACGGTCTTGTCACCGGCATGGTTTTGGACCCTGTCGGTGATCGGAATCATCCTGATTCCTCCCTTGATTGCCTCCATTCTGGACGTGTTCCGGAAGCCGGACGATGTGCTGCTGGGCCAACATCTCCGCGCCGCACTACGCTCGGCCGGCCGGCACTTCGCTCAGGCGGCCTTTACGCTCGCGTGCCTCCCGTATGAGGCGCTCTTCAGTCTGGACGCGATCGTGCGCACGGTTTGGCGGATACTGGTCACGCACAATCGACTTCTGGAATGGAGTCCATCGGGCGAGCTGGATCGCGATAGCCGCACCGACCTCATCGCCTCCTGCCGGGCGATGTGGATCGCCCCCGTTATCGCCTCTGCCGCGGCGGTTTATCTGGCGGCATCAAAGCCAACCGCGCTGCTAGTGGCTGGGCCCATATTGGGCCTCTGGTTTGCCGCCCCCGCCATCGCGTGGTGGATCAGCCGGCCCCTCGCTCGCCGCGAAGCGAGACTGACGGCTGACCAGTTCCTCTTCCTCCGGAAGCTTTCGCGAAAGACATGGGCGTTCTTCGAGACCTTCGTCGGCCCGGAAGAACATTGGCTGCCGCCGGATAACTATCAGGAGTATCGCGGCGCCGTGGTCGCGCACCGCACGTCGCCGACCAATATGGGACTTGCGCTGCTCGCGAATTTGTCCGCATACGACTTCGGCTACGTTCCGGCCGGACAACTTATCGAGCGCACGGCGAATGCGTTCCATACGATGGCGGCCTTGGAACGGCACCAAGGTCACTTCTACAACTGGTATGACACGCAGTCTCTGCAGCCGCTGCCGCCTCTCTACATTTCGTCGGTGGACAGCGGGAATCTCGCGGGCCATCTGCTGACATTGCGCCGGGGACTGCTCGCGCTAGCCGATGACAGGATCGTGGGGCCACGAGTGTTCGAGGGCTTGAGCGACGCCATCGATATTCTTGTGGATGTTGCGGGAGAGGCCGCGTCTCCCCAGCTCGCTCAACTTCAGAAGGATCTGGAGTCCGCATACGATTCCCGGCCTGCCACGGTGGCGGCGGCGTGGCGTTGGCTAGCTCGGCTGGCGACGTTTGCTGCAGAGGTGGCCGGCAGCTTCGATGTTGGCAACGCAACTGAGCCCGAGAGCGAAGCGAAGTGGTGGGCACAGGCGCTGGCCCGGCAATGCCGGAGTGCCCTTGATGAGCTGACGTTTCTCGCTCCATGGCTATTGCTGCCGGCTGCGCCGGGCAGGCTCAGCGACTTCCCGGACATCGGTGAGATCCCAACGCTGCGCCAACTGGAGCGACTTGAGGCGGAGTGGCTGCCGGCAATCGGGCGCCGCCTCGACGCGGACGCGGCGCCAGAGGAAAGCGGGTGGCTTGACGAACTGCGGCGAGTCATCACGGAAGCAAGCCGTCGCGCCAATGAGCGGATTGCAGCCATTGAAGGCCTTGCGCTGCAAGCGGGCGAACTCGCCCGGATGGAGTATGACTTCCTGTACGACAAGGCGGGTCATGTACTGGCCATCGGCTACAACGTCGGTGAGCGCCGGCGCGACTCGAGTTACTACGATCTGCTGGCCTCGGAAGCAAGACTGTCCAGCTTCGTGGCGATTGCGCAGGGACAACTGCCGCAGGAGAGCTGGTTTGCCCTCGGGCGCCTGCTCACGACCGCCGGCGGCGAGCCGATTCTCCTGTCGTGGGGCGGTTCGATGTTCGAATACCTGATGCCGCTCCTGGTGATGCCGACCTACGAAAACACCCTGCTCGACCAGACCTATAAGGCGGCGGTGGGGCGACAGATCGACTATGGGAGGCAGCGCGGCGTACCGTGGGGCATGTCGGAGTCCGGCTACAACACGGTCGACATTCATCTCAACTACCAGTACCGCGCCTTTGGCGTTCCCGGCCTGGGGCTCAAACGCGGGCTGACCGAGGATCTGGTCGTTGCGCCGTATGCCTCGGCGCTCGCGCTGATGGTGGCGCCCGAGGCGGCGTGCCTGAATCTGCAGCGACTCGCCGCTGCAGGGCTGGAAGGAAGATTCGGCTTGTATGAGGCTATCGACTACACCCCGCTGCGTCAACGACGAGGGGAATCGAGCGCGGTGGTTCGATGCTACATGGCCCACCACCAGGGTATGAGCCTGCTCTCTCTCGCCTATCTGATCCTGGACCGCCCGATGCAGAAGCGATTCGAGTCGGATCCGCTGTTCCAGGCGACCACGTTGTTGCTTCAAGAGCGGATTCCAAAGGCCACGGCGTTCCATTTGCACGCCGCCGAACTTTCCGACATTCGTGCGATTTCCAGCGGTCCGGAAATGCCGGTGCGCGTACTCATGCACCCCGACACGCCGATGCCGGAGGTGCAGTTGTTATCGAACGGCCGATACCACGTGATGGTGACGAACGCGGGCGGCGGCTACAGTCGCTGGAAAGACCTCGCCGTCACCCGCTGGCGCGAAGACACGACCTGCGACAACTGGGGCGCATTTTGTTACCTCCGCGACGTGACCAGCGGGGAGTTCTGGTCAAGCACCCATCAGCCGACGCTCAAACGCGCGGAAACTTACGAAGCGATATTCTCGGAGGCACGCGCGGAGTTTCGCCGTCGCGACCACGATTACGATACGCATACCGAGATCGTCGTTTCTCCCGAAGATGACATCGAACTGCGCCGACTCCGCATCACCAACCGCTCCCGGACACGCCGGGCGATCGACGTAACGAGTTACGCGGAAGTCGTTCTCGCGTCGCCCGCCGGGGACGCGCTGCATCCGGCGTTCAGTAATCTCTTTGTTCAGACCGAGATCATCCGCGAGCGGCAGGCAATTGTCTGCACGCGCCGGCCCCGCTCCCTCGAGGAGCGCCCGCCTTGGATGTTTCACCTGATGGCCGTGCACGGGGCGGACATCGGAGAGATTTCATGCGAGACCGATCGCATGCAGTTCATCGGGCGCGGGCGCACGGTCGCCGCTCCTCAAGCGATGAGCGAACCGGTGGCGCTCTCAGGCAGCGAGGGTTCGGTGCTGGATCCGATTGTCGCGATCCGGTATCGAATAACGCTCGATCCGGAACAATCGGCAACGATCGATATGGTTTCCGGCATCGGCGAAACCCGCGACGCAGCCTTGAGCCTGGTCGGCAAATACCAGGATCGGCATATGGCGGATCGCGTCTTCGATCTGGCGTGGACCCATAGCTGGGTGACCTTGCGGCAGATCAACGCCACCGAGTCCGACGCGCAACTCTATGGACGCCTTGCCAATTCGGTCATCTACGCCAATTCATTGCTGCGCGCCGACGCAGCCGTTCTCGGCAAGAACCGCCGCGGGCAATCCGGGCTATGGGGCTATGCCATTTCTGGCGATTTGCCGATCGTGCTGCTGCAGATTGGAGACCGGGTGAATATCGAACTGGTGCGCCAACTCGTACAGGCCCACGCCTACTGGCGCCTGAAGGGACTGGCGGTGGACCTGGTGATCTGGAACGAAGATCGCGCCGGTTACCGGCAACTGCTCCAGGAACAGATCATGGGGCTGATTGCCGCGGGCATCGAAGCACATGTGATGGATCGGCCGGGCGGAATCTTCGTGCGGCGGGCGGAGCAGATATCGGACGAGGACCGCATTCTGCTCCAGTCGGTCGCGCGTGCCATCATCTCCGACAGACGGGGAGCGCTGGGGGAACAGATCAACCGTCGCGGCCTTGCGGAAGTGCGGGTGCCGCGCTTCAAGCCGACCCGAACCCGCCGCGCCGAAATCCCGGCCGCTGCGGTCGAGTCGCCGCGCCATGATCTGATCTTCTTCAACGGACTCGGAGGATACACCCCCGATGGACGCGAGTACGTGATCACCACCGCGCACGGGCAAGTGACGCCGGCGCCGTGGGTTAATGTGCTGGCGAATCCGCACTTCGGGACCGTCATATCGGAGAGTGGCCTCGCCTACACCTGGAGCGAGAACGCCCACGAGTTTCGCCTGACTCCCTGGGGCAACGACCCCGTGAGCGATGCGAGCGGAGAAGCCTTTTACCTCCGTGACGAGGAGAGCGGGCACTTCTGGTCTCCCGCGCCGCTCCCCAGCCGCGGCGCGACACCATATGTCAGCCGGCACGGGTTCGGCTACAGCGTCTTCGAGCACGCCGAAGACGGCATCGGCTCGGAGCTGTGGGTTTACGTGGACCTGGAGGCAGCGGTCAAGTTCTCGGTGCTGAAAGTGCGAAACGAGTCAGGCCGATCGCGCCGGCTATCCGCTACCGGCTACGTGGAGTGGGTGCTTGGAGACCTGCGGCCGAAAACGACCATGCACGTGATTACCGAGATCGATCCGGCGAGCGGCGCGCTCTACGCGCGCAACGCCTACAACACCGAGTTCGCCGATCGGATTGCGTTCTTCGACGTGGACGATGTGACCCGGACCTTGAGTGGTGACCGCACCGAGTTCCTCGGGCGCAACGGCACGCTCAGGAATCCGGCGGCCATGACCCGGTCGCAGCTTTCCAACAAGGTGGGCGCGGCCTTGGATCCTTGTGCCGCAATCCAGGTTCAATTCGAGCTGGCCGACGGGGAACAACGCGAGATCATCTTCAGGCTCGGCGTAGCAGGAAGGCGAGGCGCTGATGACGCCGGCAAGCTGGTGCGTCGCTTCCGGGGATCAACCGCCGCGCGGAATGCGCTCGAAGCGGTATGGCAGTACTGGAAGAGTACTCTTGGCACAGTGCAGGTGGAAACACCCGATCAGTCGCTCAACGTGCTGACCAATGGCTGGCTCCTGTACCAGACTCTGGCGTGCCGTCTGTGGGCACGCAGCGGATACTACCAATCGGGAGGCGCTTTCGGTTTCCGCGACCAGCTGCAGGACGTGATGGCGCTTATCCATGCCGAGCCCAAACTCGTGCGCGAGCACCTGCTCCGCTGCGCCGCCCGTCAGTTCCGGGAAGGCGATGTCCAGCATTGGTGGCATCCGTCCTCGGGCCGGGGCGTGCGTACGCACTGTTCGGACGATTATCTCTGGCTGCCGCTGGCGACATGCCACTACGTTCAGAACACGGGGGACACGGGTGTGCTGGATGAACCCGTCCCCTTCATCGAAGGCCGGCCGGTGAACCTCGAGGAGGACTCGTATTACGATCTACCCGGCCGGTCCGAGGAGTCGGCAAGTCTGTACCAACACTGTGTGCGCGCGGTCCTGAGAGGCCTCAGATTCGGCGAGCACGGCCTGCCGCTCATCGGTTCCGGTGACTGGAACGACGGCATGAACATCGTGGGCGCGCACGGCAAAGGTGAGAGCGTGTGGCTGGGTTTTTTCCTTTACGAAGTGCTCATGCAGTTCGGTCGGGTTGCCCGCGTTCATGGCGACATATCCTTTGCCGAACGCTGCCAGGCGGAGGCGGATCAAGTGCGCCGGAATATCGATCAGCATGGCTGGGATGGCGAGTGGTACCGCCGCGCCTACTTCGACGACGGTTCGCCGCTTGGATCGGCGAGCAACGCCGAATGCCGGATTGATTCGATCGCGCAAAGCTGGTCTGTTCTATCCGGCGCGAGCGATGCGAGGCGCTCGCATATGGCAATGGATGCGGTGGACAAGCGCCTCGTTCGGCGGGATCACGCACTGATCCAGCTTCTGAATCCGCCATTCGACAAGTCGGCCTTGAACCCCGGCTACATAAAAGGCTACGTCCCGGGCGTGAGAGAGAATGGCGGGCAATACACTCACGCCGCGATCTGGGCGGCGATGGCGTACGCGGCATTGGGCGACAGCCGGCGCGCATGGGAACTCACGGCCATGATCAACCCGGTAAACCATACCGGATCCGCGGAGGCGATTGCCGCGTACAAAGTAGAACCCTACGTGGTCGCGGCCGACGTCTATGCGGTCTCGCCGCACACCGGCCGCGGCGGATGGACGTGGTACACGGGCTCCGCCGGCTGGATGTATCGGCTCATCGTGGAATCACTCCTGGGCTTGAGGCTGGAAGTAGACAGACTGCGCTTTGTGCCGTGCCTCCCCGCGGAGTGGGAGGCGTGCAAGGTGCATTACCGGTACCGGGAAACGGTCTACCATATCAGTGTGCTGAATGTGCGTGTCGGCAAAGGCGAGACGAGTGTGACAGTTGACGGCATCGAGCAACAAGACAAGGCGATTCCTTTGGTTGACGACCATCAGGAACATTCGGTCGAGGTGAGAATATCCGCCGCACGAGTTAAATGACCTTCCGCGGCGGCGGGGATCACTTGTGCGCTCGACGACCCGCATGCTGCGTAGTCTGAATCCGACCGCCTACACCGCCTGACTGCGCGCGGGCGCGGCCTGCGATTCGGTACGGGTGGCCGACCGGAACAGTTCGTCGATCGACATCTGCATGTTTTCCACTACCCGCGCTGAGATTTCGTGGACCAGCGTCTCCAGCTCGGGGTCCGAACCAAGCGTCGGCGTCCGCGCATCGGCACGGAACACGAACAGCCGGTAGACCTCCTCGACCTTGATCGTGTCCGGGGCGCGGTTCAGCACCCAGCCGGCCGGCGCCACGCGGCTCACCCACGCTGCGCCGACCATCGCGTCGAGTAGGGCTTCGATGCGCTCGGTCGACGCCCGGACGGCGCGGTGCAGGCGCGGCAGGCCGACTGCTTGCCCATCGCGTTGCGCCTGCCACAGGATTTTCAGAATCTGCAGCGCACCGAAGAAATCGATGCCCGGCATCGTGCGCCCCTGCCCGACGCGCTCGCGCCATTCGGGGAGCGCCGCAACCACCACCGCGCCGAACAGGACCACCAGCCACGACAGATAGATCCACAGCAGGAAAATCGGCGCGCTCGCGAACGCGCCGTAAACCAGCTTGTAGGTCGGAAACTGGGTGATGTAGAACGCGAAACCACGCTTCATCGCCTCGAATGCGAGTCCCGCGAGGACCCCGCCGATCAACGCGTCCCTGACCGCAACACGCCGGTTGGGCATCGCGAAGTAGAGCATGGCAAGCGCAACCGATGTCAGCAGGACGGGCACGATCTTGAGCAGCGCCAGCCCCGCGCCCGGGATATCGCTCACCAGGCCGAGCGACAAGCTCACCAGCCAGGACGTGAGCGACAGGCTCGCCCCGATCAGCACCGGGCCAATCGTCAGCAACGTCCAGTAGACGAGCACGCGCTGAAAGACCGAGCGCTGGTGCGAAATGCGCCAGATATCGTTGAACGCGCGCTCTATCGTCATCATCAGCATGATGGCGGTGACGGCGAGAATCGCGATGCCGACAGCGGTCAGTTTTCCGGCGTTGGCGGTAAACTGTTCAGTGTAGACGGCGATCATGTCCGCCGATTCCGGGACCATGTTTTCGAACACGAATTTCTCGACATGTTCGGTCAGCGTCGCGAATACCGGAAACGCCGAAATCAGCGTCAGCGTCACCGTAATCAGCGGCACGATCGCCAGCAGCGTGGTGAAGGTGAGGCTGCTTGCGATCTGCATGCAGCGGTCGTCATAAAAACGCCGCGCCACAATGCGTCCGAGCTCGCTCAGAGGCGGGAATGGTTTCAGCACGATCGTTCCTTCGGCCCAGGAGTTTGTCGGGGCTAAGTCCGACAAACTCCTAGCTATATAATACCCACGAATCCCGTCGGGCGCGTTGCATGCCGGAAATACTCGTTCTCTACTACAGCCACTACGGCGCCGTGAAACAGATGGCGCAACTGGTCGCGCGCGGGGTGGAACAGGCGAACGGCGTCGCGGCGCGATTGAGAACCGTGCCTAAAGTGTCCGCAGTATGCGAAGCGGTCGAGCGCGCGCTCCCCGAATCCGGGGCGCCCTATGCGGAACTCAAGGATCTCGAAGAGTGCATCGGGATTGCGCTGGGCTCGCCCACACGCTTCGGCAACATGGCGGCGCCGCTCAAATACTTCTGGGACTCGACCGGCGAACTGTGGCTGAAGGGCGCGCTTGCCGGCAAGCCGGCGGCGGTGTTCACCTCCACCGGCAGCCTGCACGGCGGACAGGAAACGACGCTCGTTTCGATGATGCTGCCGCTGCTGCATCATGGCATGGTGATCGTCGGCGTGCCGTATTCGGAACCCGAACTTTTCCTTACCGCAAGCGGCGGCACGCCCTACGGCGCGAGCCACCATGCCGGTGTGGCGAGCGACCGGCCGGTCACCGAGCACGAGAAGAAGGCGTGCATTGCCCTCGGCCGGCGGCTCGCGCAAGTCGCATTGAAATTGGCTGCATGATCGCCTATGTGCGCGTGGAGCGACGGGCGCCGGCTAACGCCGGAAAATCCACAGGACCAGCGTGATCACGGCCGAGACGATGATGCTCGTGGTAATGGGAAAATAGAAGGTGAAACCCTTGCGCTCGATCTTGAGATCGCCGGGCAGACTGCCAAGACCGAGCTTGGCCAGCAGCGGCCATAGTAGCCCCAGTACGACGAGGATTATCCCGATAGTAATCAACCACTTTGCCATGTGTTTCGGGCGGCGCGACAGGCGCAGGCCCTGCTTTAGGTAAGATAACGCCAGCCCAGAAAATATACAAACCGGCCCGGAGTATTATGCTGAATGACACGGTTCAACAACTAGCAGCCTGTCGGGCTTAGGCATCCGACAGGCTGCTAACATTAGGAGTTGGTCCGACCTAAGTCCGACAAACTCCTGGGGGAGTCTGTTATGCCACTAATCGCCATGACTCGTGAAATGGGCTCGCTCGGCAGAGACGTTGCCGCGCAGCTCTCCGAACGCCTCGGCAAGCGGGTCGTCCATCACGAGATCATCGACCAGCTCGCCAACAAGATGCGCCTCAGAAAAAGCCATGTCATCCGCTTCCTCGAAGGTAAAGCGGGCATCTGGGAGCGCCTGACGACCGATAAGACGAGCTTATCCATTTATACCGCAGACGAAACCTTTCAGCTCGCGGAAAGCGGGCAGGTGGCGGTAATTCGTGGCTGGGGGGCCGCGCACCTGTTGCGGCCCATTCCACATGTCGTCTGCATCCGCGTTTGCGCGCCGCTCCAACTTCGAATCGAGCGCATGATGGAACGCCTCAACACCGATGACCGGACCCTCGTCGAGAGCGAGATCAGGCTGAGTGAAGAGGCGCACGCTGCCATCACGCGCCGGCATTTCGGCGTCAAGTGGCAGGATTCCGAAAACTATGATCTCGTGCTCAACACCGAACGGCTGGCGATCGATGAATGCGTGGAAGAGGTTATCAATCTGCTCGACGATCGCGCCTTCCAGGAAACGCCCGCGTCAATGCAAATGTTCAGCAACCTCGCGCTGCAGACGCATGTCGTTGCGGCGCTGCGCCAGGATCCACGCACGGCGAAAATGGTGATCTCCATCGAGGCTGACCAGGGCCGCGTCACATTGTCCGGCATACTTGAATCCGGCCTCGAAGCACAGGACGCGGTCGACGTTGCCGCCAACGTGCGCGGCGTAAAGGACGTCGTCAACCAGCTCCGCAACGCCGCGGGGCGTTCCCCTTACCATATCGACAACTGACGGCGTGCCGTCCGCATGAACCGCGAGGCGCTGCACTGCTCCCTGCCTCTATCCTCTATCCTCTATCCTCTATCCTCTATCCTCTATCCTCTATCCTCTATCCTCTATCCTCGATCCTCGATCCTCGATCCTCGATCCTTGATCCTCGATCCTTGATCCTCGATCCTCGATCCTCAATCCTGCTGTCAGACCTGCGGATTCAGCCGCTCCAGTTTCGAATGCAGCTTGTTGAGCGCGTTGATATAGGCCTTGGCGGAGGCCACCACGATGTCGGTATCCGCGCCCTGCCCGTTGACGATACGCCCGCTTTTTGACAGCCGCACCGTCACTTCTCCCTGTGAGTCGGTGCCGCTCGTGATGTTGTTGACGGAGTAAAGCAGGAGTTCCGCACCGCTTTTCACGATGCTCTCGATCGCCTTGAACGAGGCGTCGACCGGCCCGCTGCCCTGCGCTTCGGCGCTCCTTTCCCTGCCGTCCTCGGTCACCACGATCTTGGCGAACGGCGACTCGCCGGTTTCCGAATGCGCGGTCAGCGCCACCAGGTGATAATGCTCGTTCTCGAGGTGGTCGCTCGCCTCTTCGCTGATCAGCGCCTGCAAGTCCTCGTCGAAAATCTCGTGCTTCTTGTCGGCGAGATCCTTGAAGCGCTTGAACGCGGCGTTGAGCGCCTCCTCCGATTCGATCACGATGCCGAGCTCGGAGAGCCGCACCTTGAAGGCGTTGCGCCCGCTGTGTTTGCCGAGCACCAGTTTGTTGGCGATCCAGCCGACATCCTGGGCGCGCATGATTTCGTAGGTATCACGGCTTTTGAGCACGCCGTCCTGGTGAATGCCGGCCTCGTGCGCGAACGCGTTGGCGCCGACGATCGCCTTGTTGGGCTGCACCGGAAAACCAGTGATGCCCGATACCAGCCTTGAAGCCGGCACGATCTGCGTGGCGTCGATATGGGTGTCGCACGGAAACACGTCCTGGCGCGTGCGCACCGCCATCACGATTTCCTCGAGCGAGGCGTTCCCGGCGCGCTCGCCCAGGCCATTGACCGTGCACTCGACCTGGCGCGCGCCGTTCAATACCGCGGACAGCGAATTGGCGACCGCCAGCCCCAAATCGTTGTGACAGTGGACCGACCATACGACTTTGTCGGAATTGGGAACGCGCTCGCGCAGGCTGCGGATCAAGCCTCCGAACGCGTCGGGCAACGTGTAGCCCACCGTGTCCGGAATGTTGATGGTGGTGGCGCCGGCCTTGATCACCTGCTCCAGGATGCGGCACAGAAAATCGATGTCGGAGCGTCCCGCGTCTTCCGGCGAGAATTCAACGTTGTCGGTGTACTCGCGCGCCCACTTCACCGCGCGCACCGCCTGCGCGATCACCTGCGACGGCTCCATTCTTAACTTCTTCTCCATATGGATCGGGGAAGTCGCAATGAAGGTGTGCACGCGCGGCGACCTGGCCACCCGCACCGCCTCGCCGCATCGCTGGATGTCCTTCTCGTTGGCGCGCGCCAGGCCGCACACCGTGCTGTCCTTGACGATTTTCGCGACCGCCTGCACCGCGTCGAAATCGCCGTCGCTCGCCGCCGGGAACCCGGCTTCGATCACGTCCACCCGCATGCGCTCGAGCTGACGCCCGATGCGAATTTTCTCTTCTTTGGTCATCGACGCGCCGGGACTTTGCTCGCCATCGCGCATCGTGGTATCGAATACGATCAATTTTTCCTTGGCCATGATGGTCTCCAATCCTGATTCCGGCCGTCCCGGCGGCATTGCGCGCCGCGAACGGATAAAGCTGTAGTCACTCCCGGGCGATTATCTGCACCCGGCCGAAACAACAAGTTGTGGAAGTATAGTGTCAGCGCGCGCGAACGCGCAGCAGCAGGCCGGCCAGCGGGAGGCCGGCAGGAAGGTCAACAAATCTGGTTTGACCGGAGCGATTCATGATGGACAAATATAAAGTCTTTTTAGACAGGGCGCAAGTAGCAGAGGCCGCATGCCGGTCAGGCGGGTGTTGCGGGCGGCGACCCGTCCGACCGGCCCTTGATCGTCTCCCACACCCAGATCACATAACCCGAGCAGCCGTAGCCTGCAAAAAGAATGAACAGCATTTCCGGCAACGTGCTCGAGAAGGTGAGCAGGAACACCATGCCCATCGCGATCGCCACGACCACCGAGAACGGCACGCTCTTGCGCAGATTGATGTCCTTGCCGCTGTAGAACTTGAGGTTGGTGACCATGGTGAGACCGGCGAACATCGTGAGCGCCCACGCCAGCCACCGCACGTCGGCGCCCTTGATTTGATACTCGTTCATCGCCCACACCAGGCCCGCGACCAGGCACGCGGCAGCCGGACTCGGCAGGCCCTGGAAGAAGCGCTTGTCGCCGAGCTCCAGCGTCGTATTGAAGCGCGCCAGCCGCAGCGCGGCGCACGCGCAGTAGACGAAAGCCGCGATCCAGCCCAGCTTGGTCGAAAGCCAGGGCCCCAACATCGCCATGCTCTTCATCGCCGCGAAGTCCTTCAACGCCCACACGTACACCACCAGCGCCGGCGCGACGCCGAAAGAAACCATGTCGGACAGGCTGTCGAGCTCCGCGCCGAACGCGCTCTGCGTGTGCGTGAGCCGCGCCACGCGGCCGTCCAGCCCGTCGAACACCAGCGCCACGAAAATCGCGATCGCCGCCTGCTCGAAGCGCCCGCTCATCGCCTGCACGATGGCGTAGAACCCGGCAAACAGCGCGACGATCGTGAACAGGTTGGGCAACCAGTAGATGCCGCGCCGCCCGAAGCGGGACTTGATGAAGAGTTTACTTTCTCTCGGGTCGTACATGGGTCGGGTCAGCGGTAAGCGCTGAGCGGTGAGCGGCAGGACTCATGCGGCGCGATAATCCGCCTGCTTCTTACCGCTTGCCGCTTACCGCTCACCATCACGGCAACTCCGCCAGCACCGTCTCCGTTGCATATACCTTGTCGCCGACGGTGGCCCTCGGCACTGCGGCGGGCGGCAGATAAAGGTCGACACGCGAACCGAAGCGGATGAAGCCATAGCGCTCGCCGCGCGCCAGCCGCTGGCCGGTCGTGGCATAGCACAGGACGCGCCGGGCGATCAGTCCCGCGACCTGCACGCAGGTGATATCAGCGCCTTCCGGCGTCCTGATCCACAGCGCGGCTCTCTCGTTCTCCAGCGATGCCTTCGACAGCGCGGCATTGAAAAATTTGCCCGCATGATACCACTTGCTGCGAATCTCGCCGTCGACGGGGCTGCGGTTGGAGTGCACGTTGAACACGTTCATGAACACGCTCATCTTGAGCGCATCGCGGTTGAGATAGGGATCCTGCGCGCGCTCCACCGTGACAATACGGCCATCCGCCGGCGACAGCACCGCTTTCGGATCGGCCGGCACCGCGCGCGGCGGATCGCGGAAGAACTGCAGCATGAACAACGTCGCGAACCACAGCGGAACCGCCCACCAGACACCCGCCAGCCAGTGCACGGCAATCGCCGCGGCCAGCGCGACCGCGACAAACGGCCAGCCTTCCCTCGCGATGATGGGGTGGGGGTAGCTGTTCATAGGATTGAGGATCGAGGATCGAGGATCGAGTAAAACGCATGCCAGTGAGTAGCGATGTTTCTGCCGTCAATCCTCAATCCTCGTTCCTCAATCCTAGTTTTTGGACTGGTCGACCAGCCGGTTCTTCTTGATCCACGGCATCATGTCACGCAGCTTCGCGCCCACGATCTCGACCGGGTGCGCAGCACCGATGCGGCGCATCGCCTTGAGCGAGGGCGCGCCCGCCTTGTTCTCAAGTATGAATTCCTTCGCGAACTGGCCGGACTGGATATCGAGCAGGATTCTCTTCATTTCGGCGCGCACCTGCTCGTTGACGATGCGCGGACCGCGGGTGAAGTCGCCGTACTCGGCGGTGTTGGAAACCGAGTAGCGCATGTTGGCGATGCCGCCCTCGTAAATGAGGTCGACGATGAGCTTGACCTCATGCACGCACTCGAAGTAGGCCATCTCGGGCGCATAGCCGGCGTCCACCAGCGTCTCGAAACCGGCCTGGATGAGCGCTGTCAAGCCTCCGCACAGCACGACCTGTTCGCCAAACAAATCGGTCTCGCATTCCTCGCGGAAAGTGGTCTCGATCACGCCCGCGCGGGCGGCGCCGATCGCGGCGGCGTAGGAGAGCGCGACGTCGCGAGCCTTCTTGGACGGGTCCTGAAATACGGCGATCAGCGACGGCACGCCGCCGCCCTGGACGTAGGTCGAGCGCACCAGGTGGCCCGGCCCCTTGGGCGCGATCATGATGACATCGAGGTCGGACCGGGGCTCGATCTGCATGAAATGGATATTGAAGCCGTGCGCAAACGCGAGCGTTGCACCCTTCTTGATGTTGGGCTCTATGTCATTGCGGTAGACATCGGCATGATGTTCGTCCGGTAACAGAATCATCACCAGCTCGGCGCTCTTCACCGCGGCGCCGACTTCCTTCACTGCGAGGCCGGCGCGCTTCGCCTTGGTCCATGAGGCGCCGCCTTTTCTCAAGCCGACGGTCACGTTCACCCCCGAATCCTTGAGGTTGTTGGCGTGAGCATGGCCCTGCGAGCCGTAGCCGATGATCGCCACGTGCTGGCGCTTGATGAGCGACAGGTCGGCGTCTTTGTCGTAATAGATCTTCATGATTTTCCCTCTTGGTTTAAATGCGAGAGGCGATAGGCGAAAGGTGATAGGCGTAACCCCGAGCGGCGTTTCACGCCTCTCGCCTCTCCTCTCTCCCCTCTCTAGACTCTAAGCACCCGGTCGCCGCGGCCGATGCCGGAGGCGCCGGTACGGACGGTCTCCAGGATCGCGGCTGCGTCGATCGCCTTCAGGAAGGCGTCGAGCTTGGATCCGGCGCCGGTGAGTTCGATGGTGTAATCCTTGTCGGTGACGTCGATGATGCGGCCGCGGAAGATGTCCGCCATGCGCTTCATTTCCTCGCGATCCTTGCCGACCGCGCGCACCTTGACCAGCATGAGCTCCCTCTCGATGTGATCGCCATCCGAGAGATCGACCACCTTCACCACATCGATCAGCTTGTTGAGCTGTTTGGTGATCTGTTCGATCACTTCGTCGGAGCCGCTGGTCACGATCGTCATGCGCGACAGGGTCGCGTCCTCGGTCGGCGCCACCGTCAGCGACTCGATGTTGTAGCCGCGCGCCGAAAACAATCCCGACACGCGCGACAGCGCGCCCGCTTCATTTTCCAGCAAAACGGAAACAATGTGTCTCATGCTTGTCGTTATACCAGGATCATCTCCGAGAGGCCCTTGCCGCCGGGTATCATCGGAAACACGTTCTCGGTCTGGTCGGTGATGAAATCCATGAACACCAGTTCCTTCTTGCGCGCGAACGCTTCCTTCAGCGCCGGCTCCACGTCCTCGGGCTTCTCGATGCGCATGCCGACGTGCCCGTACGATTCGGCCAGCTTCACAAAGTCGGGCAGCGCATCCATGTACGACTCGGCGTAGCGGTTGCCGTGGAAGAACTCCTGCCACTGGCGCACCATGCCCATGTACTTGTTGTTGAGGTTGACGATCTTGATCGGCAGCCGGTACTGCTTGCAGGTGGAGAGTTCCTGGATGCACATCTGGATGCTGGCCTCGCCGGTCACGCACGCCACCGTCGCTTTGGGATGCGCGAGTTGCACGCCCATCGCCGCCGGGAGCCCGAAGCCCATGGTGCCCAGCCCGCCCGAGTTGATCCAGCGCCGCGGCTTGTTGAACTTGTAGAACTGCGCCGCCCACATCTGATGCTGGCCGACGTCGGAGGTGATGAAAGCGTCGCCTTTGGTGGCCTCGTAGAGCTTCTCGATCACGAACTGCGGCTTGACGATCGGGCTCGAGCGGTCGTACTTGAGGCAATCGCGACCGCGCCACAGCTCGATCTGCGTCCACCAGGTCTTCAGCGCCTCCTGGTCCGGTTTTCCCTTGCCCGCCTGCAGCTGCTTGATCAGATCCTGCAATACCTCGCGCACGTTGCCGACGATCGGGATGTCGACCTTGACGCGCTTGGAGATCGACGACGGGTCGATGTCGATATGGATGATCGCGCGCGGCTCTTCGAAGAAATGCCTGGGATTCCCGATCACGCGATCGTCGAAGCGCGCCCCGATTGCGAGCAGCACGTCGCAGTGCTGCATCGCCATGTTGGCCTCGTAGGTGCCGTGCATGCCGAGCATGCCGACGAACTGCGGATCGTTCGCCGGATACCCGCCCAGCCCCATCAGCGTGTTGGTGCAGGGAAAGCCGAGCAGGCGCACGAGTTGCGCCAGTTCCTGCGCGGCGCCGCCGAGGATCACACCGCCGCCGCTGTAGATCATCGGTCGCTTGGCCTCCATCAGAAGCTGGATCGCCTTCTTGATCTGTCCGGCATGCCCCTTGGTGACCGGGTTGTACGAGCGCATTGCGACTTTATCGGGATAAAGGAACTCGGCTTTGTGGCTGGTAATGTCCTTCGGAATATCGACCACCACCGGCCCCGGGCGCCCCGTCGCGGCGATGTAGAACGCCTTCTTGATGGTGGGCGCGATGTCCTTCACGTCTTTCACCAGAAAATTGTGCTTGACGCAGGGGCGCGTGATGCCCACGGTGTCGCACTCCTGGAACGCGTCCTGGCCGATCGCGTGGGTGGGCACCTGGCCGGTGAGAATCACCAGCGGGATCGAATCCATGTAGGCGGTGGCGATGCCGGTAACGGCGTTGGTCACGCCCGGCCCCGAAGTCACCAGGGCAACCCCCACCTTTTCGGTCGAGCGCGAATAGCCGTCAGCGGCATGCACCGCGCCCTGCTCGTGGCGCACAAGAATGTGCTTCACCTTGTTCTGCTTGAACAACTCGTCGTAGATGAACAGTACCGCGCCGCCGGGGTAGCCGAACACGTACTCGACCCCCTCTTCCTGCAGGCACCGGATCACGATCTCAGCGCCAGTCAATTGCATGGCATCATTCGCCCAACATCCGGAAACGTGGAACATTACCGGTTGGCTGTGCTTTGGTCAAGCAAAAAATCCCTGTAAACAGCATGATAGACGCACGAAACGGGTCCGCGTCGAGGCTTGCTTGCGCCGCATGAATGTTTTGTTAAGATGCGTTCGACCCCAATAATCGCCCTCACGGGCATCGGGGGAGGAGAAGGGGGAAAGCGTCCTGCGCCGCGGCACGCGGGACCGGTCCGCATAATTCATAAAGGCAACACCACTGGCTACTTACAAAGAACTCGCGGATTTTCTCGCTGAAGTAGAGCGCCGCGCTTACAAGCAGGCGTTGTTTGCGGTTCGCGACGATCACCAGGCGCTGGATATCGTGCAGGATGCGATGCTGAAACTCAGCGAAAAATACTCGGCGCGCCCCACTCCGGAATTGCCGCTGCTGTTCCAGCGCATCCTGCAGAACACGATTCGCGACTTCTACCGCCGCCAGAAGGTGCGTTCGCTGTGGACCACGCCGATATCCACGCTGTTCGGCGGCGACGACACCGACGAACACGACCCGCTGGAAACTTTTGAAGTCGAAAACGACTCCAAATTTTTCGAGTCTCCAGCGGCGCAGTTCGAACGCTCGCAAGTTCTTGCTTTGATTGAAAAAGCGCTGGAAAGACTGCCGGCCCGTCAACGTCAGGCCTTCCTGCTGCGTTACTGGGAGGAAATGGACGTCGCGGAAGCGGCGCAGATCATGGGTTGCTCGCAGGGGAGTGTAAAAACGCACTGCTCGCGGGCAACCCACGCGCTTGCCGTGATGCTGCAGAAACAGGGGATCAAACTATGAATCAACCAGACCACGAACTGGCGAGGAAGATCGTCCGGCACCTCGATTACGGTGCCGACCACCTCGACCAAGCGACGCGTGAGCGGTTGCTCACCGCGCGCAAGACCGCCTTGTCGCAGTATAAGGAGCAGCCTGTAGCGGCATGGGTTCCGGCGTGGACCGGTCATGCGGCGGCGCGCTTTACCGAGCCCCATCTGCTCAACGCGCGTTCTCTCGTTCTCGTTGCAGCACTGCTCGCCACCTTTGCCGGCGCGATTGCCTGGCAGACGATGAACACGGGCAATGGCAGTGACATCGCCGACATCGATGCCGGATTGCTCACCGACGATCTGCCGATCAACGCCTACCTCGACAAAGGTTTCGATTCATGGCTAAAACGTTCGTTGCGCTGATCGTTTCGCTATGTCTTGCCTTCTCCGCCGCCGCCGCGCAGATCCAGAGTAAAACCGGTAGCAAAAAGCCCGCCAAGCCTGCCTGGTCGGAGCTGACCCCGGCGCAACAGCAGGTTCTCGCGCCGCTGGCGGGGGAGTGGAATCAGTTGGACACCGCGCGGCGCAAGAAGTGGATGGCGATCGCTGACCGCTATCCCAAGATGAAGCCGCGAGCGCAGCAGAACCTGCAAAAGCGCATGCAGGAGTGGGCCAAGCTCACGCCCGAGCAGCGCAAGGCAGCGCGGGAAAAATATCAGAAGCTGAAGAAACTGCCGCCGGACAAACACCAGGAAGTCAAACAGCAGTGGCAGCAGTACCAGCAATCGGTCGCGCCGCCGGCGGAAAAACCGCTCGATCCTTCGCCGCCTGAACCGGCGGCGCCGGCGCAGGAGTCCGCGGCGCCGGCCAATCAGTGACCGCGGCGCCGCCCGCCCGGGCGCCGGTCGCGGCTTTGCCGCGACGCCTGCTCAGCCTCGTCTACGAAACCTTGTTGCTCGCCGCCGTGCTGCTCGCCGGCGCGCTGCCATTCCTGGCGCTCACGCAGCAGCTGGCACCTGCCGTTACGCGGCCGGTGTTTCAGCTTTATCTGCTGCTGTTATGCGGTGTCTATTTCATCTGGCAATGGATGCACGGCGGCCAGACGCTGCCGATGAAAACCTGGCGCTTGAAGCTCGTCACGCACGATGGCGCGCCGCTCACGCTGCGCCACAGCGTCTCCCGCTTCCTGTTCGCCCTGGCGGGTCTGGCGCTGGTCGGCATCGGCTTCGCGTGGGCGCTCGTCGACCGCAACCGCCAGTTTCTGCACGACCGCCTGGCCGGCACGAAGATCGTGAACGATGAACGCGGAACAATGAACGCGGAACGGTTCTGAACGGCCTTCCTGTTCATCATTCATCATTCATCGTTCATCGTTTCGCGTCAGCGCCGCTCCTGCCACCACATCATCGCCACCGCGACGCTGAGGAAAATCAGCGTCGGGGCGGTGGCGCTCGCGAGCGGCGGCCACTCGTTGAGCAGTCCGAGGTGGGCGAACAGCCGATTCAGAAAGTGGAACGCAAGGCCGAGCATGATGCCGGCAAAAATCTTCGCGCCGACGCCGCCCTGCCGGCGCTGGAAATACGCAAACGGCAGCGCCAGCAACATCATCACCAGCACCGCGAGGGGGTACATGATCTTGGCCCACAACGCGATTTCGTAGCGCAGCGCCTTCTGCCGGTTTTCCTTCAGGTGCTGCGCGTAGGAATACAGGCTCCAGGCCGACATCTGCTCGGGCTTGACCAGCAACACGCTGAGCAACGCGGGGTCGAGCACCGACTGCCAGCTCGCCTGATCGATTTTTTTCACGCCGGCTTTCATGCCATCGAAAGTGGTCTGCACCACCTCCTTGAGCAGCCAGCGCCGGTCGCTCTGATAATCGCCGCGCTTGGCAAAGCTGATCGAGCGCAGCCGGTAATCCGCGTCGAACTCGTAGACCTTCACCCCTTTCAGGGTCGAGTCCGGCAACACTTCCAGCACGTTGATGAAATTCTTGTCGTCCTTGATCCACAGCCCGGAACGGAATTCCTGCGCCACCAGCCCGGTGATCGCCTGCGAGCGCAACCGCTGCGCGAGCTGCTCGGCGGGCGGTCCGATGAATTCCCCGAACGCGAAGGTCAGCAGCGCGAACACGATGCCGACCGTGCCGAGCATCGCCGTCATGCGCGTCAGCGACACGCCCGAGGTCCGTATGACCGTATACTCCGAGCTTGCGACCAGTTGTGCCAGCGCAAACAGCGTGCCGATCAGGGCCGCGATCGGAAACAGCTCGTAAACGTGATTCGGCACGGACAGCAGCACATGGATCACGATATGCCGGAGGCGGTAATTGCCGCGGCCGAGGTCCTTGATCTGCTCGACCAGATCGAAAAACGCAAACAGCATGAGCAACGCCGCGAACACCAGCGCCGTGGCGGCGATGATTTCACTCGTGAGATAACGGCGCAGCGTTCTCATTTGATGAAACGGAACAGCGACCACACCATGAGCCGCCGGTAGAACAGGACGAGCAGCAGTGCGAACATCAGCGCATGCACGCCCCACAGCCCGCTAACCATGTCCAGCCGCGATTGCGCGATCGAGGCCTGCACGATGGATAACAGGTTGCTGTAGATCATGTAAACGAGCAGCGCCAGCACCAGGTTCATCGAACGCCCGGCGCGCGGGTTGACGAAGGAGAGCGGGATCGCGAGCAGTGAAAGAATCAGCGCGGAAAGCGGCAATCCGATGCGCCAGGAGAGCTCCCCCAGATTGGGCGGCGTGCGGCTGCGCAGCAACTCGAGCGTGGGTGTCGTCTTGGTGGTCGGCGCCCGCTGCGCCGCTTCGGAAGTCTCGATGCGCATCGCATAGCGCTCGAACTCGAAAATCCTGTATTCGGCGGTGCCGGGTTCGCCCTCGTAGCGCCGCCCTTTGAGCAGGACCAGGAAGCGGTCGCCGTTCGGCATCGTTTCCTGGAACCCCCGGTTCGCAACCATGACGCCCATGCGCTGGTGCTGGGTCGAGCTCACGAACACGTTGGCGACCAGGTTTGCCGTCCCCGACACCTCTTCCACGAAATAGACACGGTCGCCCTGGCGCGACTCTCGGAACACGCCGGGCGAGACCGCCGATACGTCGTCCCGACTGTCCATCAGACGCCGGAACTCCTCGGCCATGCTCACCGCCCACGGCGACAGCACGAGCGAAAGCAGCGCGATCGTGAACACCAGCGGCGCGGCGAAGATCAGCACCGGCCGCACCCACTGGGTGAGACTTACGCCGCACGAGAACCACACCACCATCTCGGAGTCGCCGTAGCTGCGCGTGAGCGTCATCAGCACGGCGATGAAAAGCGTCAGCGACAGCAGCACCGGCAGATAACTCACCAGCGTAAAGCCGAGTAACGCCACCACGCCGGTCGACGTGATCGCGCCGCTCGCGGCCTGCCCCAGCAGACGCACGAGCTGGGTGGTGATGGTGATGCCGAGCAGCACGAAAAAAGTGCCCAGTGCGGCGGCCGTGAATTCGCGCAACAGGGCTTTACGGAAGATCATCGAGAGGCTTTACATCCAGCGAAGAATACGCAGATAATCGGCAATGTATTGCATATCATCCGCACAGGAGTTGCAGCGTGGAATTTAGCATAAAAAGCACATCGCCGGGACAGATGAAAAGCGGGTGCGCGGTGGTCGGCGTATTCGAATCGCGCAAGCTTTCCGCTGCCGCCGCTGCGCTCGACCGACTGGCGAAGGGATATCTCAGCACCATCGTCCAGCGTGGCGACATGGACGGCAAGCCTGGCACGACGCTGCTGTTGCACAACGTGCCGCGCGCCGCCTGCGAGCGCGTGCTGCTGGTCGGGCTCGGGAGCGCAGCCGAGTTTGGCGAAAAACGTTACCGCGAAGCGATTGCCGCGGCGATCAAGACGCTCAATGCAACCGGCGCGGCGGAAGCCTCGTTGCACCTGACGGAGCTCGCTGCAGTCAAACGCGATATCAAATGGCGGGTTGCGCACGCGGTGGCCGTCGCGCGGGAAGTTGCTTACCGCTTCGATAACATGAAGAGCAAGCCCGAAGGTGCGCAGCCCGCGCTGCGCCGGCTCACGCTCGGCGCCAGCGACAAGAGCGCGCTGCGGCGCGCGACTGCGGGGCTGGAACAGGGCCTGGCGGTCGCGCACGGCGTGAGCCTGGCGAAGGACCTCGGCAATCTTCCCCCCAACGTCTGCACGCCCACCTATCTCGCGGAGCAGGCGCGCGAACTCGCCCGCCGCTACCGGATGAAGGTGACGGTGCTGGAGCGGGAGGACATGGAGAAACTCGGCATGGGAGCGCTGCTGTCGGTCGCGCGCGGCAGCGCGCAGCCCCCCAAGCTGATCGTGCTCGAACACCGTGGCGGCGCGAAATCGCAGAAGCCGGTAGCATTGGTCGGCAAGGGCATCACGTTCGACACCGGCGGTATTTCGCTCAAGCCCGCGCCGGAAATGGATGAAATGAAGTTCGACATGTGCGGAGCGGCCAGCGTGCTCGGCACGCTCAAGGCGGCGGGCGAGATGCGGCTGGCGATGAACGTGGTCGGCATCATCCCCACCACCGAGAACATGCCCGGGGGTAGAGCGACCAAGCCCGGCGACATCGTCACCACGCTGTCCGGGCAGACGGTGGAGATTCTCAACACCGACGCCGAGGGCCGCCTGATTCTGTGCGATGCGCTCACCTATGCCGAGCGCTTTGAGCCGGCGGCGGTGGTCGACATCGCGACGCTCACCGGCGCGTGCGTGATCGCCCTCGGCCACGTCGCTTCAGGGCTCTTCGCGAATGACGACGCCCTGGGCAGAGAACTGCTCGCCGCGGGCGATACGGCCCATGATCGCGCCTGGCACATGCCGCTGTGGGACGACTATCAGGAGCTGCTCAAGAGCAACTTCGCCGATTTCGCCAACATCGGCGGGCGTCCCGCCGGCAGTGTCACGGCGGCGTGTTTCCTGGCGCGCTTCACCAAGAAATTCAAGTGGGCGCATCTCGATATCGCGGGCACCGCCTGGAAAAGCGGCAAGGACAAGGGCGCGACCGGCCGGCCGGTGCCGCTCCTGACGCAGTTCCTGCTCAACCGCGCGGGTCGCGGCAAGTGATGAATGGGTCATGACCCAGATTGATTTCTACACCCACGTCGACGACAAGCTGCGCACGGCGTGCCGGCTCGCGGCCAAGGCGTTCAGCCATGAATTACGCGTGATGGTGTTCTGCCCCGATGCGGACACCGCGGGACGCGTCGACCGCTTGCTGTGGACCACCCCCGCCACCAGCTTCATCCCACACTGCTTTGCAGGCGACGCGCTGGCGGCGGTCACGCCGATTGTTGTCGACCACGATGGCGCCGAGCCCTTGCACGACCAGATGCTGCTCAATCTGCGGCCGGAATGGCCGCCGTTTTTCAGCCGCTTCCAACGTTTGGTCGAGATCGTCAGTCTCGGTGACGAAGACCGCCGCCTCGCCCGTGAGCGCTTCAAGTTTTACCGCGACCGCGGCTACGAAATCCGCACGCACGACCTGAGCAAACGCGGTGAGCAGTGAGCGGTGAGCAGTGAGCGGATGGGGCTAGCCGGCCCGGAGGGGCCTTCACCGTTTACCGTTTACCGTTTTCCAATGGCTGAACAACCCATCCGGGACGACGACAGCGACGACATCTTGGCGCGCGCCGACGCCTTCCTCGCGCGCCACCGCAGCACGCCCGCGCAGACCGCTGCGGATGGTGCCCCGCGGTTGACCGAAGCTGCTGTCGCGAACGCAGCCGACATTCCCACTCTGACCGACATCGTCTTCGAACCCGCGACGACGACGGCTGTTGCCGGCGAACCTGGGCCGCTGCCCGTCGAGGCTGCCGCGTCCGGCGCGGGGCACTCCGCTCTCCACGCGCTTGAGCCGCCGGCACCGCCGGTCGAGGTGATTTCACGCGTGCAGGTGCAAAACCTCGAACACGGCGTGTACCAGAAACTCAAACAGGACCTCGACGAGCAGATCGCCGGCGTGGTGCAGGCACGCTTCATGCCGGAAATCGGCGCCGTGCTCGATCAGGCGCTGCAGAAGATCATGCAGGACTTGCGGGTCAACATCAACGCCATGGTGCGCGCCTCGATCGAGGAAACGCTGCACCTGCAGCTCAAGCAGCTGGGGCTCGCGTTGGAAGAGAAGGCCGCCCGGCAGAATGAGCCGTCTCCTCCGTCGGGTATAATGCCCGCTTTTTCCGACTCATCTCCTCCCGCAGCGCACATGGATCTCGCCAAGAGTTTTGAGCCGGCGGAAATCGAGGCGTACTGGTATCCGATCTGGGAGCAGAACGGCTGTTTCCGGGTCGGGCTCGACGCTCTCAATCCGAACAGCTACTGCATACTCCTGCCGCCGCCCAACGTTACCGGCACGCTGCACATGGGCCATGCGTTCCAGCACACGCTGATGGACGCGCTCATCCGCTATCACCGAATGCGCGGCTTCAACACGCTGTGGCAACCCGGCACCGACCATGCCGGCATCGCGACGCAGATCGTGGTCGAGCGCCAGATCGAGGCCGAGGGCGCATCGCGCCGCGACATCGGGCGCGATGCTTTCGAGAAACGCGTCTGGCAATGGAAGGAGGAATCGGGCTCGATCATCACGCGCCAGATGCGGCGGCTCGGCGCCTCCTGCGACTGGGCGCGCGAACGCTTCACCATGGACGAGGGGCTTTCGCGCACCGTGACCGAGGTGTTCGTGCGGCTCTACGAAGAAGGCCTCATCTACCGTGGCAAACGGCTCGTCAACTGGGATCCGGTGCTGCAGAGCGCGGTATCCGACCTTGAAGTCGACGCGCGGGAAGAAGACAGCCATCTGTGGTACATCCGCTACCCGCTGGAATCCGGCGAGGGGCACGTCATCGTCGCCACCACGCGGCCCGAAACCATGCTCGGCGACGTCGCGGTTGCGGTCAATCCCGAGGATCCCGATTACAAGGACATCGTCGGCGCCCGCGTCATGCTGCCGCTCACCGGCCGCACCATTCCGGTGATCGCCGACGCCTATGTGGATCCGGAGTTTGGAACGGGGTGCGTCAAGATCACGCCGGCGCACGATTTCAACGACTATCAGGTATGGCTGCGGCACAAGCAAACTATCACGAAGGCACTCGAAGATTCCGGATACAAGCAGCCTGACCCGCCAAGCATTCTCAAGAAGAATGGCGCACTTAAGGACAGCGTTTTTGACGATTTTGCTGCCGGCCGCCGCGCCCCTGTTCTATCCGGAGTGGTGCATGCCAACGATACGGGAGGACTTCCCGGCAAGGCTGCTTACGAGCTGATTCCTGCCGCCTACCGCGGACTTGACCGTTTCGAAGCGCGCGAGAAAATCCTCGCCGATCTAAAGGAGCAGGGGCTGCTTGCTGATACGAAACCGCACAAGCTGATGGTGCCGCGCTGCGGCCGCACCGACGCGGTGGTCGAGCCGATGCTGACCGACCAGTGGTTCGTGAAAATGGACGATCTCGCCCGCGCGGGACTGGATGCGGTGGCGCGTGGCGAAGTCAGGTTCGTCCCCGCGAACTGGACCCATACCTATAACCAGTGGCTCACCAACATCCAGGACTGGTGCATCTCGCGGCAGCTGTGGTGGGGGCACCGCATCCCCGCCTGGTACGACGCCGAAGGCAACGCTTACGTCGGCCGCACCCAAGCCGAAGCGCAGGCGAGATACGACCAGGCGCTGGCGGAGCGCATCCAGGCCGGCGAAAACGTCACGGCCTCCGAGCTGAAGCGGGACGAGGACGTGCTCGACACCTGGTTCTCCTCCGCACTGTGGCCGTTCTCGACGCTCGACTGGACGCCGGAATACCCGGGCAAGTCGAATCCGGCGCTTGATCTCTACCTGCCTTCTTCGGTGCTGGTCACCGGGTTCGACATCATTTTCTTCTGGGTCGCGCGCATGGTGATGATGACACTGCACTTCACCGGCAAGGCGCCGTTTCGGGAGGTCTACGTGCACGGGCTCATCCGCGACGCCGAAGGCCAGAAGATGTCCAAATCGAAGGGCAACGTGCTCGATCCGCTCGACCTCATCGACGGCGTGGGCGTCGAGGACCTCGTCAGGAAACGCACCGCCGGGCTCATGAATCCACAGCAAGCCGAAGCGATCGAGAAACGCACGCGCAGAGAGTTCCCCAACGGCATTCCGGCCTTCGGCACCGACGCGCTCAGATTCACCTTTGCCAGCCTTGCCTCACCGGGCCGCGACATCAAGTTTGATCTGAGCCGCTGCGATGGTTATCGCAACTTCTGCAACAAGCTGTGGAACGCCACGCGCTTCGTGCTCATGAACTGCGAGGGCAAGGATACCGGGCTGGATAAAACGCTGCCTCTCGCACCCTCGGCCGTCGACAAGTGGATGGTGAGCCGTCTGCAGCGGGCTGAAAGCGACGCCCGTCAGGCGCTGCGCGAATACCGCTTCGACAACCTCGCCCGCGTCATCTACGAGCTCGTCTGGGACGAATACTGCGACTGGTACGTCGAGCTTGCCAAGGTGCAGATGGCGAACGGCGACGAGGCGCGGCAGCGCGCCACGCGCCTCACGCTCACGCGAGTACTGGAGGCGATCCTGCGGCTCGCCCACCCGGTAATCCCGTTCATCACCGAGGCGCTGTGGCAGCGGGTCGCGCCGCTGGCGGGAAAACGGGGCGCGTCCATCATGCTGCAGCCGTACCCCGACCCGCAGCCGGAGAAAATCGACGAAGCGGCGGAGCGCGAAGTCGACACACTCAAGCAAATCGTGACCGCCTGCCGCACCCTGCGCGCCGAGATGAATGTCGCGCCGTCGCAAAAAGTGCCGCTGCTCGCACAAGGCGACCGCGCCACGCTCACCGCGTTCACCCCTTATCTGATGCCGCTGGCACGCCTGTCTGAAGTCACGATCGTCGACGGCGGGCTACCGCAGGCAGCAACCTCTCCTAGCATTATGCCGGGCGCAGGAGCTCTTACCATGACAGGAGCCGCGCCAGTGGCCATCGTCGGCGATTACAAGCTGATGCTGAAGATCGAAATCGACGCCGCGGCGGAACGCGCACGGCTCGGCAAGGAAAGGGAGCGCCTCGAGAGCGAAATCGCAAAAGCGCAAGGCAAGCTCGCCAACCCGAGCTTCGTCGAACGCGCGCCGCCGCTGGTCGTGGCGCAGGAAAAACAGCGGCTCGCCAAGTTTACTTTGACGCTGCAGCAGATCCGGGAGCAGCTTGCCAAGCTTGGCAACCCTTAAATTCAGTTTCTTCCGGGTTTTCCGTGGGTGTCGTCTCTGCTGGACTTCAAAATTGGCACCAAACCAGTAACCTCGGCGGGAGCTGTCATTCCCGTGC
>MERI01000272.1:3684-16531 GCA_001772005.1 Betaproteobacteria bacterium RIFCSPLOWO2_12_FULL_62_58 | reverse complement strand
GACGATGCCGGCGACGATTGCCTGGTGATGACGCTCAGCCCCGAGGCCTTCCTCGGCCGCTATGTCGCTCATATTCCCGTGCCGCGCCTGCAAGCGGTGCGCAGCTACGGGCTCTACGGCCAGCGCCAGGCCGCCGCGCTCGATCGAGCCCGCGCCGCGCTCGGACAAACTCCCGTCGAAGAACCCGAAGCGCTCAGCGCGCCGCGGTTCCTGGCGCGCTTTGGCCAAACACCCGAGGCCGCGCGCTGCCCGCGTTGCGGCTCGAGATTGGTGTTCGCATCGACACTCATCCATGGCACCGGTCCGCCCCCGAGCTTGCACTGAACCGCCTGCTCCCTCATGCGCGGCACGACGCAGAACCGCGCTCGCGCCTGCACCCGCAGCCAGCCGCTCGCGCCTCGATCAAACCTCTGACCCACACCCCTGACCCTCAAATCGAGCCCCGAATCCAGCGCCACGCGCCCTCGGCTGCGCCTGCGGCGCGCTGGTAGTCGCTGTCAACCGTTCCTACAATTCCCATATACGCCGTGCCCCGCCGGGCTCGTCCAACTGGGCGTTCGACCGACACCGCCACACCTGCGATACTGATTTTGGTTTACGATGTGTCGGTCAACTAAACGTTATGCCTCGCCCGCACGGGGGTGCAGGATGGCGGTCAACCACTTGTAATATATATTATCGTATGTATAATAAAACCCATGAAATTCACGTGGAAGGCCGCCAAGCGCACGACCAACCTGAAAAAGCACGGCTTTGATTTCGAGAACGCCGAGCAGGTATTCAACGGGCCGACTTTCACGGTAGAAGATACCCGCGATTACGACGGTGAGCAGCGTTTCAATTCTACCGGCTTTCTTGGCACGGCCATCGTGACGATCTGCCACACGGAAACCGAAGAGGAAATTCACATCATCTCCATGCGAAAGGCGGAACTACATGAAATCGAAACCCTCTCCCGCTACCTCTAAGTCGCCACGCCTGCGCGTTGGCCTGAAGGATGTCAGCCGCGAAGAATTCGCCGCTGCGGTCAATGAACGGTTGGGCAAGCAGCGCGTTTCAATCATGCTGGATGGCTCAATCATTGCATTCTTCAAGGCCAAGGCCGGGGAGCGCGGCTACCAGACCCTTATTAATCAGGCGCTCCACCAGGCCATGACGGGCGAGCAGATTGAATCCACGCTTCGCCGGGTGATCCGCGAGGAACTGCGTACGCCGTGAGGTATCGGCGAGGTTCATCGTTTCATCGTGGCATAACTATGCGTCGCAACGGACGCACATGAAGCCGCGCCGTTGAACGCGGACGTTCGGCGTCAGTTGTGCATTCGGTGCGGGTCCGGAGTATCATTTGCTTATGAAAGTCGCCACCGGTACTGTAGTCAAGGGCACGATCATCGTGGACGATCCGGAGTTCAAAGACGGAACGGACGTCTTCATCCTCACGCGTGAGCCTGAAGAGGAGGTTCACCTCTCTCCCGAAGAGCTGGCCGAGCTCGAAGCCGGCATCGCCGAAGCCGATCGGGGAGAGATGATTCCGGGCGACGAGTTCTTCGCTCGTTTGCGTCGCTACGGGTAGGAATGTCGCTTGAACTGTTCGTCTCGCGACGCGCCGCTCGCGGGGTCGAACGCATTGTCCAGTGGTGGGCGGTCAACAGGCCAGCAGCTCCAGGCGCCGTACGTCAAGATCTACAAGCCGCTCTCGATCTTCTGCTTGCGCAGCCAGACATCGGGATTCGCGTCAAGGAAGCGAGTTCACCCGACGTGCGGCGCTTCCATCTTGATCGCATCCGGTATTGGGTTTACTACCGTGTTCGAGGACATCGCCTCGAAGTCTTGTCAGTGTGGCATTCAAGTCGCGGCAGCGGTCCCGCGGTTTAGGGGAATGACGCCGAACTTCAGGTCGAACGGACGGGCCGCAAGCGCAGTCGCGTATCGACCGTCCGTGAAGGCCCGCCGTTCACCAAAACGTTGCGACGAGAACGGACTGGCGTAGAATCACGATCGTTGGATCATGCAAATGGCGGTGAATCATGAGTGATCTCGAAGAGCTTGAACACAAAATCCAGAATCTCCCGGTCGAGGAGCTGTCGAAATTTCGTGCATGGTTTATCGAATTTGACCACCTGCTCTGGGATAAGCAGATCGAGGCGGATTCGAAGGCTGGAAAGCTAGACGGGCTCGTTTCCGAAGCACTCGCGGATTATCAGGCTGGCAAGGCCCGAGAGATTTGAAGCATTTCGCGTCGCCGAAGTTCTGGGCGCTGTACGGGGCGCTACCGACCGATGTCCGCGCCCTCGCCGACAAAAACTACGAACTTCTGAAATCGGATTCCCGGCATCCCTCTCTCCATTTCAAGAAGATCGGCGATCTCTGGTCAGTACGCGTGGCCGCTTACGCCAAGCTCGCCGGCCCGGCGATCCAGGCGGCAGGCGGGCGCTTTGTGGTCCGCGGCGCGCCCGCGAAAACCTACGAGGCGGGACTCAACCAGCGCGTGGTCGTGATCGAGTTCGACGGCGTGGCGCAGGCGACCGCCGCGCACGACAGCCCTGGTTATCAGGAAGCGTTGAAGCTGCTGGGCAACGCGGCGGAGAGGGACATCCGAATCGTTGAGGGAGTGCAGTGACGAGTGACGAAGTGACGGGAAAAGTTTTTCCCGAGCTCCCGACTCACGGTCTTATCGCGTCACTCTTTCCCGCCCAAGGCGTTTCAATCCACCTTCGCGCCGGAGATCTTCGCGACTTTCCCCCGCTTCGGCAGTTCGTCGCGCAGGAGCTTCGCAATGACGTCGCGGGGGATCGCCGCAGGCGCGATCAGTCCGAACCACCCGCTCTCGAGTTGCTCAGGCTGCGGCAGTCCTCCGCTGCTCGGCGAGGAATTTCCGGACCTCGCTGACACAGCGCTCGGGCGCCAACAGGTTGACGCCATGCCCGAATCTGGCAAAAGTGACGGGGCGCCGCTCACTCATTGCGGCGGGATCCCGGCGCTCTTGATTACTTGCGCCCACTTGGAGATCTCGGCGTTGAGGTAACCGGCGAACTCCTCCACACCGCCTTTCGCCGGTTCGATTCCCTGGCTGACGAGCCGTTCTTTCAGGTCGGCGGCGACCAGCGCTTTCATCGTTTCATCGCCCAGCTTCGAGACGATCGGCTGCGGCGTGCCGGCGGGAGCAAAGAACCCATACCAGGAGCTCGCGTCGTAACCGGCTACGCCACCCTCGCTGACCGTCGGGACATCGGGCAACGTCGAACTTCGCCTTGCAGCAGAGACGGCGATGGGACGCAGCTTTCCCTGCCTCACCGGGCCGAGGGCGGCGGCGACCGAGCTGAACGTGAGTTGCGATTCCCCCGTCATGACGGCTATCGCCGACGGCGCTCCGCCCTTGTAGGGGACATGCACCATCCGAACATTCGCCAGGGAGATGAACAGCGCCATTCCGAGGTGAGTCATGCTGCCGACACCGGCCGTGGCGTAGTTGAGCGTCCCGGGATTGCGCTTCGCGAGGGCAACGAGCTCCTTCACGGATTTCACGGGCAAGGACGGATGCACGGTCAGCAACAGCGGGCCGTATCCAACGAGGGAAACGGGCGTGAGGTCCTTCTTCACGTCGAACGGCAGTTTCGCAAAAAGGGACGGCATGGCGATGGTTGCGTTTGCCAGCAAGAAGGTGTAGCCGTCCGCGGCGCTCCGCACGACGAGGTCGGCGGCCAGATTTGCGGATGCGCCGGGACGGTTGTCCACGACCACCTGCTGACCGATCGTTTCGGAAAGTTTTGAAGCGATCACCCTGGCGGAAAGATCGGTGGCGCCGCCCGCCGCGAAGCCGACGACGAGGCGGATGGGGCGCGCCGGGTACTGCTGGGCGCCGCTCGATCCAGGCACCAGCAGGGCGCCGCTCAGACCGAGAAGCAGGAATCTGGTTTTCATGGAACTGCTCCGCCTATGCGAGCACCTATATCGAGATAGGTTCGCGTTCTTCAATGTGGGCGAAGATTATCACCAATCCCCGCTCCGGTCAGGACATCCAGGTGGCTCGCGACTATTGAGGATTACGTAACCGCGTGACACCCAGGAGTAAGTCGCGCGACGCAACCACCCCGTCCGCTTCGCGTCCACCCCTCCTTGAAAAGGAGGGGAGATTTACTTTTCCTCTCCTGCCTGAGGAGGGGTGCCTCCGACAGGAGGCGGGGTGGTGTGGTTTGGTGTCACATGGATAGGTAAAGCTCAGTAGGCCGACACCGCACGCGTAACCGCACGCGTAACGCCAAAAGTCGGCACATACACCGAATGTGTGCCTGGCCCTCCTGCCACCACGATCCCGACTCCATCGGAACCAGGTGAGGCAGGAACCAGGGTATCCGAATTGATCTCTCCCAACTCGGCGCGCCGGATATGTTGCACGCGAGCGCGGTCCCTCGCCGCGAACCGGCTTGCCGCGAGCCTGGATTGTTGCCACAGGCGGCGTTTCACGTCGGCCTTGCTGAATCCGCCGCGCTTCAGAACCTCGGCGTGTTCGGGGGACACGATGATCCAGGGCTCGCCGCCGAAGTAGTAGTCGTTGCTCAAGGGATACGCCATGGTGTCCGCAATCACGCGCAGCAGGTCATCGGCCTCTTTTGCATGACTGTTCATGTTGAGCGTGCCGGATGCGCCGACCACGGTCACCGTGCTGCGATCGCGCGCAAATCCGCGCTCGACATGCAGCGGTTCCCACGGGCTCTCCGCCTCGTTTTCCGCGCAGCAGAACGTGAATTTGCCCGGCTGTCCGTGGGTGGCGCGATCCATTTCGCCGGGGCGCGCCCCACCCACGTTTTGCAGGACCAGGCGCAGCGCGCGGCCGATGGTCGCATTCGCCCAAGTACCCTGCCCGAGGCAATTGAGTCCCGCATTGATCCCGAGGTCCTGCGCGATCGGCCCGTTGACGATGATCCACGGCGTGGCGGGATTGGTCGTCGCCTGTATGCCCTGCAGGTTGAACGCGGGATCGCCCAGTGCATCCACTGCAGCGATCAGGACCGGGAGATACGCCGGTTCGCATCCCGCCATCACCGCATTGGCCGCGATGTGCTCGACGGTGGCCGCGCCGAAGCCGGGTGCGACCGTCGCAATCACTTCGTCGCGCGCCCGGCGGGTGTGCCGCAGCATGGTTTCGACGCGTTCGACCGTCGGCGGAACGAGCGGCAGCCCATCGCTCCAACCGCACGCGCGGCAGAACCGGTTGAACTCTTCCAGATCGGCGGGCGCTTCGACTCGCATCGGGCGTCCATCTGCCGGCGCCGCGGCCTTCGCAACGTTTTCTGCGGCCGGGCCCGCGCCTTCACGTACCCTGCGAACAATATCCTCAACGCACTGCTCGGCGATCTTGCGGACTTCATCGCGGGTGCGAAGACCGAACGGGTGCGGGATCACCGCAATGGGCAGGCCCGGATGCCCCAGCGCCGATGCCTGGGTCCGCCCCAGTCCGACGAAGGACGTCGAGCAAATCGTCAACGCCGCCACCCCGCGCTTTGCCGCCTCAACACTGTCGTGGATACTCCACGACGTGCACGACCCTCAGTCGCCCGACCCGGTGATCACGAGATCACATGTTTTGGCGACGTCGGCAATGATGTCATCCGGGGCGGGTATCGATGCCGTGCGTTTCCGGTGCTTGACGACCGAGGCGACTCCATACCTGCTGACGAGCAGCTCGGCAAGATCATCCACCAGAAAATGAAAGTTCGGCTTCACATTGTCGATGAAGCCGACCACCTTGCCCTCGAGCCCGTCCAGCACGCGCCGCAGCTGCCGGGGCGCGTTTCGCGTCGGCGCCGTCGGCTCGAAAATCATCGCGTTGATTGGCATCGTCTGTTCCTTTCGCGTGAATCAATCGATGTGAACCCCATGTCAGTCCATTACGCAAGAATCCCGATGCGGGCGATCACGGGACCCCATCGCGCAAGTTCCTTTTCGATGTGCCGCGCGAATTCCTCCGGGGTATCGCCACACGGTTCGATGCCCGCCGGCGAAAGGCGCTCTGCAATCGCTTCCGCGCGCAAGGCGGCGACGATTCCCGCATTGAGCAGGTGTACGGTGTCGACCGGCGTGCGTGCCGGCGCGACGATGCCGAGCCAATTGGTGACCTCATAACCGGGCAATCCTGCTTCCGCCATGGCCGGCAGTTCGCGAAGCAGTGGACTGCGTTGCGATCCGGTCACCGCGAGTCCCCTCAGTATCCCTTGTCTCAAACGCGGCGCCATCGACATGATGTTGTTGAAACTCAGCGCCACGCGCCCCTTCTGCAAGTCCTCGTATAGCTGTTCCGTGCGCGCATACGGCACGTGCGTCATTTCGATGCGCGCCATGGTCTTGAAAAGCTCTCCCGCGAGATGCGGCGCGCCGCCCACCGCCGACGATGCGAAGGTAAGTCGGTGCGCGCCCGAGCGGCCGATGGCGATCAGCTCGTCTACCGAAGCCGCCCGAATCGCGGGATGACAGGCGAGCACCAGCGGCGATCGCGACAGAAGACACACCGCCCGGAAGTCTTTGACCGGGTCATAGCCGAGGCCGGGCGCGAAGTGCGGTGCGAGGGCATGCGTCCCCAGCGTTGCCATGAAAAGCGTCGTGCCGTCGGGATCGCTTGCCGCCACCCGGCGTGCGCCGATCGCGCCGTTGTTCCCAGCGTGTCGCTCGACAATGACTTCGCGTCCCAGGCGCCGGGAAAGTTCCGGCGCGAGCAATCCGGCGATGAAGTCGGATGCGCTGCCCGGCGAGAAACCGATGACCAGGCGCACCGGATGCTGTGCTCGCTGCCCGCTCATCGTCGCGTCGTCACCCGCTGCCGATCAGTTGACCACAACACCCGACGCGCGCACCACTTTCGCCCACTTGGGTATCTCGGCCTTGACATAGGCGTCAAACTGCCGCGGCGTACTGCCGATAAGCTCAAAGCCCTGGGCGACCAGGCGCTGCCGGACCTCCGGCGCATGGAGCGCGGCGGTGAACGTCGCGTGCAGCCTTTCGATGATCCTGGGAGACGTTTTCGCAGGGACCATCACTCCGAACCAGGTGCTCGCTTCGAATCCGGGCAGGCCTGCCTCGTCCATTGTCGGCACGTTGGGAAGCTGCGGGGAGCGTTGTGCGCCGGCGATCGACAACGCTTTCAGTTTCCCGGATGTCACGTGCGGCAGTGCCGCCGACACGGTGAAGAACATCATCTGTACCCGCCCGGCGATCACGTCCGTCGCTGCGGGCCCCGCGCCTTTGTACGGGATGTGGCGTATTTCCACGCCGGCCATCGACCTGAAGAGCTCCATCGCCATGTGGCTCGGCCCGCCGTTGCCGGAAGAGGCGTAGTTGAGTTGTCCCGGGCTTTTCCTGGCGAGCTCGGTCAGCTCGCTCACCGAGCCCGCGCGCACGGCGGGATTCACGAGCAGCACGAACGGAACCGACGCGAGCTGCGTCACCGCCTCGAAGTCCTTGAGCAGATCGTAATTCAGTTGCCGGTAGAGGCTGCTGGCAATCGTATGCGCCACGTTGGCCTGCAGCAGCGTGTATCCGTCCGGTGACGAACGTGCGGCCACTTCCGCCGCAATATTCCCGCCCGCACCCGCGCGGTTATCCACGACGAGGGGCTGTCCCAGATCCTCGCCCACTTTCTGCCCCACAATGCGCGCGAGATTGTCGGCCCCGCCTCCCGGCGGAAACGGCACGACGAATCGTAACGGTTTGTGCGGGTACGGTTGCGCGCCGGCATGCGGCACATGGGCGACCGCCAGAATCGCATAGCACGAAATCATGGCGACGATCCGCATACCCGCTCCCCCTCCTCAACGCTGTTGTCTTCGGAAATCGCTGCGCAGAACCGCGTGAGAAACATCGCCGGACCCGCGCGCGGCATCGATCCTAAATCACCAAGCTGCGTATGGGTAGTCGCGATACTCAGAGTGCCGCTGAACTCGTCCGAAAACTCGCGCGCGGCTTCGGATTAGTATAACTTTACATTGTTTGTTTGCATAACGCGGCTGCCGTATAGTTACCGCTTGCAACGCCCGGTCATACCCTCACCCCCGCCCCTCTAGCCCTCACCCCCGGCCCCTCTCCCGGGAACGGGAGAGGGGAGGCTCGAGTTCCCCTTCTCCCTTTTTGGGAGAAGGGTCAGGGATGAGGGAACGGCGAGGGGTGATTTGTGGTGCAGCCGGGTTGTCACCGATCTGCACGAAGCTCGATAGGAGACGAAACGCACCATGATGATGCTCGAGCACGAAGCGAAAACATTGCTCGACTCGGTCGGGGTCAAGGTGCCGCAGGGCCTCGTCATTCGCCCGGGCAAGGCGGCGGCAGACCGGGCATCCGCGAGGATCGAGCTCTACCCGGTCGCCGTGAAGGCCCAGGTGCGCAGCGGCGCACGGGGCAAGCAGGGCGGTGTCGCTCAGGCCGGGGACGGACCGGCGCTCACCGCGGCGATTGAGCGGCTGTTTGCCACGGAATTCGGCGGCGAGCGCCCGGAAGCGTTGCTCATCGAGCCGTGGCTTGCGATCGAGCGCGAGCTTTATCTCTCGGTGACCGTGGACGGCCGCGCCGACGGCTACCTCGTGATGTATGCACCGCGCGGCGGCATCGATATCGAGGATGGCCCGCCGCCGGCGCGCTATCCCGTGGGCGCGGCGCACCGCTTCCGCACGCACGAGATGCGGGAGGTTCTGAAGAACGTCGAATCCGATTACCAGGTGCGCGAGAAGGTGGCCGCGCTCGCGCAACGGCTGGTGCGCACCGCCGCCCTCCGCGACTGCACCACGATAGAGATCAACCCGCTCGTCAAGCTCGCCGACGGCGAAATCGTTGCGGCCGACGCCAAGGTGGTCCGCGACGAATGGGCGGCGTTTCGCAACCGCGAGATCGCGGACCAGCGCGAACACGCCAAACAGCGCGCCGACCGGCTGTTGCGCGATTGTCTCAATATGCAGCACATGTACGTGCGGCTCGACGGCGACATCGCGTTGATCTCCGGCGGCGCCGGCATGACGATGGCGGCGATGGACATGATCGCCGAATTCGGCGGGCGCCCGGCGTGCTTTCTCGACTGCAGCCCCGGGCCGACCTCGACCCGCGGCTATCGGCCGGCGTTTGCCATGCTCGATGCCGACCCGCAGGTCAAGGTCATCCTGGTGAGTGTCTTCGGCGGCGGCACCCAGATGCAGCGGGTCGCCAACTCGATGAAGGAAATCATGGCCGGGCGCAAGAGCAAAAAGCCGGTCGTGTTCCGGCTCGACGGCACCAACGTCGACCAGGTGCCGGGGATCTTCAGCCAGTTCGGCGCGCACAACCACGCCCGCCTGGAGGACGCCGTAGCCGAGGCGGTCAAACTCGCGCAAGGTCCGCAATGAGCATCCTCCTCGACCGCAGCAACCGGGTGCTGATCCAGGGCATCACCGGCCAGATGGGAACGTTCTTTGTCGAGGACGCCCGCAAGTACGGCACGCAGATCGTGGCGGGCGTGTCGCCCGGGCGCGAGGGTACGCGGGTGGGTGACGTCCCGGTCTTCGCCAGCGTGCGCGCGGCGCGCGAGGCGACCGCGGCGGACACCGCCATCGTCTTCGTGCCGCCCGTAGCGGTGCTCGGCGCGACGCTCGAGGCGATCGAATCCGGCTGCCGCCTGGTCGTCGCCACCGCTGATGAGCTGCCGGTGCAGGACGCGATCGAGATTCGCGCCGCGGCCAAAGTGCACGGCGCCGCGTTCGTCGGACCCAACACCCCGGGGCTCATCTCCCCCGGCAAGGCCAAACTCGGTTTCATGCCCTCTTTCTGCTACAGCCCCGGCAGCGTCGGCGTCATCTCGCGCAGCGGATCGCTGTCGTACGAGTGCTGCAAGCGGCTCACGCTCGCCGGCATCGGACAGTCCACGGTGGTCGGCATCGGCGGCGACCCGGTGAAGGGCACGACCGCTGCCGAGGCGCTGGAACTCTTTCATCGCGATCCCGAGACCAGCGCCACGCTGTATCTGGGCGAGATCGGGGGCTCGGAGGAGACTTTCGTTGCGGAGTATGCTGCACGGCACGACGCGAAGCCTGTCGCCGCACTCATCGTCGGCTACACGGCCCCGCCCGGAAAGAAGATGGGGCACGCGGCCGCGCTCATCGGATCCAAAGCGGAAAGCCACGCCGCCAAGGTCGCCATGCTGCGTGGGGCCGGGGTTCACGTTGCGTCCGGATTGTCCGGCGTCGTAGACGCAGTGCAGGCCGCGCTCTCACAGCGCGTGCGCGCCGTGCACGATGCCGCGGCGTAACAAGCCACAGGATCCGCCGCGAGCTGCGGCACAGGGAAATTGGAAGAGTCTGTCATGATGGAGTTTCACGGAACAACTTCGACCACCCCGTCACCTTCGGTGCCACCCCTCCTCGAAGAGGAGGGGAGAGAATTTTTCCCTGCTTATCCAGGAGGGGTGGCGGCGAAGCCGCCGGGGTGGTTTTTCCCTGCTTATCCAGGAGGGGTGGCGGCGAAGCCGCCGGGGTGGTTTTCCCCTCCTTATCAAGGAGGGGTGGCGGCGAAGCCGCCGGGGTGGTTCTGTCAAGAAATTAGAAAACGCCCAATAGCGAGGAGGGCTGTCATGAAACCTAGATTTTCGTTGACCATGCTGTGTGTCGCCGCGGCTCTCTGCTCCCAGCAGGCGGACGCTGCGGAAGCGACTTACCCGACCAAGCCGATCCGGGTGATCATCGGCTTTCCGCCCGCGGGCGCTGCGGACATTTTCGCGCGGCTGGTGGGGCAAAAGCTCGCGGAGACCTGGGGACAACCGGTGGTGATCGACAATCGTCCGGGCGCGGGAAGCACCATCGGTTCCGAAATCGCAGCCAATGCCACGCCGGACGGTCACACGCTGATGGCGGTGTCCGCGAGCTACGCCACGAGCGCGGGTCTGTACAAGAAGCTCAACTACCATCCCATCAATTCCTTCGCGCCGATCACGATGATCGTGTCGAACGCGAACCTGTTGCTGGCACATCCTTCAGTGCCGGCAAAATCGGCCAAAGAGCTCATTGCCGTGGTCAAGGCAAACCCGGGCAAGCTGGCGATGGGATCGGCCGGCACCGGCAGCATCACGCATCTCGCCGGGGAACTGTTCGCGAACATGGCGGCGATCAAAGTCACGCACGTCCCGTACAAGGGCGGCGGTCCCAATCTGAACGCCCTCCTCGGCGGAGAGATACAAATCACGGTTGCCTCCGTTCCGGCCTCGCTTGGTCACGTCAAGGCAGGGCGTGTGAAAGCGCTGGGCCTCACCTCCGTCAAGCGGTCGGCGGTCCTTCCGGAGGTCCCGACCATTGCCGAATCCGGGGTGCCCGGTTACGAGGCCAAGAACTGGTACGGCATCCTGGCCCCGGCCGGAGTCCCGAAACCCATCGTCGCGAAGTTGAACGGTCAAATCAACGAAAGCCTGCGCGCGCCGGACCTTGTCGAAGCCATCGCCAAGCAAGGGGCGGAAGTCGAAGGCGGTACGCCCGAGGCGTTCAGGAAGTACCTGCAGTCCGAAATCGCGAAGTGGTCGAAGGTCATCGAGGCCGCCGGAGTGCAAGTGCAGTAGGCGCGCGTCTACGTCAATAAGCCGGGACAGAGATCGCATGAAGATAACAAACATTCAATGCCACAGGGTGACCATCCCCTACCGCAATCCATACCGGATGGCGCCGGGCGAGACGCGGCACAAGAAGCAGATCATCGTCCTCGTCGAAACCGATGAGGGCGTCACGGGCGTGGGCGAAACGGGGGTGACGCTGATCGAACGCGGGGGCGAGACGCAGGAAGCCATCTATATCACTATCAAGAAATACTTTACGCCGCTGCTCATCGGGATGGACCCGTTCGACATCGGGCTCGTCATCGACCGCCTCGAAGGCTTCAACCAGGGCCGGACCGGCTTTCTCTGCGCCAAGGCCGCAATCGACACGGCACTCTACGACATCATGGGCAAAGCGATCGACCGGCCGGTGGCGAAGCTGCTGGGCGGCATTCATCGCACCACCTTCAAGGTCAGCCGCAGCCTCGGCGTCAAGACGCCGAAGGAAATGGCGGATGACGCCGTGAGGCTGAAATCGATGGGCTATGCGATGCTCACGATCAAGGTCGGGTTCGACGTAAAGGAGGACATCGAGCGCGTCGCGGCGGTCCGTGACGCGGTGGGATCCGACTACCCGCTGGAGGTGGACGTGAACGGCGCCTACAACGTCGAGGTCGCCATTCCAGCACTGCGGAAGATGGAACGTTACGGCATCGAGGCGATCGAGCAGCCGGTGCCGTGGTGGGACCTCCAGGGCATGAAGGAAGTGCGCATCGCGCTCGATACGCCAATCACCGCCGACGAGAGCGCGTGGACACCGCATGACGTGGCGAACATCGCACGGGCGGGCGCGGCGGACACGATTTGCCTGAAGCCGATAAAGAACGGCGGCCTGTTCCTGAGCCGCAGAATGGCCGAGATGGCCGAGGCGGCGGGGATGGGGGTGCTGATGGGCAGCAAGCATCCACTGTCACCCGGCACGTCGGCGATCATCCAGTTCGCCGCAGCGCTCCCCTGCGTACACGGCGTGCTGGGTTATGGCTCGCCGCTGGAGCGCCTCGCGGACGACATCTGCGATCCGCCGCTTGAGATGAACAAGGACGGCACCGTATCGCTCCCCGCCGGGGCGGGACTCGGCGTCACTTTGTCGCAGGAAAAGTTACACAAGTACGCCGAAACGGGAGCGCTGGCGTGATTTTGGGAAGGCGTGACTGGTGACTGGTGAATCGTGACTGGTGGCTCGTGACTGGTGGCTCGTGACTGGTGGCTCGTGACTGGTGGCTCGTGACTGGTGGCTCGTGACTGGTGGCTCGTGACTGG
>MERI01000272.1:0-3675 GCA_001772005.1 Betaproteobacteria bacterium RIFCSPLOWO2_12_FULL_62_58 | reverse complement strand
TGGCTCGTGACTGGTGGCTCGTGACTGGTGGCTCGTGACTGGTGGCTCGTGACTGGTGGCTCGTGACTGGTGACTCGTGACTCGATCAAACGGAAACTGCTCACGCCTTTCAGCACGAGTAGGGTGCGCCGTGCGCACCGATCATGGTGCGTTGGACGCACCCTACAAGATTATTGTTGAATTAGGAGACTGTCATGAACAAGCGAGTAGATCTCGGCATCACCGAACAAGCCGCCGAGGGCAAGCTTACCGACGAGGCATTTGCCGCCGCACGCGCGCTGATCGGCTGCAAGCTGCGCCCCGAGCAGTACCTGCGCGACGCGAGCGCTGATTCCATCATCATCTTCGGCAACGGCATCGGCGATCTCAACCCGCTGTTCCGGGACCAGGAGTACGCGCGCTGGACGCGATTCGGCAGCCTCATCGCTCATCCGTGCTTCCCCTGGACGCATCACTGGCCGGGGCGCTCCTACTGGGGCCTGCCCGGGGTGCACGGATTCGGCGTCACCATCGATTGCGAGTTCTATCGCAATGTCCGCCCCGGAGACCGCGTCAACATCTGGAATCGCGTGCTGGACATCAAGGAAAAGCCTTCGAAATTCTCGGGGCGCATGGCCATGCAGTACCTCGAATCGACCTATACCAACCAGCGCGACGAGGTGCTGTGCCGCGCGCTGGGGCTCACCGCGCGTCACGAGCGCAAGGCCTCCCGCGAAAAAGGCAAGTACAAGGAAATCAAGACCCATGTCTATACGCCCGAGGAGCGCGCGCGGATCGACGAAATGGTGCTCACGGAGGCTTCCCGCGTGCGCGGCGCCGAGACCCGCTACTGGGAAGACGCCAACGTCGGCGACAAGATCGACGAGATCGCGCGGGGGCCCCTCTCGATGTCGGACACGATGGCATTCGTGATCGCCTCGGGCCGGGGCGCGGCGCACGGCGCGCTGCTGCGCCACGCCGCGAAGCATCCCAAGCACTACATCCGCAACACGCAGGCCGGCGGCGGCATCGAGTACACCGGCATCGGCCACCATCGCGAGGACTTCGCCAGGGAAGTCGGCGTGCCGGGCATGTACGATTATCTGCCGCAGCGCGCGTGCTGGTTTGCCACTGCCGTCACCAACTGGATGGGCGACGACGCCGTGCTGAAGCGCCTGCGCATGGAAGCGCGCATGTTCAACTGCCAGGGCGACACCACGTTTATCGGCGGCACCGTGGCGAAGAAGTACGTGAAGGACCGCTGCGCGCTCGTCGACATCGAGATGAAGGGCGTCAACCAGCGCGGCGAGCTCACGTCGCCCGGATTCGCAACCGTGATGCTGCCCTCGCGCGACATCAGCACCAGGATTCCGCTCGACGGCACGGTGGTCGATCTGGACCTGCCGCCGGTGCGCTGAAGGGGCATCGACTCATGACGACCGCCGCGATGTATCTCGTGCTCGATATGATCAACGATCTGGTTCACGAGGACGGACCCAACGGCAAAAAGGGTTACGGGCCCATCCTTGCGAAGCGCAACACGATCGCCAATACCGCTGAAGCGTTGCGTAAAGCGCGCGCGGCGGGATTAAAGATCGGCTACGTGCGCGTGGGATTTTCGTCCGATTATCGTGAATGTCCTCCGACTTCGCCCATTTTCCAGGGCGCGAAGAAGGCGGGCCTGTTCAAGCTCGGTGCCTGGGGCACCGAGGTCCATCCGGCGCTGAAGCCCGAGCCGCAAGACTACGACATCGTGAAGCACCGGGTGAGCCCGTTTTATGCCACCAGCCTCGAAGCGATCCTGGGCGCGAACGGCATCCGCCGCATCTATATTTCGGGCGTGTCGACCAGCGGCGCCGTGCTCTCTGCGGCCAAGGAAGGACACGACCGCGACTACGAAATCGTGGTGCTGGAAGATTGCTGTTGCGCGCTCACCGAAGAACAGCACCAGGCGGTGATCGAGCAGATGCAGCGCATCGCCGTAATCACCACGTCAAGGGACGTTCGGTTTGACTGAAACCGCGCTTGTCATTCCCGTGCAAACTGCATCTGTCATTCCCGTGAAAACGGGAATCCATTCATTGTCTCAAGCGAGAGGGGAACGCCGTATGGATTCCCGCCTGCGCGGGAATGACACGAAGTAGGTTCGCGCCGGAGCCTGCCCTCGAATGTTTTGGTCGAGGGCGGAAACGACACTGGTAGGAAGCCCGTGCACCAGGGAGAAGCAACTTTGGCCGCCCCGATAGACGAATTCGAATTCTTTCTCGAGAAGGACTGGTCGGACGGCTTCCCGGTTGTTACGCCTACCGAGGAGCGTGTGGAGTGGATGCTCAAAGGCACGCGCCGCGATCCCGACGAAGTTGTGGGCGCAATTCCTCCAGCGGGGGAAATCGCCAGTGTTCGCACCGTCGCCATCCACGCGCTGATGGCGGGTTGCAAGCCCGAGTATCTGCCGGTCGTGCTCGGCGGCATCAGGCTCATTTTGCGCGAGGAATTCAACATGGGCGGCGTGCAGTGCACGATGCACGGTGTCGCGCCGCTCATGATCGTCAACGGCCCCTACGCGGAAAAGATCGGATTGCGCGGCGGCAACGGCTGCTTCGGGCCGGGATTCCGCGCCAATGCCACGATCGGCCGCGCGATCCGGCTGATGCTCATGAATCTGGGCGGCGGCATCCCGGGCCTCGTTTCCGCCACGGTTTTCGCTTCGCCCATACGCTACACCGCGTGCCTCACCGAGCACATGGCGCGCAGCCCTTGGGAAAGTCTTGCGGTGTCGCGGGGCTACTCGCCCGAGGACAACGTGATTACCTGCGCCATGGTGGAAAGCCCGCGCCTGCACTTCGACGACGTCAGCACGGAACCCGAGCGGCTCCTGACCGGGATCGGTGACGCCATGACCGCGCCGGGTTCGTGGAACATGTGGTTCAATTCCGACATGGTTGTCGCCATGAGCCCGCAGCACGCAATGCTGTGCGCCGGCGCGGGCATGCGCCGCGGCGACGTGCAAGAGCGCCTGGTCGAACTGGCTGTGCGCAAACAGAGCAGCCTCAAGCGCGGCGGAAACTGGCGTCCCGAGCGGGCGCGCGCGATGGCCGTCGATCCTGACGACGACGAATGCCTCATCAGGGCGGTGAAGGACCCGCAGCGGCTGCACCTCATCGTGGCCGGAGGCATGGGACCCGTTACCGCTGTGTGCCACGGCTGGAACAACTCCAGCCGCGCCGTTCACGGCACGTACGAGGTGTGAAGCCAGGGTGATGGGTCATGGGTGATGGGTGATGCGTAGTTCACCGCAAGCCCTCAGACTCTGCGGTTTTCCCATTACCCATTTCCCATTACCCATTTCCCATTACCCATTTCCCATTACCCATTTCCCATTACCCATTACCGATTTCTGAGCGATAAAGGAAACATCATGACCAATGACCTCGGATTCATCGATCCCACGGCGGGTGGCAGCCGGGCGAAGATCGCATTGGCGCCACGCCCGATGGACCTTGCCGGCAAGGTGGTGGGGCTGCTCGACAACACCAAGGAACAGGCCGACATCATCCTCGAGACCGTGGCAGACGCCCTGCGCAGCCGCTACGGGGTTGCCAAAGTCATCATCCGGCGCAAGGAGTACTACTCGAAGCCCGCGACCGAGGACCTGATCAACGAGATGGCGAACGAGGTCCATGTCGCCGCTGCGGC
>MERI01000271.1 GCA_001772005.1 Betaproteobacteria bacterium RIFCSPLOWO2_12_FULL_62_58 | reverse complement strand
CGGCTGCGGGGCGCGCCCACAGCTCGTATCCGGTTCGCGTTTTTCGCTCGACGCCAGGCGGACCGTCGGCGACGACACCGATCTCCGCGCAGGCGATTTGCGCGTTCGTCAACGCTTCGCGGATGGCGTTCGCGGCCGATGGCGGCGTGGTCAGGAGCAGGGCGCCGGAAGCAATCGCGCACAATGGGTCGATCCCGAACGCTTCGCAGATCCGGCGTGCCAGCGCAGGCACGGCGATTCTGGACGGATCGACGCGAAGCGTCTTGCAGCTCGCCTGTGCGAGCTCCCATAGCGCGGTGACGACGCCGCCCTCCGTCGGATCGTGCATGGCTGTGACGCGTCCGGCTTCGATCGCCGCACGGGCGTCGCGTGTAATGCCGATTCCCGGATCGAAGAGATAGTTCTGCGCCGCTGCGATCTCGCTGTCGGTCATTGCGCTGCGCAGGCGCTCAGGAAATTCGCGCGCAAGCAGCGCTGTGGCTTCAATCGGCACACCTTTGGTAAGGAGCACGCGGTCTCCGGGTCCCGCGCCGCGCGGCGTAATGAGCCTGTCGCGAGCCACTTCTCCGATCAGGGTGCCGACGGCAATTGGGCGATCCAGCCCCGCCGTAATTTCGGTGTGTCCGCCGATGACGGCAATGCCCAAATCGCGGCAGGCATCCTGGATTTGACCCATGATGAGCTCCGGCAGGACGGCGCTCGTCTCCTGCTCGGGCAGGAGCAGCGTCACGAGCAGCCACAACGGTCGCGCGCCGGTCGTCGCGATGTCATTCGCGTTGACGTGCACGAGATAATAGCCGATTCGGTCCGTGGCGAACGTGATGGGATCGGACTTGTAGACCGCGAGGCGTTCGCCACAGTCCACCACTGCGCAGTCAAGGCCAATGCCCGGGCCCAATATCACGCGAGGGTCTTCCAGAGGCATGCGGGAGAGAATCGCCGCCAGCAACTCCGGCGGGAGTTTTCCGATGTTAAGAGTCCCAGGGACTCTAAGCCTTGCAGCGGTTCGCGACATTCTGACGGCCCATGACTCACTGCACGGACTGGACGTGCGTTTTGGACGATTCCTTCAGCAGCTCAACGACTTCTTCGTCCTCGACTTGGCGGAATTCTCTGTAGAACTGCGCCACGGCGTAAAACGCCGGCGGCGCCTGAAGGCAAACCACCTCGTCGGCATACGGGCGCACGCGCTCCAAGCTGTCGGGCGCCGCCACCGGCACGGCGCACACGAGCCGCTGCGGTTGCTTTGCACGCGCGGCATGCAGCGCGGCGATCATCGTGGCGCCCGTGGCCAGCCCGTCATCGACGACGATGACGATGCGTCCTTTCGGTTCGATCGCAGCTCGCGCCGGCGTGTAGAGCGTGCGCCGCTGGCGGAGCAACTCGAGCTGGGCTCGTTTTTCTTCTTCCAGATAGGCCTCGTCGGCACCTTCGCCCCGCGCGTAGTCCGCCACATATGACCGACCGGTTTCGTCGATGGCGCCCACCGCGAACTCGGCGCTGTAGGGCGACCGCAATTTCCTGACGAGCACGACGTCGAGCTCGCCGCCCAATTCGTCTGCCACCACTCGTCCCATTTCGACCGCGCCGCGCGGGATGGCGAGCACCAGCGGATTGCGGCTGCGGTACTGCGCGAGCGCCCGGGCGAGCCGCAGCGCCGCATCGACACGGGATGAAAAAATCATCGTCATAGAAAAAATGATAGGCCGCCCTCGGGCTAGGTGCCTTGCGCAAGATCAAGTTTCCGGCGCATCAATGCGTCGCGTTCGGTGGGGAGCAAGGGCCGGGCCGCTTGGTCTTGATCAACGCGGCGGTGCTGAGCCCTGGGCGGCTCAACGAAAGCGTGGCCAAGCCGAAAGTTGCCGGGAGTGAGCCACGCGCAGCGAGATTGGCTGGAGGGCTTGGCCCGGTCGACAGCTTGGCCGCAAACAGCCGCGCTGGTTCTACGGTAGCGCTTCCGTTGCGCAAGCTCCGCGAAGCGCGACGTATAGCACTGGGCAAAGCTTTTCACGACGCACGCCGCCCGGCTCTTTCGTGAGCAGCGTAAGGATCTGACGGTCGTCCTCGACCACCGGCGCAATTGCGCGCCCGCCGGGCCTGAGCTGCGCGATGAGCGGGGCGGGAAAGTCGCGGCACGCGGCCGTGAGCGCGAGGCGGTCGTACGGCGCCATGGCCGGATAGCCAAGCGCGCCGTCGCCCAGAATGAGAAGCACATCCGCATAGCCCATACGCTCGAGATTTCGCTTGGCGAACTCGTGGGTGACGGGATCTATCTCGATGGACACGACCAGTCCCTGGTCGCCGACCACCTCGCGCGCGACAGCGGCCCCGTAGCCCGATCCCGTCCCGATCTCGAGGAAACGATGCCCGCGCGCCAATTCGAGAGGCTCGTAGAACAGGGGATAGCTGTGCGGGCAGGAGATCGTCGCCTGCGCGCCCGGGAGCGGGAGCGGAACTTCTTCATAGGCGTAATCGCGGTACTGCCGGGGGATGAATTCCTCCCGCGGCACCTTGAGTAACGCTGATTTGATGCGCGCAGACCTGAGCATGCCCTGAGCCTCCAGCGAGCGCACCTTTGCTCGGCGCTCGGACTCGAGTTCGGCTGCAGTCTTGGTCGGTGCCTTGGGAGGTGGGACGATCCAGCCGCGTATGACCATGCGTCAATCTCCAAATTATTTTAGCCTCGCTGCGCCGCGCGCCGCTTTCGTTCTTGGACGCGCGCCGGCGTATGCTTTTAGGCAGCCGCGTCACGGTCAGCACGTCAGATGCAGCGCGGCGACGATTCGAGCGGACTCCCGCTGCAAACGATTGAACTCTTCCACCGCTTCCCTGGTGTGCGCTTCACGCAACCGGACGCTTTGCGCCTGTAGGTAGCGCCGCGTCTCGTCGGGGATGGTCATCCGGCCGTAATAGCCAGTGCCCACGATCAGGATTTCGGGCTTGGCTGCAATGATTTCTGCGAGGTCGGCAACCGCCAGGTTGTGGCCCTGCTTTCTCCACCACGTGTCCACAACACGCTCGGGCATGATGATCACGTCGGCGGTATAGGTCCGCCCATCGATCTCGATTTCGCCGAAGCGGTACCGGGTGATTTCCATGGCGCCCAGCTCACAGCGAAGGTGCATGGGTCGAGAAGATCTCGCCCGGTCGGAGCACGGACGTGGCGACGGCGCTGCCCAGGACGTCGATGCGGACGAGCTTGTCCGGCGCTTTCAACCTCACGTGTCGATCGATCGCCTCGGCCAGGTGCTGGATGATTTCTACCGTATGGTATTGGCCCCAGCCACGCCTCTCCACCTTCATTGCCCATGTCTCCTGCGCACCGATGCGCGGTGCCACCTGCTCCTCGATCAAGCGCTTGATCGCATTCAGATCTTTCTCGCACCAGTAATCCACCGGCAGCCACTTGATGGCGAAGCGGAACAACTCCGGCTCGACGTGATACAGCTCCGTGCATCGGGCAATGACGTGCCGGTTGTCCAGGCTGGTGTGCGCCACAAAAATGCCCGGAATGCCGCTCTTCTCAACGTGCGGCTCCGGATCGCCGAACCGCCTGAGAATGCGCACGATCTCCCGCTTGGCGGGCCCATAGTAGCCCCGTGGATAAGACACCAGTAAGTCCATGCAATAGCCTTGCGCCACCAATGCGCCGCGGGGTTTGATGTTGCTCAACTTCGACATGAATGGGGTTTCACCCGCGAAAGTCTCCTCTTTCGCGCACGCGCCCGCTTGACCTGCGTCAAGAGCGTTGTGGTCAGGTGTGCGTCGGTGCCCCGTAGCCGTAGGGAGTTCTATTCCGCCGGCGTCTTGCCTCCCAGAGCGTGTGCTGCGACCTGATTTGATTCAAAGACTTAGTCCGATGGATGGTCAGCTTGGCCAACTCGCTGCACGACCTCGCGCGCAAGGTCGCATGCATGGATATGAAAGCGCTCGAGGCCGGCATGCGGGAGGGCGAGGTTGTCAGCGGCCTGCGCCCGCTGCCCGGCACGTCTGCGTGCGAAGTGGCAAGTGCCCGCAGCGCCGTTCAGCGCCGCTGCTTTGCGTGGAGCCGCGCGACACAGCGCTCGCAATAAGCATCGCCCTTGCGGTCGGTATCGGCGAGCCTGTTCGAGAAGTACATGACGCAGCCGGGATCGGTGCAATGTTCCAGGCCCAGGGTGTGGCCGAGCTCGTGCACCGCTTCTTTGAGCAGGCGCGCCCGGAACAGCTCGTCGTCGGCGCCGATGACAAGCCGGGCCGTGGATACCACACAGGCGCCGCCCGGCGATGCGATGCCGAAGATGAAGTTGAGATCCCGCGCGAAAAGGTCGCGGTGCGTGATGCCGAGGACGTGCCGCGCGCCATGGCCGCTCACAAGCGCAAGGAGCGGCTCTCCTCGGTATTGGCCGCGTGTCGGCGTGTAAGCGGCGTCGGGCAGCGGCACCGGAGCATCGACGCGCGTCGATATCCCTCTCGCGGCGAGCTCCTCGGCGAGCGCCTGCGCGATCTGCGCGGGGAAACCTTCGAACGGCACGATGACGAGCTCGTCGATCGGGACGCGCCCGGCTTGCTCACCGGGACGAACGCGTGTATCCGACAGTCTGCGCGACATAGATGTCAATCTCCTGCGCGTCGCGCGCCGAAGGCGCGGTGCGGCCGTTGCTTTCGGGGCGGTCGATTCCGAACGCCGCCCAGAGCAGGTTGGAGAGCACCTGCTGCGGCAGCGCGGTGGCCGAGAACTCGCGGCTCGAACGGCGCCCTTCAACGCGCTTCGGCTCATCGCGTTGACGTCCGGAGCATCGTGATTGCGACACGCCGTCTCGAAGCGTGAGGCCGCATTGAAGGATTGTCTCGGCACAACACGAGAGGATATCTTCAGTGATTGGTATATATTGATGGTAAATCCATAAAAGGAGGAAAAATGGCACCCGTATTCAATGTTGCAACTGCGCTCGTTGTCTTACTTGGGGTAGCGTCAGTTGTTTCGGCGCAGGAATTTCCGACCAAGCCGATACGGCTGGTGGTTGGCTTCCAAGCCGGTGGGGGCGTAGACAAATCTGCGCGATTCATAGGCAAATACCTGAGTGAAGCGCTTGGCCAATCGATCGTGGTCGACAACCGGCCAGGTGCTGCGGGAAACATCGCCGCGAACTCTGTGGCTAGGGCGCCCGCCGATGGCTACACCCTCCTGATGGCAAACGCCACTCTTGCCATGCCGGGACTATTCAAGAACATGCCTTTTGACGCTGCGAAAGACCTTGAGCCAGTCAGCCTGCTCGCTATCGGGCCCTCCGTCCTGGTGGCTCATCCTTCCATGCCGATCAAGCGCTTGAAGGATCTGATTTCGTTGGCAAAGGCCAAGCCGAAACAACTTCTTTATGGTTCCGGGGGTGTCGGAAACATCACCCATCTGGAAATGGAGCTCTTGAACGCTGTTACCCGGACCCAGATGGTTCATGTGCCATACAAAGGCAGTGCGCCGTCTATTGTTGGTTTGTTGACCGGGGAGGTACATGTTCTCTTCTCGTCAATTCCCGCTGCGTTAGGACAAGTTAAAGCAGGCACGATGAGGCCGATCGCCGTTTCGACCAAGAAGCGGAGCAGCGCACTGCCTGATGTGCCAACGGTCGATGAGTCCGGGGTGCCAGGTTACGATGCGGCGAGCTGGTATTTCGTTTTGGCGCCGGCGGGGACTCCGAAGAACAATATTGAGTTACTCAGCAAGGAAATCGTCAAGATAGTGAATGTTCCCGAGATAAAAACAACTCTCGTAGCCGATGGCTTCGAGCCGGCAGGCTTTACGCCGGAAGAATCCGCCAGGTTTCTTCAGGAGGAGCTGAAGAAATGGGCAAACGCGATTCGAACGGCAGGTCTCAAGCCGGAGTGATCAAGGCGCGAAGTCTTGACCGTGCATAAAGCGCTGCCTGAAACGTAGCGCAGTCCGTCCGTGGGGAGAAAACGCCGCCGTTGTTTGGCGCGCGCAGTATAGCGTTTGATTATGCAAGCATAACGTAACAGTCTTGCAAGTTATAGCGGCGCTGCGCTAGCATTTTCGCCCAAGTCCTGGAGGAGAATGTATGAAAACGCATCAGCTTGTGGCCGTCCTCGGCCTGAGTGTATCGACTCTGCTGCCGGGCGCGGCGATCGCCCAGAAGTATCCTGCAAAACCCGTTCGCATCGTCGTTGGCTTTGCGCCGGGGGGCGCCACCGATATCTCGGCGCGTGCGATCGCGCAGAAGCTGACCGACAAGCTGGGTGGGAGCTTCATCGTGGACAACAGGCCTGGTGCAGCGGGCAATATTGCGGCGGACATCGTTGCGAAATCCGCGCCCGATGGCTACACGATCCTCATGGCAAACGCAACGATCGCCATTCCGAGCCTGTACGCGAAGCTTCCCTTTGACGTGACCAAGGATCTCGCGCCGCTCAGCCTGATCGCGCTCGGCCCCTCGGTGCTGGCTGTGCACCCGAGCCTGCCCGTGAAAGACGTGAAAGGACTCATCGCGCTGGCGAAAGCCAAGCCGAATGCGCTTTCGTTCGGATCCGGCGGCGTGGGTAACTCCACGCACCTCGCGATGGAACTCTTCGCTCACATGGCCGGGGTCAAGATGGTTCATGTCCCATACAAGGGCGGCAGCCCGTCCGTGGTGGGTCTCGTGATCGGCGAGGTACAGGTGCTGTTCACTTCGATACCTTCCGCGCTCACTCAGATCAACGCCGGCAAGATGCGGGCGCTCGGCGTCTCGATATCGGAGCGCAGCAAGGCATTGCCGGATGTGCCCACTATTGCTGAAGCCGGGTTGTCGGGTTACTACGCCGCGTCGTGGTATGGGTTGCTGCTGCCCGCCGGAGTGCCGAAGGACATCGTTAATGTGCTCGCGAAAGAAATCGAGACAATCATGCGAGAGCCGGACATTCAGGAGAAAATGCTGAAGCAGGGCTTTGAGCCGGTCGGCAACAGCGCCGAGGAGTTCACGAAGTTCATACGTGAAGAGATGCCGCGTTGGGCGAAAATCGTGAAGCTCGCCGGCATCAAGCCGCAGTAGTGAGGCGGTGTCAAAGCGCCTGGGGCATCACGTTGCGCTCCAACGACATAGGCGCATGAAGCAGCAAACAATCAGCGAGCGGCTGGCTGCCGAGATCGTGCGCGCCACATCGCAACCGCTCGATGACCCCAAGCTCGTCCACGACGTCGAAAGAGTGCTGCTGGACAGCCTGGGCTGCGCGCTGGGCGCGGCTCATTCGCCGTCGGTGAAAGCGGCCCGCGGCTGGGCGCGAAGAGTCGCCGGGCAGCCTTCGGCAACGATACTGGGGACCGGCGAGAAGTCATCCGTACTCGGCGCGGCCATGGTCAACTCCACCATGGTGCGCGACCTCGATCTCAACGATACCTACTTCTCGCGCAATCCCGCGCACAACAGCGACAACCTCGGCGCCTGCCTGGCCGTGGGGGAAGCGGAAGGCGCGAGTGCGGCCGACGTCATCCGCTCGATCCTCATCGCATTTGACGTGCAGATGCGCGCGTGCGAGTTCACCGGCAAGTCGTTCTTCAAGGAGACGGGCTGGGACCAGACAACGTTGGTGACGCTCGCGTCCGCTGCTGCAGCGGGCATGCTGCTTCGTCTCGATCAATCGCGCATGGCTCACGCCCTGGCGATCGCGGGCTGTTATCCCGGGATCGGCGAAATGCGCGTAGGCCAGATCTCGATGATGAAAGCCGCGAGTGCAGGCTTGGCCGCTACACGCGGTATCGAAGCGGCTTATCTTGCCGGGGAAGGCATGACGGGGCCGCGCGAAGTGTTCGAGGGTCGCCGCGGCATGGCGAAGCTCATACTGGGTCAATGCGACTGGGATCTGCTGACCGCGCCGTTCGGAGACTGGCGCCTGCCGCGGACGTGCCTCAAGCGTTACCCGGCCGCGTACATCATCCACAGCTCGATCGATCTCGCTCTGGACTTGAAACGGGAACATCGCCTGGTTGCCGGCGATATCGACAGCGTCACCGTGGACGCTTTCGGTTGGCTGATCGAAGACATGGTGAACGGCATGGGCGGAACCTCGCGCTACGAGGTCGATTCCAGGGAAACGGCGGACCATAGCCTGCCGTTTTGCATTGCCGTATCGCTCGTCGATGGCGAATACGGGCTGCGCCAGCTCAATGAAAAAAGATGGGAAGCCCGCGAGGTCCAGGAACTGATGCGCAAGATGCGCTTCATCCACGATCGCAAGATGGACGAGCGGTTCCCGCCTGACCGACCGTCGCGCCTGACGATCGTTACACGGGACGGCAGAAGGCTCGTGAAGGAAGTGCCGTATCCGAAAGGCGATTATCGAGCGCCATTCTCCGACCAGGAGATCGCGGATAAATTCAGGGCGCTCTCCGCGGAAGTCCTCACTTCACGGCAGCAGGAGATCGCGATCGAGCGGGCGCTCAACTTCAGCCGGGGGAGCGTACGCGGTCTGCTGGACGCGTGCAGCGGGCAACAGTAACCCCGTGCATCGTCATTCTGGCGCAGGCGGGATTTCAGGCTTCAGGCGTTTTTCCGGATACCGGTCTTCGCCGGATTGACGATCTATCCGCTACCGGCTTGCCGCCTTGCCCGCGTCCCGATTGAGCAGGGAACGGATGTCCTCCTCGCTCAAGTGCGGCGCCAGCATGCGGATGAAATCGAGCAGGAACTTGCGCAGATACGTATGCGAGCGCAGTCTCACATAGGTCGTGCTCGGCTCGAACAGATGGCTCGCATCGCGGGCGCGCAAGCCGCGATCGTGGTATTTGTCGAAGGTGATCGTGGTGAGGATCGCGATGCCGATCCCCAGCTCCACGTAGGTCTTGCTCACGTCCGCGTCCACCGCACCGAATATCACGTTCGGTTCTATTTTGGCTTTCTTGAACGCGTCCATTACCTTCCAGCGGCCGCTATAGGCCGGGTCGTAGGTGATGATCGGGTGCTTGGCAATCTCCTCGAGCGTCAGGTTTCTCACCTTCAGTATCGGATGCCCCACTTTGGCCACCACGCTCCGGGACAGCGGAAAGCAGGGAATGGCGGAAAGCGCGGGAAACGGGCGCATCGTGTCGGAAACGATCGCCATGTCCGCTTCGCCCGCATCGAGCAACTTGCACACCTGCTCGGGATTGCCTTGCCGCAGGCCGAGGCGGATCGCGGGGTATTTCTTCATGAACTTTTCGATGATTTTCGGCAGCACATAGCGTGCCATCGTGTGCGTCGTCGCTATGGTGAAGTGCCCGCCGCCGATGGCATTGAAGTCCTCGGCCAGGTTCTTGAGGTTGCTGACTTCAGCCAGCACGCGCTGGGCGATGGCGACCGCTTCCTGCCCCGGCTCCGTCAGGCCGACGATGCGATTGCGGCGGCGCAAAAAAATCTCGAAGCCGAGCTCCGACTCGATCATCTGTATCTGTTTGCTGATGCCGGGCTGGGAAGTATGGAGCGCGTCGGCCGCCGCCGAGATGTGGTTGCCTTGCCGACGCACTTCGCAGATGTAGCGCAACTGCTTCAAATTCATCGGCTTTTGCTCTATAACAATCCAGAATAGCAGGATAATACAATATTCTGGCAGGCTATGGTGGCTGCTGGTAAATTGCGGGCGTTTCGACCAACCAGAGCGAATACATGCAACTGCGATCACACGGCTACGACGTCATCGTCGTCGGCGCGGGCAACGCGGCGCTGTGCGCGGCCTTGTCGGCGCGCGAACGAGGCGCGCGGGTGCTCGTCCTGGAGCGGGCTCCCGTCAGCGAGCGCGGCGGCAACAGCGTCTACACCGACGGCAAGATGCGCGTCGTGTATGAGGGCCTCGACGACATCCTCGCGCTGAGCCTTGACTTGAGCCCCGAGGAAATCGAACGCAGCGACTTTGGGCGCTACACCGAGGAAGAGTTTTTCGACGACATGGCGCGGATCACGCAGAATCGCACCGATCCAGACCTGTGCGAGATACTCGTCAAGCAAAGCAGGGCCACGTTGCGCTGGATGAAGGCGAACGGCGTGCGCTTCCATCCCAACTACGGCCGCCAGGCCTACCGCGTCGACGGGAGATTCAAATTCTGGGGCGGCGCGCCGATCGTGGTGTCGGGCGGCGGCCAGGGGCTCGTCGATGCGCTGTTCAAATCGGCCGAGAAACAGGGCATCGAGGTCGTCTACAACGCGTGGGCGCAGGAGCTCGCTCATTCGGACCGCGGCGTGAACGGCGTGGTTGCCAGGATCGACGGCGAGACGCACACGATCCATGCGGGCGCGGTGATTCTCGCCTGCGGGGGATTCGAAGCCAACACCGAGTGGCGCTCGCGCTATCTCGGCCGCGGCTGGGATCTCGCGAAGGTGCGCGGCACCAAGTACAACACCGGCGACGGGCTTGCCATGGCGCTGCGTATCGGCGCGCAACCTTACGGCCACTGGTCCGGATGCCACGCCACGGGCTGGGAACGTTACGCCTCCGATTTCGGCGATCTCATCCAGACCCCGAATTTCCAGCGCCACAGCTACACGTTCGGCATCATGGTGAACGCGGACGGCAGGCGCTTCCTCGATGAAGGTGCGGATTTTCGCAGCTACACCTACGCCAAGTACGGGCACATCGTTCTCGATCAACC
>MERI01000270.1 GCA_001772005.1 Betaproteobacteria bacterium RIFCSPLOWO2_12_FULL_62_58 | reverse complement strand
AGAAGTGAACGTCGCCGTCGGCTGGCCCGACACACGGTAATAGACATCGGCCATGAAGCCGGCCACGGTCTCGTGATGCACGGAAATCGTCTTGATCTCGCCGGCACGCGCGTGCAGCGCGTCGATGAACCCGATGTTGCCGTGACCGCACAGGCCGAAGGCGTACGGAACCTTCTCCCGGATCAGGTAATCGACGATGACGGCCGCGCCGTCTCTGACGGTCTTCGCAGGCCTGCTCGGTGCGTTCATTCGAATTCTCCCGTTGCTAATCCGCGTTCCGCGGAGAATAGCAGATTGGCTTGTGACCGAGTGACGCAGGCGGTTAGTTATCAGGCGTGGGCGAGTGGATGGACGGCCCGTAGCCGGCCGCCAATCTCCTGTTCAGCTGTTTTCAGGTCGTAAGCCGACTGCAGGTTAAGCCAATACTGCGGCGATTGACCAAAAGCACGTCCGAACAGGAGGGCAAGCTCAGCCGTAACCGGTCGCGCGCCCTTCACGATGTGTGAAATTCGCATCGGCGCGACCCCAATCGCGCGGGCGAATTCCGCTTGAGAGGTGCCCAGTTCTTCCAGTGCTTCCTTCAGAAATTCCCCCGGGTGAACCGGGGGCAAGCCGTTCTTGATGGTCATAAACTTTTTTCCTCAGTGGTAATCAACAATTTCCACGTCGAAGGCATCCCCACGCTCAAATCGGAAACATACGCGCCATTGATCATTGATACGTACGCTCCACTGTCCCTTGCGATCGTGCTTCAGCGCCTCCAGCCGGTTCGAGGGCGGAAAACGCAGGTCATCGAGCGTTGTAGCCGCGTTGAGCTGGATAAGGCGCATCGTCGACCGCTTCCGGATTTCCGGCGGAAACCGTCGGGATTTTCCGGTCGTGAAAAAGCGTTTCGTTTCCGACGAAGCAAAGGAGCGGATCACGGAGAATGATTGTAAACAATATGTTTACGATTATCAAGTGCGGCAACCAAACTTTGCCCACAGTCAAAATATCAGGAGGCGATTTCTGTCCGGTGGTAAAAAATCTGGAGCCGGTCCTGCATTAACGTACGCTAACGCAAGACCTGATTCCTTCTGCTTAACCGTAAGTGTCGGCGACGACTGTGGGTCGCGTCATCCGCCTAAAACGCGAGGGACAATGTTCTTCTTTACCCACTGCGTGAATTCATATGGTTCTAGGAACTCGTGCGTTTCTCCCGATAGGTTGACCACGATCTTACCGCGGGAGTACCAATTAGTTTTAACCACTTGGAATGTTCCCCCGATTTTCATGATTAGGTTTGCAGCATCTTCAACCCACTCACGAGATACGATTTGTCTTGCCAAGGTTTGTAGTAGTTCCCTCTCCTCACGGCGTGCTTCCTCAGTTTTCTCCGCCTCGCGGCGTCGCGCGTTCCCGACTCTCTGCTCCGCCTCGCGGGATGCTTCCTCAGCTCGTTTCTCGGCCTCGATACGCGCCTGTTCCTTCGCTGCTAACGCTTTCAGATTTTCCACACGGTAGCGGATATACAGAGCGTTCGTTTTCGCATCGTTACCCAACCTCCTCTACCAAGACATTCACGCCATTATTCACGAACTCCTGCCTGAGAACATCAAGTCGCTGATCAAAGCGAACAGGCCACAGGAAGGTAATATCAGGACTCAAGTTGAGTGCGAGAAACACTACAGCTCGCTGGTCCCCGCATTGAGCCGCGAGTTGCCCCGACGCGTGTTTGAGGTCTTTCTTTAGCTTCTCGAAAAGGCGGGCGGCTCGGTTTAACTCACTCTGAGACGCCTTTTCTACCAGCGGCGCAGTTGAGATCGGGAGTTTACGGTCCGGCACGTAACGAACGATTAGGCTTCCCAAGTTGTCGCTATGCAGTTGATGGGATTCGTGCAGTACCGTAACAAAGAACTGCTTGAGGAAGTCGATCTCGCTTTGCGATAGTTCCGACCGGCGTTCCACAGGCTCCCACTCGAACCTGAGATGAGGAAGGATGCCGAGAGGGATCTCTCCGGCCACTTCCTTTTGAGCCTGCCACCAGCGAAGGAGGTATTCTCCCAGTTTATCAGGCGGCCTGATGTACTTTGCTTCCACAAATGACACCTCCGACTCCTTGGTGACACTGAAGTCTGGGGTTTTGTGGCCTTGGTGACGAGGGATCAGCGCCACACTGTACCCGTCGCACGCAAAACGCAGAATACAACGCACCTCCACCATGCTTGAGAGAATGCGATTGTGTGCGTTGTTCTCAACCTTGACGTTTTGCAGGTCGTAGAGCATCTGGTTTCCAAGGGACTGAACACCGACGGCGCCGAGCGTCGTATCGAGTTCTGCGATCTGCTCTTCGAAGGCGGTAAGCTTATCCGCGCGGTTCAGGAACGCCCACCGGAAGAACGGGTTTAGGAGAAGATCTGCTGCAGACGGGCAGCGCTCTGCCCTGGCACAAATTATGGGCCACCAAAACGAGAAGGCCCGAGGATAAGGTTCCAGATTGCGTCGAACAGCCTTGCAAAAGAGGTCTACTGGGATGTCGGTCAGTGACAGCGGCCTGCCATGAAGCGATCGGCGCACGGACCACGAGCGGAGTACATGGTTAATATGGGGTGATTGGGCTTCTGTTACCCATGGTTCTTCATTCTGGCCAGCATTTGGCAGCGATTCGTTCATAGTTGTCTCCTGCACTACATTTTCCGTGCCCTAGGCGTCCCTGTTCTGCCAATGAGCTTTCGATATTGAATGAGACACTAATCGCTGCAAGAAGTTCCATCAACATATTGATTTGTAAAGAACTTTACACGATGCCCTTATCAAAAGTATTACGAATCAAAGGGCGAGGCTCAGCTGGTTTCTTGCGCGCTTTGGTCGCTCCAAATCAATCTAGCGAGAAGTGCCCCAACCGCCACGGACCGGTCACCCATGTTGGTACATCTCGCCTGCCCAAGACGAGCCTTGCCAACATAGATAATAATAGGGGACGCACCACGGTTTCAGGTGCCCGCGCTGGCTTTAGTGATCCTCGCGAGTGCTTCTCCTGCGCTGACGATCGGGATGCGGTGAAAGGACTTGAGATTGAGCAGATGTGCGTCGCCCGAGACGATGAGATCGGCTGCCGCGGCGATGGCGCAGGCGAGCACCGCATCGTCATCGCGGTCGCGCACTACGCGGCGGATCGATCCCGGCGTCACCAAGTTCACGAACCCCTCGTACTCGGCAACGAGCTGCGCCGGCGTCTTGCCAATGGCCTGGACGGCTTTGGCGAGCTTCTTGCGGGGCAGGACGTCGGCGAGCTCGTCAAGCAGCACGCGGCTTGTGTAGAAGGCAATCGGATAGTCCTGGATCGCCGCGATGAGCTGATGCGGGCTGCCTTGCCACAGAAGCGCCGAGACGATGGTGTTGGTATCAGCGACGACGCGCACGCGCCTTGCGCCTGGCCTTGCGAACCGCGTCGATCTCGGCCTGGATCTCGTCTTCGCCCATGGGCGGGATCTTCGCTTCGGCCACCTGCTCCGCATTGGAGAGGAACACGCGCGCCGCGCGCCGCCGAATCGCGTCCCGCAACAATTCTCCGATGGCTTTGGGCGTGAGCAGCCCCGCCTTGCGCGCATCGCGCGCGAGGCTGTCTGGCAATGTCACCTTGAGTTCCGTCATGGTGTTTGTCCTCTACCGTTGTCGCTGATTGATAATTCTAGCCCAGCGGCGGAAAATGCGCCTCTGAGATCAGTCACGATTTTCGCGAGTGATCCGCGTTCGCCGGGGCCGCACAACCATAGTCCTCAACGCAGGCTTTCGGCAAAGCCCGGCAGTTTGACGACCTTTTCCCAGTTCTCGATTTCCTTTACGAGCACGGCGCGAAAGTCTTCCGGCGTGGCGGACGCAGTGGCCTCCGCGCCATCCTTGGCAAACACCGCCTGCACCTCCGCAGCATTGAGCGCCCGGCCGATCTCCGCGTGCAGCGCGGCGATGATCGCGGGCGGCGTCCTGGCGGGCGCGAAGATCCCGTACCAGTTGACGAGTTCGAAGCCCGGCACGCCCGCTTCCGAGATCGTCGGCAGATCGGGAAGAGCCTGCGCGCGCTTGAGGCTGGTCACGCCGAGCGCTTTCAACCTGCCGCTACGCACGTGCGGCAGGCCGGAAATCGTGGCGGTGAACCCGAGTTGTATCTGGCCCCCGATCATGTCGGCCAGCACCAGCCCGCCGCCCTTGTAGGGCACGTGCACCATCTTCACGCCGGCCATCGAGCTGAACATCTCGCCCGCGAGATGGCCCGCCCCGCCGACGCCGGAAGACCCATAGCTCAGCGCGTTGGGCTTGCTCTTGCCGTACGCGACCAACTCCCTGACCGAGTTGACCGGCAGCGACGCCGTGACCATCAGCATGTAACACAGCGTGGTCAACTGGGTGATCGGCGCGTACGCGGTGCGCACGTCGTAGCTCACCTTTTTCTGTACCATGGCACTCGCGATCAGGCTGCCGGAGGTGACGAGCAGCGTATAGCCGTCCGGAGCCGCCTGCGCCGTCACGTCCATCGCGATGACGCCGCTCGCCCCGGGACGGTTGTCCACCACCACCGGGCGACCCCAGCGTTCGGTGAGCTTCTGCCCCACGACGCGCGCGGTAATGTCGATGCCGCCGCCGGGCGCGTTGCCCACCAGCAGGCGGATCGGCTTGGTCGGATATCCGCCGGGCCGGGCCGGGGTCTGCTGCGCGTGAGCGCCGATCGAAATACACGCGACAAGGACGGACAAGACCCGCATCAGGTTGCGGCCGGATATCCTGCTCACAATTTTTCCCTGCTTCGCCAGCCTCAACAGATGCCGTCAAAGAACGCCGCCATGTCCGGCAGCGTCTCGACTTCACGCACCCGCTTCGTCAATGCGGCGATCTGCTCCGCGTTGAGCGGACGCACGCCGCGGCGGAAACACTCGTCAAACTTCTCGTCGATCTCGGCCGGCGTGAACGGATCGTCCGTGCCGCCGCGCACGTCCTTTACGCGGCAGGAAATCTCGCCGTGCGTTTTCGTGCGCATGCGCACGACGACAGGGCCGCGGTTGCCCGTCTGCTCCGCATCGACCTTCAGCGACACCTTGGGGATATGGGCGGCGATGGTGGGATCGCGCGCTGCGTCCGGTTGGATTTCGGCAAGCCCCAGCTTCCTGCGTACCAGCAGGCAGGCCACGGTATAGCGCAGGTTGAACTGCGCGGCCACCTGCGGGTCGTGGCTCGGGTCGTAGGCGCCGCCGACAATGCGCTCGATATACGGTGTCACGGTGACCTCAACCGACTGCACGTCGTCGGGCTTGAGATCGTACTGGCGAATGAGCTTGAGCACGGCTTCGATCGTCGTGTGGTTGCAGCCGCAGCTCGGGTATTTCTTGATGCTGACATTGACGCCGTCGAAGCGGCGGCCCAGTTCGTCCAGCAGCCGGTTGGGGTCGCCTGCCTGGTAGAGCGAGTAGAAGCCGAATTTGCCCTCGATCACTTCGCTCGGCGCGGTGATGCCGCGTTGCGCGAGCAGCGCCGAATAGACGCCGGAGCGCGCGGCGAACGCCGACAACATGCGCTTGCATAGCGACGGCTGGATGTTCGCCTGCTGGGTGCCTGCGGCCTGGAAGAAGGCGATCCCCAGCGCGTGCTGCGTGGCCCCGGCGTCGAAGCCGAGCAACCGCGCCGCCGCGGCGGCCGCGCCGAACACCCCGAGCGTAGCCGTGTAGTGGAATCCCCGGTTCGGACGCTCGGCCGCCACCCCCAGCCGGTACACGAGGTCGGAGCCGATCACCAGCGCGCTCAGAAAATCGCGGCCCGATGCGTGTTGTTTCTGCGCGATGGCGAGCGCCGCGGGCAGCACCGCGATATTGATATGCACCGCGGCGCCGCGGCCGATCGAATCGTAGTCGAGCGCCGAGGCCGACATGCCGTTGATGAACGCCGCCGAGGCCGCGGGCAGGCGGCCACCGTACACCCAGGCCGTGCTGTCCGCGCGGCCGCCTTCGTCGACCAGCAGCCCATGCGCTTCGCGGCAGCCGGGCGCGTCCGAGCCGACCCACGACACGGCGAGCGTGTCGAGCATGAAGAGCTTGGCCGCGTCGCGCGCCGCCTGCGGAATCGCGTCGTAGCGCGTGGTGACCGCGTGGACCGCCAACTGGCCGGAAAGCGTCAACCCGGATTCGCTCGCAACAGCCGCTGCCGAAATATCGTTCATGCCGTTCTCTCCCGTTTCATCAGATGACTTGTCGCGCCTTGAGCTGCCACGCCTGTTGTTGTTCCGTCAGGACAACGTTCATATCATCCCCCCGGAATGATTCCGGGCTTGAGCGTGCAGCAGTAGTCGGCGATGTCGCCCGGCCGGCACTTCCACACGCGGTCCATGAACTTGTTGGAGAAACAATGGTTCAGCGCCCGGCGCAGCGGGCGCAGCCGGAACGGATAACCGAAGACATGAGGATGGATCGAAATGTTGCAAACCAGAGGCTGCTCCTCGCTCTGCTCGACCATCTCCTCGAACTGATCGATCAGCATGTCGCAGAATTCGCGCCCGGTGTGCTGGCGGTGGATGATCTGCGGTGAATCGTTGAGCTCGACGGGATAAGGCACCGACAGGATCGGGCCCGAGCGCGTGCGCAGCCACATCGGCTGGTCGTCGCACGGCCAGTCGCTGAAATAGGTGTAGCCCGCCTCCTTGAGAAGATCGGGCGTCCAGGAATGCTCGTAGGAACCCCCGCTGAGCCACCCCTTGGGCGGTTTCCCCTCGTGCTTCGCAAAGGTTGCGGTCGCTTCGCGGATGATGCGCGCCTCGTCGGCCTCCCAACGGAAATCGTTGAAGTTCTCGGCATTGGTGCGGCCGTGCGCGATGATTTCGTCGCCGCGTTTGCGGATACGCTCGAAAATTTGCGGCGCCTCGTCATAGAGCAGGCTGTTGGTGTTGTGTGCAAGCGGCATGCCCAGCTCGTCGGCGAGATCGAACAGCCGCCAGATGCCGACGCGGTTGCCGTAGTCACGCCACGAGTAGTTGCGCTGGGTCTGCGGCTCGCCATGCTTGGCGTTGTCGTGGCCGCGGCCTTTGCCGAAAGCGTGGACGGCGATGTTGGTGGTGAGGCAGAACGCCAGCCGTCTGCCGCCCGGCCAGGAATAATCCTTGCGCTCGGTGAGCGGCGAATAATCGTAGCGGTTGTGCTGCGGCAGCATAAGAGTTCGTGAACGGGTGAACGGGTGAATGAGTGAAGCCCCTCACCCCGCGCCCGCGGAGGGCGGAGCAGGTTCCGTCGGCCGTGGCCGATGGATGCGACCCCGCAGCGGTATGCAACGCGCCGAATTTCCGCGTGCTTGTGCGCGCCTCCACGGTCGCATCCCCATGGGGGCCCCTGCTCCACGCTCCGGCGCGCCTCTCCCCGGATACGGGGAGAGGGGGTCTTTCGCCTCACGCCTCACGCTCTCTCGCCCTCACGGAGTCAATCGACCTTGGCGCCGGATTCCTTGACCACTTTCGCCCATTTCTCGACTTCCGCCCGCACGAACTTGCCAAAGTCCTCCGGAGACATCGGACCCGGATCGGCGCCCAGCTTCTCGAGGCGCTGTTTCATGTCCGGCGTGCCGAGGATTGCGGCAATGTCGCCGTTGATCTTCGCGACGAGATTCTTCGGCAATGCCGCGGGCGCGAACATACCGTACCACGAAGTGACATCAAAGCCGGGTAATCCCGCTTCGTTCACCGTTGGCACGCTCGGCAGGAGAGGTGACCGGCTCATGCCGGTCACGGCGATCGCGCGCATTTTGCCGGCGTTGATGTACGCCATCGAGGGCGGGAGCCCGATCGAGGCAAGTTGCACCTGGCCCGCCAGGAGGTCGCCCACCATCTGCCCCGAGCCGCCCTTGTAGGGAATGTGGACCATCTTGATGTTCGCCATAATCATGAAAAGCTCGATAGCGAGTCGGTTCGGCGACCCGGGGCCGGCCGAGCCGAAGTTGAGTTCGCCGGGACGCTTCCTGGCGAGCGCGATCAACTCTTTTATCGTTTTCGCGGGAAGCGACGGGTGCACGACGATCGCGCTCGGATAACCCGCGATGCGGTTTATCGCGGCGAGGTCCTTCACCAGGTCGTAGGAAAGTTTCCCGTACAGCGTGACATTGATCGCGTGCGGGGCCCCGGCCACCAGCAGCGTGTACCCGTCCGGCGCGGCCCGCGCGGCAAGTTCCGCCCCGATATTTCCTCCAGCGCCCGGCCGGTTGTCTACGATCACCGTCTGGCCCCACCGCTCGCCGAGCTTCTGGCTCACGAGCCGCGCCAGCACGTCGGTCGCGCCGCCGGGAGCGAACGGCGCAACCATCCTTACCGGCCTGGTCGGGTAATCCTGCGCCCAGACCATGCTCGCGATGAGCAGCGCAACGGAAAAAATGCAGAACCTTATCGCAGCGTTCACGGTTTCCTCCATATGAAGTACGCAACTCATGCCGCCGCACACGGCTTGTTCTCCCGGAATTTCGCGCAATGCGGTGTTCTCGCGCCGATTCTACCAAGAGATCGCGGGAAATTACATCGTTGTCGCCGTTTGCCCGCGCGCCCGCGCTACCGGTAGTGAGGTAAAATCACGCACCCGGTCGGAACAATCCAAGGAGACACGATGGAAGGAACAGCACACACCCCGCAGCTCGCCCGCAACGTAAAACGCCTGTCGCGTCTCGACCTGCCGGGCGCCGGCCAGGTCTATGTCCAGGGCAACTATGCTTATCTCGGCCACCTGCCCAACAAGCAGAACCTGGGCACCACGATCGTCGACGTCGCCGACCCGCGCAAACCGCGCGTGGTATCGCAAATCAATCTCGAAGATCCGACCTCGCACAGCCACAAGGCGCGCGTGATCGGCGACATCATGATCGTCAACAGCGAACGCAACATGACGGCAATCGGCCGCAAAGCGGACGAGCTGCCCAAGCTGCGCACGCAACTGCGCGACGCGCTGGGACGTGACCCCAACCACGCCGAACTCGCCGAGAAGCTCGGCGTCGCCGCCACCGACATTCCGGCGGTCGAGGAAGCCCGGCGCAAGACCTACGACATGGGCGGCTTCAAGCTCTACGACGTATCCGACCGCTCCAAGCCGAAGCTGATCAAGTTCCAGAAGACCCACGGCATCGGCGTCCACCGTTTCGACATGGACGCGAATTACGCCTACATCTCGACCGAGATGCCGGGCTATGTCGGCAACATCCTGGTGATTTACGACATCCGCGTTCCGGCCAAGCCGGAGGAAGTGTCGCGCTGGTGGCTGCCGGGACAGCATCTCGAAGGCGGCGAGAAGCCGACGTGGCCTGGCCGGCAGCATCGCCTGCACCACGCGTTACGCTCCGGAGACCGCATGTTCGCCGGCTGCTGGCACGGCGGTGTGCGCGTGATAGACATCTCTGACATTCACCAGCCGCGCACAATCGGCGAATACAACTACCATCCGCCGTTTCCCGAACCCAGCCACACGTTCATGGACGTGCCGTTCGCGATCGGCGGCAGGCGTATCGCGCTGGCGATCGACGAAGAAGATCACGCGCACGACGCACAGGAAATGGAGCGGCGCCGCGGCCGCCCGCATGGCTGCCTGTGGGTGCTCGACGTGACCGATGTGGCCAAAATCCAGCCGCTCGCGATTTTCCAGGTGAGCGAGCTCGACTCGCCCTACAGCCGCGCCGCCCCCGGGCGCTTCGGCGCGCACCAGTTCCACGAGCGCATGGACAACACGCTGGTCTACTGCACGTGGTTCGCGGGAGGGCTGCGCATCGTGGATATCGCCGACCCGGCCGCGCCGCAGGAAGTCGGCCACTTCATCCCGGAACCGGCGCCCGGACAACCCGGACCGCAGACCAACGATGTTGACGTGGACAAACGCGGAGTGATTTACCTGGTCGATCGCGGACCCGGCTTCAACATACTCGAGTTCAACCGCCCGAACGCGCGATGACCGCGCGTGAGATCGGGAGGTCGGGAAATCGGGAGATCGTGAGAGCGAGAATTTGAGCGTAGGTTACGAATCGTTCATCGTTCAGCGTTTATCGTTGTATTTCCTCCCTCACGCCCTCCCGCTCTCCCGCTCTCACGGCTTTATTCGAGCTGTATGCCGGCGGCCTTGATCACCTTGGCCCACCTCGGGATTTCGCGCTGCATGTGCTCGGCGAACGCCTTGGGCGTGCCGCCGACGATTTCCCCACCCAGGGCCCCGATCCGCTCACGCACATCGGGAAGTTGCAGCAAGCGGTTTATTTCGGCGTTGAGTTTGCTGACGATTGCCGCTGAGGTGCCCGCGGGGACCAGGACCCCATGCCAGGTGGTCGCCTCGAAGCCCGGCACACCGGCTTCCGCGACCGTCGGCAGTTCCGGAAATGCGCGCGCGCGCCGCGGAGTCGTCACCGCCAGCGGGCGCAGCCGCTTCGCCTGAAGATGCGGCTGCACCGAGAGTGCCGTGGCGAACATGAGCTGCATTTGCCCGGCGATCAGGTCGGTCAGCGCCGGCGCGGCGCTCTTGTAAGGAATGTGTACGATGTTGGTTCCGGTCATGCTTTTGAAGAGTTCCGCTGCCAGATGCGCCACCGCGCCGATGCCCGAGCCCGCGTAGTTCAGTTGCCCGGGACGCGCTCTGGCGAGCGCCACGAGTTCCTTGACTGAAGTCACCGGAAGGGATGGGTGCACGACAAGAATGTTGGGCTGTGTCGCAACCAACACCACCGGCGCGAAATCCTTGACGGGATCAAACCCCAGCCTCTTGTAGAGGCTTACGTTGGCGCCAAACGTGGCGACGTTTCCGCTCAGCAGCGTATAGCCGTCAGGGGGTGATTTGGCCGCGACTTCCGTACCGATATTGCCAGCGGCCCCGGCGCGGTTTTCGACAACGACGGGCTGGCCCAGGCCGTCCGAAAGCTTCTGCGCAATGAGGCGCGCAAGAATATCGGTCGGCCCGCCCGGCAGGTTTGGCGCGATAAAGCGAATCGGCTTATTTGGATAGTCCTGCGCCAACGCGGACTTGCATGAACCGGCGACTACGGCGATACACAGCGCGGCGCGCGCGGCGGATTTGATGAAAGACATGACCTTCCTCCAATGACTGGTGATCGGGAACTCGTGACTGGTAACGGCCGCAACGTCGTGAAAGCGGGAGCGGAGAAGCCGGGAGATCGGCAGGTCGGGAGATCGTGAGAAAGCGAATTTCCCTCTCCCGCACTCACGCTCTCACGCCCTCACGGAACTTGTCGCTTTCACGCCTCACGCATCTCCTAGCTGATGCCGGTTGCGGCAAAAACCTTTTTCGCTTCGGGCGAAGTGAGCGCGCGCGCCAACCCGCAGGCAGCGTCGTGCGCAGCACTGGATACCGTCGCGGCCGCGTCGTAGCTCGTCTCATTCTGGATTTCCGCAGGCAAGGGCCCGGCGAGCCTGATCGGCAAGCCCTTGTCGATCTGCACCATCACTTCGGAGATCTGCGCGAGCCCGACCGCCGCCGCCGGGTGCTCCGCGACGTATTCCATGACGCCCGCCCCGGTCTCGACGACGATGATGCGGGCGCCCAGCGCCTGCGCGAGCCCCAGTTTCTCCATGAGCTTTGCGGCATAGAGGCCGCTGGATGCCTGGTTGTAAATCACTGCTGTCGCCCCGAGCAGAAGCTTCTTGAAGGCGGCCGTGTCGCCGAGATCTGGAGTCGGCGCGCCGGAATGAATGACGACCCCCATGCGCGAGCGCCCCACGATCGCGCGGCTGTCGGCAGCAATTTTCCCCAGTTTTTCGAACTCATCCATGATCGCGGGCGGAACGACGATCACATCCGCCGCTTCGCCCGCCGCGACGCGCTTACGCACTTCCGGTCCCGTCGCAAAATCGACGGTCACGCGCGTTCCCGTGGTACGCTCGAACTCCGCCGCGATCTGCGACACGCCGCGTTTCACCGCCCCGGCAGAAAGCACTTTGATCTCGTTCTTGGACATGTCCTCACAAAGCTCCGCTCATCGCACAGCACACCTCTTTGGGTATGCACCGTGCTTTCTGAATGAAAAGTCTAAAAATTTTCTTTCCTGTCAGGAATTGAAGTTAGTCAATTCCTGTTGCCGCAAAAACCGGCTTGGCCCCAGGCGCGGCCAAAAAACGGGCCAGCGCCCAATATTTTCAGTGTCGCCATATAAGCCAAGCTTGCAAAAACACCATCAGCGGATGCGACGCCATGAATTCTAACATCGACGCCGCGCGGCGCGCGTTTGTAGCGGCGCGCGGCGGTGTGGTATTCTCACTGCGCCGTTACCGCTGCAACAATCGCAATGCTTTCTTGAAACCCCGAAGGCATCGACTTGGCCCCGCGAGGAGACACCACCATGAAACAAGGGAAACGCATCAAGGGCGTGCTTGCGCCCGTCGTCACGCCGTTCAACACCGATCTGAGCCCCGATCCCGAGCGTTTCATCGCGCACTGCCGCTGGCTGCTGTCGCAGCACTGCGGACTCGCCGCGTTCGGCACCAACAGCGAGGCAAACTCGCTGTCGATCAACGAGCGCATGGCGCTGCTCGACGCGCTCGCCGCCGCGGATCTCGACACCTCGCGCATGATGCCGGGCACCGGCTGCTGCGCGCTGACCGATTCGGTGCGGCTCACCGAGCATGCGGTCAAGCTCGGCTGCGCCGGCGTGCTGATGCTGCCGCCGTTTTACTATAAAGGCGTGAGCGACGACGGCCTCTACCGCAACTTTGCCGAGATCATCGAGCGCGTGGGCGATGCGCGCCTGCGCATTTACCTCTATCACATCCCGCCGGTGGCGGTGATCGGCATCTCCCCCAGTCTCGTCGAGCGGCTGCTCAAGGCCTATCCCACGGCGATTGCCGGCATGAAGGACAGCTCGGGCAACTGGAACAATACCAAGACCATGCTCGACGCGTTTGCGAAATCGGGATTCGACGTGTTTGCCGGCAGCGAGTCGTTTCTGCTCGCCAACATGCGTAACGGCGGCGCCGGCTGCATTTCCGCCACCGCCAACGTCAATCCGGCCGCGATCGACAAGCTCTACCGCGAATGGCGCGACGGCAACGCCGACGAGCAGCAGGCCGCGCTCAACGTCGTGCGCGACGCGTTCGGCAAGAAATACACGATGATCCCGGCGCTCAAGCAGGCCGTCGCGCATTTCGGCGGCGATCCGCAATGGGCGACGGTGCGCCCGCCTCTCGACAGCCTCACCAAGGCGCAGGCCGCCTCGCTGATCGCGGAGCTTAAGCAGATCGGCTTCACCATGCCGGGGCTCAAAGAAATGCGCGCCCACAAGGCGGCTGCGTAATCCAAATTCAATAATCTCAGAGCGCATAACAAAAATGAAACCCCTCTCCTCCGCTTGCGGGGGAGAGGGCAGGGTGAGGGGGTAGATGAGCATTGCGTCGTTAAACGCTCTTGTTCTGCAATCATGCCCGACCCGCACATGAACTCCGGGGTGCCAACGTGCGCCCCGCCCGACTTCAAGCCTCGCAAGCCCAGGCTGGTCCTGCCGCCGCTTGCGTGCGACAGTCACGCCCACATCCTGGGACCGGCGGCGCACTATGCGTACTCGCCGGCGCGCGTCTACACGCCGCCCGATTGCCTGCTCCCCGATTACCGGCACATGCTGAAAACGCTGGGCGTAGAACGTGCAGTGCTGGTGCAGCCCAGTGTCTACGGCACCGATAACACGGCCATGCTCGACGCGATGAAGGCGGCGGGGAAGCGATTCCGCGGCGTCGCTGTGGTCAGCGATGATATTTCAGAAACGGAACTCAGGAACCTCCACGATGCCGGGGTGCGCGGCGTGCGCGTCAACATTGTGGATGTAAAAGACCGCAAGCCCGGCACGCTGCCGTTCGATTCACTGAAGAAACTCGCGCAGCGCGTCCGGCCGCTCGGCTGGCACATGGAATTCCTGATGCACATCGATGAATTCCCCGACCTCGACCGCACGTTCGCCGATTTCCCGGTGGACATCGTCCTCGGGCACCTCGGTTACATGCGCACCGACAAAGGGCTCGACGCTCCGGGATTCCAGGCGCTGCTCAGGCTGATCAAGAGCGGACGCTGCTGGGTGAAGTTCACCGGGCCGTACCGCATCTCGACAATGGCGCTGCCCTACTCCGACGTCACGCCGTTCGCGCATGCGTTAACGGCCGCCGATCCCGAACGCATCATCTGGGGCTCTGACTGGCCGCACGTGATGGCGAAGGGCGCGATGCCGAACGACGGCGATCTCGCCGACCTGCTCTCGGCATGGATTCCCGATGCGCGTTTGCGCGAGCAGGTGCTGGTGAAGAACCCCGAGCGGTTATACGGTTTCAGCTAACCCCGATAAGGCCCGCGAGTGAGCCCGATCCACCGATCGCCGCGCGGATCAACGCCAGCGAGGCAGTCATCGGGCTTGACCTGGCGGCGCTATTGTGTATGATGTAATACATGCAACGCACCCAGATATTACTCGACAACTGGCAGTACGAAGCCCTGAAGGCGCGCGCTCAGCGCGAGGGCCGCAGCATGTCCGAGCTGCTGCGCCAGATACTCGATGCGCACCTCGGAAAGAGCGGCTCCCGGACACCCCGGCTTGCCGATATCCGCGCGGTCGGCGAAGATCGCACGGCTCGGGGCCGCGACCACGACCGCTTTCTCTACGGCAAGAGCAGCCGGCGCTGATGCAGCGGCTGTTCGTTGATACGAGTGCGTGGTTCGCATTCGCGAATCGCGCCGACCCCGACCACAAGACGGTTGCCGCTTTGCTCGCCGCGTTCAAAGGGCGACTGGTCACTTCCAACTTCGTGTTCGACGAGACGGTCACGCTGTGCCTGCACCGTCTTGGCCATGCCGCCGCCGGGCGCGTAGGCCAGGCGCTGCGCGACAGCGGTCAGGTGGACCTAGTGCGCGTCGCGCCCGAGGATGAGACCGCCGCATGGCAGCTTTTCCGGGAGCGCAGCGACAAACAATACAGCTTCACGGACTGCACCTCGTTCGCACTGATGCGACGGCTCGACCTCAAGGTCGCCGCAGCCCTCGACGACGACTTCGCAGGGAAAGGGTTCGAGCAGCTACCGCTGCTTCCGCGCTGAGGCAGAGTCCGGGCACTGCATCCCCTTACTGTAACCAGCCTGCTTTACCCATGCGGTGGTCCGCAAAGTGGCCGCGGCCACTCGCGCACAACTCGTGCTCCACGACGAACGGTTCCAACCCGGCGCCGAAGCGTTCAAGCCCATCGGCTGTAAGCTCGCGTCCGCGTGCGTGCGCCCGAACATCAAGCGCCGGGTGAAGATACCGGCCGCCGCGCGCGCAGATATCCGCCGCGAAATGCGTTACGATACTCCTCGGGCAGAATCCCGCCGGCAGCTACCGTATCGGGTTCACCGCACGCGTGGGACTGCCCCGACATTCCTGGAGAACCCATGACCGACGCCGACCTGATCAAGCACCTTTGGACCCACAAGACCCAGGATCATCCGTCCTGGTGCGACGAAGATCTGATGATCGAGCGGGGCCAGGGTGTCTACGTGTGGAACCGCAAGGGTCGCAAGCTGTTCGATGCCTATGCCGGACTCGCGGTGGTGAATGTCGGCCACGGCCGCGCCGAGATCGCCGACGCCGTCCGCGAGCAGGCCGCGAAGCTCGCGTACTACCCGACGACCCGCCAGTTCTCGAATCCGCCCGCGGCCCGGCTCGCGGCACGGCTTGCCGATCTCGCGCCCGGCGACCTCAAGTACACGCTGTTCGCGGTGAGCGGCTCCGAGGCCAACGAGCGCTCCATGCAAATCGCCCGCATGTACTGGCTCCAGGTGGACCGCCCGCGCAAGTACAAGGTGATCTCGCTCACTCACGGCTACCATGGCGCGACGATCGGCACGCTCGGCATCTGCGGCCAGCCCGATCTCGCGCGTCCCTACGAGCCGTTCGCCTGGCAGGGTTTCCGGAAGGTTGCGGTCCCGTACCCGATGTGGGACCGGGGCGCCGGAACCGACGAGGATCTGGTGCGGCGTTGCGCCGACCGGCTGGCGGAGACGATCCGCGAGGAAGACCCGGAAACGGTGGCTGCCGTCATCCTCGAACCGTGTCTCAGCTCGGGCGGTTGCATCATTCCGCCGCTCGGCTGGCTGGAACGCGTGCGTGATATCTGCGACGAGCTCGACGTGCTCATGATCGCCGACGAAGTTATCACCGGCTTCGGCCGCACCGGCAAGTGGTTCGGCGTGGACCACGAAAACGTGGTGCCCGACTTGATGTCGGTCGCGAAAGGAATCACCTCGGGCTACATCCCGCTTTCCGCCTCGATTGCACGGGCGAAGCTCGCGGACGCGTTCCCGGAGAACAGCTTCGAGGAGAACGTCCACCCGAACACCTACTGCGGTCACCCGGTGGCGTGCGCGGCGGCGCTCGCCAACCTCGCGATCATCGAGCGCGAGAACCTGGTGAAAAACGCGGACGCGATGGGCGCCCGGCTGCATGCCGCGATCGAGGCCCAAGTGCGCGCCTATGACATCGTCGGCGAGGTTCGCTCGCGCGGGCTGATGCTGGCCCTCGATTTTGCCGATCCGAAGCGCCGCAGCCAACGGCTCGACGGAAAGCTCGTCGCCAGCCTCAACACCCGGGCGCTGAACAATGGGTTCATCGCCATGGCGAAGGACAGCGTGTTTCGACTGGCGCCCCCGCTATGCATCTCCGCATCCGAAGTGGATGAACTGGCGCACCTGGTCGGAGAAACCGTGCGCGAACTCCAGGACGAAGTCACGCGCTCGGCCCGCAACCAGACCGCAACGGCGTAGGGCCAGCCGATAAGCCGGGGCGATCCGCAATGGGCGACGGTGCGCCCGCCGCTGGATGCGCTGAACAAGGAACAGGGGGCTTCGCTGATTTCGGAGTTGAAGCAGATCGGCTTCACCATGCCGGGGCTAAAGGAAACGCGCGCTCACAAGGCGGCCGCGTAGCATTCATCCGAAAATCGGAAAAACAATAATTAGCCGCAGATGAACGCCGATTCATCGGCGGTTACACCAATATGAGTGAACAGAAAGCACGTAGGTCGGAGTATGCGCAGCGTTCCCAGACATCCACCCTTCGACAAAGCTCAGGACGGGCTTGGCGTCAGGTAGCCGCCGGTGCGGCAACCTGACCTACACCTTCTCCACGCCAGCGGCACCCAGCATATTGCATCGAAATAATGACTCACGACACTAACATCATGGCCGACCCGCAAGTGAACGCAGCGGCGCCAATGTGCGCTCCACCTGATTTCCAGCCACGAAGACCCAAGCTCGCGTTGCCGCCGCTTGCCTGCGACACCCACGCTCACATCCTGGGACCGGCGGCGCGCCATGCGTATTCACCCGCGCGCGTCTACACGCCGCCCGACTGCCTGCTGCCCGATTACCGGCACATGCTGAAAACACTGCGAGTCGAGCGCGCGGTACTGGTGCAGCCCAGCGTCTATGGCACCGACAATACGGCCATGCTCGACGCCATGAGAACAACGGCGGACCGTTTCCGCGGCGTAGCGGTGGTCAGCGACGATATTTCAAACGCGGAACTCGGAAAGCTCCACGATGGGCTCCCGACGCGGCGATGCGCGAACGCGTGCTGGTGGAAAATCCGGCGCGGCTTTACGGTTTCTAGAATGGGTAGTCTCAAGCTCTCAGTGCCAGTTTCTGGATACACCGGTTTTCACTGGCTTCGCAAGCGGCTTGCCAAAGCTGGCCCGGACCATCCCTGCCATTAGCCCGGATCGAGGCCGATGGCGCGCACGATGTTCCCGTAGGTCTTGACCTCGGAAAGAAAGAACTTGCGGGCCTCTGCCGGCGAATTTCCCAGCGGCTCGTAACCGCCCGCGACAAAGATTTCCCGCACTTTCGGCACCTGGAGCGCCTTGTGGACTTCGGCCTGGAGCCGGGCGAGGATGTTGGCAGGCGTCTTCGCCGGTGCAAACCAGGCATTCCAGGCGCCCTCCTTGTGAAATCCTGGAACACCGGCTTCGGCAATGGTCGGCACGTCGGGCAGCAGCGACCAACGGGTCTTGCCGGTGAAGCCCAGCGCCCGCACTCTGCCAGCCTTGATATGCGGCACTGCGGTCGTCGGAGGGATGAACATTACCTGAACCTGTCCGCCGACCACAGCCATCAGCGCCGGCGTTATACCTTTGTATGGCACGTGTACCATCTGTATCCCCGCCGCCCTGCTGAACAACTCGGCCACAAGATGTGTCGAATTGCCGATCCCCGCCGTCCCGTAAGCCACCCGCTTGTTCTTATCCTTCGCAAGCGCGATCAGTTCAGGGAGCGAGCGCGCCGGAAACGACGGGTGGGCCAGAAACACGTAGCCGGTCCCCAAAGCGAGAAACGTGACCGGCGCCAGGTCCTTGAAAGTGTCATAGGGCAGCTTGCGGTAGACGCTCGGGTTGATCGCAATGGCAGTCGAGGCCTGTAGCAAGGTATGTCCGTCCGGTGTGGCCCCGACGACGATTTGAGTGCCGATAATGCCGTTCGCTCCGGGCCGACTGTCAACGACGACGGTCCACCCCAAATTCCGCGCCAGCTCCGCCGTCACCGCTCTCGCGTAGGTCTCCGAGGTGCCGCCGGGAGCGCCGGTCAAGACGAGGCGGATCGGCCGGGAGGGGTACGCCTGTCCTGAGTCCGTCGAAGCGGTTTGCCCCGAACCCTTCGGAATGCCCTGTCCCCAAGCATTACCTTGCGCGATCAAGACGAGCAACGCCACGACATAGGCGAATACCCCGCCCGCAGCGTGCATTCCAAAGAATTGCATTCTTGAATTTCTCCGATTGTCGTATGCAAGTCTAAGAATCGGCCGCGGTCCCCAGCTGAGGCAGGATGTGTCACGTCCTTTTCTTGGCTCAAGTATAAAGCGCTGCCAAAGCCATGGTCGGTCCGAATTTCGAATAATAATGTTTCGACTTATTGACCAATGAAATCGGTATCTTTCGGCGTATACGTTTGCCAACGTTCGTTGCTCCAGACTAATGCCGCTACCGATGAGGGTTTAAATGAGATTCCCAAAGTTGGCTTATGAAGAAATGAGCCCGCGTCAACGCGAGGTGCATGATCGCATCACCGGTAAACGGGGACATTTGGGTGCGCCTTACCGCGTTTGGATTCACAGCCCGGAGTTGTGCGAACGCGCAGAGGCTATGAGCTCGTATGTTCGGTGGGAGTGCTCGCTCCCCGAGAAGCTTCGTGAATTGAGCATTCTGATTACCGCCCGATTCTGGGACGCGCAGTATTCCTGGAACGCTCACGTCGATCAGGCCATCGCCGCCGGCATCAGACCCGACTCAATCAAGGCCATCGCCGAAAAGCGCGCACCAATGTTCCAAGCGGACGACGAACGCGTGTTCTTCAAATTCAGCATGGAGCTGCTTGAGAACCATTTCGTGAGCGACAAGACCTTCAAGGAAGCGCGGGCGCTCTTCGGCGATCGAGGGATCGTCGACATTATCGCTTGCGTCGGTAACTTCTCAATGTTGGCGATGTGTTTGAACAGCGCCGAAGTCGATTTGCAGGCGGACCGCGAACCGCCTTATCCGGATATACGGGGATACGAGAGAGTCTAGGGTGTCGCGTCCGTCTCCAGGGCCACTTCACCATGCAGATGACTAGCGAAGTCCGCGGGGATTGTCCGCGAAGTTGCAACTATTGATTGCGCCGACTCGGAGTTCCGGACGATCGTCGTGCCTGCTTGGAATCAGCTTGATCAACTGACCGGAAAGGAAGGATGCCTTTATGTTCATCGTTGACTCGCAGGTCCATCTCTGGAAAGAAGAAACGGCAGACCGGCCCTGGCTGCCCGGGGCTCGGGAGCGGATCAAGTTGCAGGGCCATATGCTGGAACGGTTTACCTACGAGGAGTGCGTCCGGCGTATGGACGAGGCGGGCGTCAACCGCGTTGTGATTGTGCCGCCATCGTGGGAAGGCGATCGGATCGACTACGCGCTTGAGGCTTGCGAGAAGTACCCTCATCGCTTCGGCATCATGGCGCGGATTCCGCAGAACAAGCCGGAAGAAGCCAAAGCGATGTTGCGGGACTGGAAGACCATCCCCTACATCAAGGGAACGCGCTTGACGTTCCACCGCCCGATTGATCGCAACTGGATGATCGACGGAACCTGCGACTGGTATTGGCCCTTTGCCGAGCAGCATGGGATCAAGACCATGGTCAATACCCCGATCTGGAAAGCTGAAATTGGGGCAATAGCGAAGAAGCATCCAAAGCTCACGATCATCTGCGACCAGATGGGCGTTATGTCCCGCACTGTTGACGACGCGATCGGATTCTGGGTGGAGGAAACTGCGGATCTGTGCGTGCATCCGAATATCTATGTAAAGTTGTGTTCGCTGCCGGCCTATTCGACGCACCCCTACCCGTATCACAACCTCACGAAATACGTTCGCTTGATGGTCGACAAGATGGGGCCGAAGCGCTGTTTCTGGGGCTCGGATCTGACCCGCTTACTGCATCGCGGAATCACATACAAGGACACGGTGGATCACTTCACGAAGCATATGGGCTTCACCGGGCAAGAGCTCGAATGGATCATGGGCCGGGGTATTTGCGAGTGCCTCGACTGGCCGATTGACGAATAGGTACGTGTTGCGCGTGTTACGCGTGAAAAACTATATCGCTGGCCGTAGCAGCGTAGCCCGCGCGGACCACTGGTAGCGCCGATCCGCAAAGCGGGCGGACGGGCGCCGCATGAGCTGCCCGGTCGCCGACCGGGACAAGGTGCTGCGCGGCCGTCAGTTTAGGCGAGCGGGTCAAAGGCGGCCGCGAACCGGCGCGCAAATGCCCCGAAGCGCCTGCGCTTTGACATTTTCCCGCCACAAATCAAAAATGCAGTGTTGCAGACTGCGCGCCTATCCCCGCAACCGGGAGTTCCGCATCATGGACCGATTCACGGTGATGAAAAGCTTTGTGGCCGTAGTCAAGGCCGGAAGTTTCACCGCTGCGGCCAGATCGCTTGGAATTTCGCGTGGGCTGGTTTCGCGCCACATTGCCGATCTGGAGGAGCAACTCGGCAACCGCCTCGTGAACCGGACGACCCGCTCGGTCAGCTTGACCGAAGCCGGTCATAGGTACTTCGATTTTTCCAAGCGGGTCCTAGCGGAAATCGACGAGCAGGATACCGCCATCGTCGGGATGAGAGAAAAACCTGAAGGGACGCTGGCGGTCGTTTGCCCGAAATGGATCGGCAGCCTGGACCTCGGCAATGCCATCGCGAGTTTCGCCGTTGCTTATCCCAAGATCAAGGTGAAGTTGGACCTTGGTGGCGTCTCCGAAAGGACCTACGATTTCATCGAGGGCGGGTACGACGTTGCGTTCCACACCAAGTACCTCCTCGATTCATCCGTGAAGGTCAAGAAGATTGCGATCTTGCAGTTCATTCTCTGTGCGTCTCCAGACTATATCGCGCGCCGACAGGAGCCACAGGACTTGAAGGATCTCGCGCGGCACGATTGTCTCGTCCATACGAAAGATGCCGTTTGGCATTTTACTAAAGGCGCAAGAGGAGAGCATTACAAGCCGCAGAACGTCGCCTTTTCCTCAAACACTTATCTGGTGTTGCGGAAGGCCGCCATCCGGGGAATGGGCATTGCCCTGCTCCCGCTTTGTTCGATCTACAACGAGGTGCGAAGCGGAAGCCTGCAATCGTTGCTCCCGGGTTACCAGGTCCCGGATCGCCCACTTTATGCTGCCTATTCGCCCGGGCATCATACGGCCCGGAAAGTGCGATGTTTTATCGACTTCATGGCCGACTGGTTCAAGAAGTACCCGATACTTTCGTCGGACCCGAGTTGAATGACGAACTCTGCGACCTGCCGTCGGGCTGGATCCCCGACGCGCGGCTGCGCGAGCAGGTACTCGTCAGAAACCCCGCCAAGCTTTACGGCTTTTAACCCGCCCGGTGCGGGCATTGCCGCTCAGCGCAGCAATCCGGCCTCGCGCATGTAGCGCAGCACGCCCGGATGGATCAAATCCTGGCGCGGTGCGGCGGCAAATGTCTCCGCCAGAGTGGACTTACGCGCCTCGCCGCATCGGGTGCTCGCGGTTCACCCAGTCGAGCGTCGGCAGGCGCACACCGCGCGAATTGCCGATCGGCACGACCTTAAGCTCGGTGTTACGCGATGACTTGTCCATCGCTTGCGCTTCCCGTGAAGAGGGGTAACTTGTAACTACTCCTCGCCGGCGCGTCAAGTCGCGCGCCCCTGCGCCACACACAAGGCTATCTCAAAAGCAGGGTGAAACCGCCGCTGAATCCTTCTCAATACCCCTTCTTCTCAATACCCGCTTGACGGGTACTTGAGGGGTACGCAGAGAAGTGAGGGCAAGAAATCAACCGATAACAGCATCCAACTGTCCGCGCACGTCGCGGCCCTGCCCGTCCTTCTCGAACGCCATCAGGAACAGGCATTTACCGCCGCTGCGTTCGGCCCACAGCCGTCCAACTTGATCCTTCTCGATTTCGCTGGGCACGTTGCGCAGATGTTCGCCCTTATATTCGACAACGAAAACGCGCCCGTCCGTGAGTTCGCAAACGAAGTCCGGAAAGAACTTCCCTCGTGACGTCGGAAGCCAGAACGCGCCGGGCACGTCGCGCTCGAGGTTGCGCACCCAGTGTTTCATTTTTGGATGTGCGTCGATTACAGTGGCGCACTTGAATTCTTCGGTGCTGTCTTCAAGTTTCGCGACGACTGGGTAGAAGTGCCGGCGCCAGTCCCACTTGCCGCGATAACGGTCCGTGGCGGACACCGCGTAATTTCCGGGCAGAAAGGCAAAACTGCGCGAGAGATCGGCGGCAACCTCCCATCCTCCATCCAGCACCAGTTGCTTGAATTGCCGGCCCGCCGCCGCCGCACGTAAATCCTCGATCTGCGCGTCGATGCGCTGCGCAAGTTGATAGCGCGCCCGCGCCAGAGACGACAGCGAAATATGCTGTTCATGTAGCAGATGCACCACCACCGCCTTCAGGTAGGCGCGCAGATGCGATTGCACCATGTCCGGCTGGCGCGCCTCGCGGTCCAGCCACCGCACCAGATCGTCCTCGGTCACACTCGTGTTCAGCGCGCCGAGTTCAAGTTGTCCGGCGTCAGCCTGACCGACCTTGACCTTCGCTCCTTCGAGATAAACCTCGAAGGCGTGGGCCTGCTCGACGATCTGGAAGCCCGGTAACGACACCTTGTCCGAGAGCAGGTCGAGATCGACGTCTTCCAGCACCGCTTCGCGCTCAACGAGCTCCAGTTCGCCCTGGCTCCGGTAGCAAAGCCAGGGAACGGGCGCGAACGTTACACCGCGCGAAACCGGCGCCGTTTGCGCCGCGACGATCGCATTGTGCTGCTCGATCGCGCGCTCCACCTTCTCCTTGTTAGCGGCGCCGCGCTGTGCGGCCGTAAGGCGCTCGGCGAGCGAGTCGCTCACGTGGCCGGTCACGACGACGCGCGTACCCTTGTGGGTTGTCTCGACGCGCACGTTGTCCAGCGCTGGCAAATCAATCTTGCCGGGTATATCAATCGGCAACTCGGGCAACGCGGGCGCCTTGAACAGTGGACCGTCGTCGGTGCCCGGCAGTGGCAATTGCGGCGCGATCATCGACGCCACGTCGAGCGCCTCGAAGCCCATCCCCTGGATCAGACGATCCGCCAGCGCGCTGGCCGCCTCGCCAAAGCGCGGCTCGGATACATGCGCGTAGGCCTTGTTCAGCGCCTCGCGTGCACGGCGTCTGGCGTACGGCATGCGAAGCACGCGGCCGAGCAGTTGCTCGACCGCCGTGGCCGAACGTACCGGCTGCACCGAGCACAGCACGTAGGCGAACGGGCAATCCCAGCCCTCGCGCAACGCCTGCACCGTGATGATGAAACGGATCGGGCAATCATGCGCGGTGAGATCGATGCCCTCCAGTTCGCGCGTGTCGCCGGTCGCGACGGCAAGCTGCTCGGACGGAATGTGCAGTTCCTCGATCAAATGACGCCGCAGCGCTGTCACGTTCACGCGCTCGGGCGCATTTTGCGCCTGCAACAGCACGATCGGCCGGATGTAATCGGCTTCCTTCTGCGCCTCCGCCTCCAGCTTGCGCTGCGTCTGCACCGCGTCGAACACCGCCGCCTCCCAGCCCTGCGGATGCTCCATCAGCACGATCGGCAGCTTGATCATGTCCTCGGCCGAAAGCTCCTGTGCCGAAACGTGGTAGAGCACGTTGGTCTGCTGCGGGACCGGTGTCGCGGTGAGTTCCAGGATCACCGCAGGATCGAGCCGCTTCAATGCCTCGAAGCTGCGCTCCGTCTTGGTGTTGTGCGCCTCGTCAACGATGACGATCGGGCGTTGCAGCGCGAGCCAGTTCGCGAGCGAATATTTCGGTTGGCCAATGTAACCCTTCAACGGCGAATCCGCATCCGCCGCATCCAGTGCGCTCACCAGCGCATCGGGAATCTCGCGCAGCGCAGCGAGCCGCTGTGCGGGCAGTCCGCGGAAATGCGGCTCGAACGCTTCGCTAAACGCATACACGTTGCGCTGGTCGGGGTTCTCGATGCGGAACGACTGGATCGTGGCCACCACGATAATGGCCTGCCGACCCCAGTCGTGCGGCGACACGGTGGCGACATTTTCCAGATCGCAGATCTGGAAGCGCTGGCCGTAGGCGTCCTCCAGCGCCTCGCGGTACGGATGTCCCGGTGTTTGTAGCGCGGTCAGTGTCTGGCTGCGGATCGTATCCGAAGGTGTTAGCCACAGCGCTGTCGGCGCGTCGCTGTCCTGCCACTCCTTCGCCATGCGCACAATCGCGTGCGAGGCGAGCAGCGTCTTGCCGCCGCCGGTGGGAATGCGTAGACAGACGCACGGCACGTCGCCGAACGGCTCGCTACGATAGCCGTAGCCGCTTTCCTCGAACGCCGCCTTGGCGCCGCGCACCCGCGCGCCGCGCAGGAAGCTGGTTAGCACTTGAAGCGCAGCGTCCTGGTAGCGTTTTAGGATCAGCGCAGCCACGGCTTACTTCGCTTTAACGTCGTAAGGAATATGCTTGAACGTCACGCCGGCCGCCGCCAGCCGTGCTGCACCAAGCCGGCAGCTCTCACCGTAAATTACCTTCTTTCCGCAGTGAGGAAACCGCTTGTCAATCATGGCCAACACCGCACCGGTCAGCACATTACCACCGTCTGGCCGCTTATCGCCGAGGATACCGTTGAAAAGCAGGTAATACGCAGCGCCGTTCTGCTTGCCGAGCAGCGGTACTTTGAACTTTCCGTCGGATGGCACGCCAGTCTCCTGCAGCCAGATGAAACTCGCGAGCGTCGCGAAACGCACCTTGGGGTTAATCGCTCCGTGCTCGTCGAAGATCGTTTCGCCAAGCTTGGCGAACTTGAACCCGCCGCCGCCCTTCCAGCCGACCGCTTCCGAAATGCCTCCTTGCTCTCCCTCGATCACCTTCTGCAAGCGCGGCAGGCAATGCGTCACCGCGTGCTCGCCCATCTCGATGCCGATGTAGCGGCGGCCCATTTTGTGGGCGACGGCAGCGGTAGTGCCAGAGCCGAGAAACGAATCTAGAATAAGATCGCCCGGCACAGATGCGATATTCAATACCTGTCGAAGAAGGCGCTCAGGTTTTGTAGTCTGGAATACATCTGGGACTTCGGGGAGCACAGCCAGAACCTCTTTCTTCGCCTCTTGGGTATTCCCGACGTCGGTGTGAAACCAGATTGTCTGTGGCACTACCCCTTCCATCACCTCCGAAAGAAAGCGCTTTAGTCGCGGCTGATTGTTCCCGTCCTTTCCCCACCAAATCCTATTGTCCCGGTCGAGATCAAGGAATCTTTCCTTTGAGAACCGCCAGTACATACCTTTTGGCGGGCCAGGGATGACTCGACCGGAAGGGGTCGTTATTTCATAAAGGCCCACTGAGTAGTAATTCCGAGCAGAAAGATCGCCCGATGTCCAAGGACCCCGAGGATCATTGTCGGGATTCTTGTAGCCCTTGTTATGCCGCTCATAGCGAGGCAGAAGATTTCGGGTCCAAAGATCGATGTTCTTTGAGAAAAGCAGAACATGATCGTGCATGTCTGACAAATGCCTCGCCGTACTTTTTGGCGAGAACATTTTTTGCCAAATCACGTTAGAAACAAAATTCCGCCGCCCGAATACCTCATCCATCAGCACCTTGAGGTAATGTCCCTCGTTGTCATCAATGGACACCCAGATGCTGCCGTCGTCGGCGAGCAGCTCACGCAGCAGCACCAACCGCGGATGCATCATCGACAGCCACTGACTGTGCTCGAGATTGTCGTCGTAGTGCTCGAACGCGCTCTTGGTGTTGTACGGTGGGTCGATGTAGATGCACTTCACCCGCCCGCGATAGAACGGCAGCAGCGCCTTGAGCGCCTCTAGGTTGTCGCCCTGGATGAGCAGGTTCCCGGCCGCCGAGTCGCCGTGGCTGCTGACGTGCTCCAGCAACCGGTACGGTACCGCTTCCGCGCGCCGCATTGCCTGCTCGCGATCGAGCCAGTCTAGTGTCGGCACTGTGCTACTCGGCTCGCGCGAACTCGACCGCCACCTGTGCGGAAACCAGTTCGATGTGATGGGAAATGCCGATGACGATCCAGATCTTTGGGCTTCCCGGCGCTTGGCCGCGTTGCGCATACTCCGCTATGCGTGCGTCACCCCAGCTGAATTCCGCGTCTTGAAAAACGCCACTCCGCGTCAGCCGCTGCGTAAGGTTGGGGTACTGGTCTTCCAGCTTTTCCTTTTTCCGCGACTTGCCGCGGACGATGTACGTCGACTTATCGGTCGTATAGAAGATTTTCGCATTGATGTTGTCGAAACCGCCTTTACGGTCGTCATACTCGGGTCTGACGATGAGGTAATCGCCGAGCCCTATCAACCTGCCGTAGGCTGCGCAGACCTCGCGCCAAAGCCGCAGCTCGAGCCGCGGTACCTCCCGTTCCTCATTCTCTGGGACGACCTCTGACAGGCTCTCCGGAACACTTGTTCCGACCAACGTAATCGAGCGATACGGAGCTTCGGCGGCGAGAGCTGCGAGGAAATCCAATATCTTCGACCGTAACAAATTCAATTGGTCGAGCTTTATTCGCTGCACGTTGATGATCAGGTCAATTTCCGAATTTGCACGCCGTGCCTCCAATCCGAGCTTTCGCAGTTTCGCGATCGTCTCCGAGGGCAGTTCGAGATCGTCGGCATACAGTCGGACTGCCATGCCTGAGGACGCAACGCTTGCTACTTTCAAGAAGGCTTCACGATATGGTCCCGTCCTATCCAACGGGATTGTTGGAATGGCAGTGACGTTTTTCTGCCGAAAATAGCGGTGCAGCAAAACCAAGGTATGATCTTGGCTTGGAAACCAGTTGTTTTCTTCCGGCCCGGGCTCATCAACGAGCTCGACGAAGGCCGGACCTTTGAGTCGCCACGTATCCACAATCCAATCCGCGGCCCGGACGACGAAGCTAGCGCCACGGTCGGATTTTCTGGGACGGGTTTTGACAATCTCGAAGTAAGGTTGGGTGCGCCCTTGCGCAGTCCGGCTTGCGTGACGCAAGCCTTCCATGTCGCCTTCGAGAACCCGCATAAAGGCGACATAGCCGGGCTGATTCACGCTCCCTTCCATAGCCATGGCTCAAGCGTTAAGCACTTTTTTCACCGCACGGTGACCTACCAAGGCGGAAAACAGCTTGTAATTCCCGGCCTCCCTACGGATGCGTCCTGCAACGATGGCAGGGTGGATCTTGAGCTCCGCTGCGAGTGCATTTATCGCCTCTGCGGTCTTTAGCCGATTAGCATCACTACGCCGCCATGCCTCTTGCGGGATAAGCGAATCCCGAGCCATCCGATTCGCTTCGATCTCCTTTTCGTCTGTATCGAAAGACCGTTCGGTATCGTCCACGAATGTCTCTCCGGGCGCATGCAGATGCTTGATGATATGCACGCATTCATGCAATAGCGTGAACCAGAAATTATCGAGTCGGTCGTGCCGCAGCGTGAGTCCGATAACGGGCGTTCCGTCCACATCGAGCACGGCCGCCCCATCGAGGCGAGTACCTGGAAGATGAGGCTCCCAGACGACCACAATGCCGAGCTTGGAGAGATATTCAACCGCAAGCTTGGGTCCTTTGGCGAACCAACTCAACCGCGCAAGCTCTTTAAGCGTTTCCTCGCCGAAGGTCTCTCGTTTAAACAGGCCACGTTTCACGTCTTGTTCCCTAGACCGAATCAGTACCTCTGCAATCCAAAGTTTGATTGCATACAAATTCACCTGCCCCGCGATGCCCGCGTGAATTGCGCTGCGCAGAAATGCGGGTCTCGGTTCGCTTAGGTCGACCTTGCACAGCAACCGCTCCACGAATTCGCTGGCGTTCTTTAGCGTAACTTTGCCGCCCTTGACCCAGCCTCTTTTGACGATCTCGCGTACCACCGCGAGCGGCGGCTCTGCTTCCAGGAGCTTGTGCCTCGGCTGTGGCTCTCCAACGAGTACGGTAGCGGAGATATCGAGATGCGCGCTGAGGTTCCTAACCATCTGCACGGTCAGACGCCGCTTGCCCGACAGCACCTCAGAAACACGGCCTTTGCTGCCAATAAGCGGCACCAAGTCCTTTTGCTGCAACCCTTTCTGCTCCAAGCGAAACAGAATGGCATCCACCGGATTCGGTAACGGAATACGATAGCGCTCCTTCTCGTAGGTCTCGGTAAGCAGAGCGAGCAGTTCCAGACGCGTCCCTTCCGGCGAAGTTGGCTCAGGGTCTAGCGCCACGAGATGCCCTATTTCCGAGAGATAAGTCCGGTATTGGGCCTCGCTCTTAATGACTGCAAGTTCAGACAGCATTTGGGTTCTCTTTAACGTTTCGAATATTCAGCATGGGTGCCAGCCCAGACGATTATCACGACAGAAGTCTTATACGCAATTTGGGTTTCGAGTCGATAGGAATCTCCCTTGATATTGAATATAACCGTGTTGTCGCTTAAGAAACTCGCGGTTGCGTAGCGCGCTTTAATGTCATGAGGCGTTTCCCATATGGCCGCCTCCGCCTCTGCGAACCAGCTTGCTATTGGCCCTCTCGTGTCAGCATGTCTAACAATAAATTCCTCTAGGATTTCCCTGCCGACGAGCTTCATTCGATGTCAGTTCGCGGCAAGTTGAAAGCGTTCCCAAATCGTGAACCATAATACATTAAAATATATATTTTGGGAACAAAGTTTAGCTATGCTCAACCCTTTAGCGCGCTTGGTTATCATAACCATTTGTAAATATTAAAAATTATAACGACCAGTGTCCAGACCTAGTCTTCGGCTTACGTGAGCGCTCGCAGTGAGGCCCTTCCAACCTGAAAACGATAAACCCGTATCGCTCAACGCAGCAATCCGACTTCGTGCATGTAGCGCAGCACGCCGGGATGAATCAGGTCCCGGCTCGGCGCGGCGAGAGTGTTCACGAGCGTAGACCCACGCGCCTGCGTGAAGCGCCGCTCATACTGACGGCGAGCCGATTCGATAAGCGCTGCGGCCAGCGATTCAGTGACCTTGATCTCGGTCGTGCAATTCGGACAAATGATAGTTGGTTCTGTCATAAGTTCTTCCTTTGCAGCTATTGCTTCAATCCCCGCAAATACGTTACGAGTTCATGAACCTTCGTCGCCGGATTATCCGATCCAGTGTCGCGATTGTGCCGCGCCAGTCGATCCGCGTGAGTCACCGCTCGGTTTGTATGCGGCTCAAGCCGCTCGAACACGCCTGTCAGAGCTTTCTCATACTCTGGCAAGTGGACACGAACTGCGTCGATTACTTTGTCGCAGCCGGACTTGTTGCCGGTTTTCATATATGGGGCCGTACTATAGGCAAAATGCAACAGGACCCATATCTCGAAGCATGGCACCGACGTGATTCCCTGAAGCTTTCCGTTCTTTCCGGACGCGGATTTGGCGATCATGTCGAGCGCTTGTTGATAATTCGCATGGCCATCCCGGTCAAAGACGCAGAACACGAGGTCATAAATGTCCTTCTCATATTCGGCGATTGCGTGCTTGACGATGCTGACCGGATCATTACCGTCGCCTGGGACCACTGTTATGTTCGCACCGCTCATACGGTAAGCCCGTTTAAGCCCTTCGAAGTAAGTGGGCTCCGTTTTTTTACCCTCACACACGATCAGTACGACATCATACGGTTCGCGAACCTCTCCTCTTCTCCGGTAGGTTTTTGCCGACCGTGGTTTGCGCCTCGCCATCAGATCTTCAGCTCGCCAATGAATGGCAATGCCCCGTAGCGACCGCGCAAATAGCCTCTTTCGAGAGCCTCATCCTTTCGAGGACTGAAGTCCGATAGCGGATAGACCTTCGAGGCGTTTTTGTCGTCCTTTTCGATGAACCAGACTTGGTCTCTGCGGAACAGATCGCTGTCCAGCAGCGACGTGTCGTGCGTGGTAAACACGAGCTGCGCGTTTTTCTGATTGGAGGCATGACTGTGAAAAAGCCGGATCAGAAACCGTGTCATCAATGGGTGCAGGCTTGTATCCAGCTCGTCGTAAAGGAGCACTTCACCATTCCTGAGCACGTTCAACCACGCACCGGCGGATTGAAACAAAATGCGCGTTCCGTTCGATTCGTCGCTGAAGTCCAGTGGAACCGGTGCGCCAGTATCGACAGCCTTGTGAAATGACGTGACACGGATGACCATCGGGACCGCGCTCGCGGGCGACGGTTCGCGCACCAGGTTTGCTTCCGCCACTGCGACCGGAGTCATCGGTTCTTTTTGCAATGAGAAATCATCGATGCCAAGATCCGCCGCATGAACGAACTGCAGCAACTTTTTCTTACCGTCCGGCTGCTCCAGCAACTGGAGCGTCAACGACTGGTTAAACTGCGACCCACCCATTCCGATCAACACCAGTTTCTTTTGGAACCACTGGAACACCGGACGGAGCTGCTCGCTGTTCAACTGGATCGCCGTCGATAGGAACAGCGCATTAGCGCGCGTGGCATCGCGCCACACACGTGGGCTGCCTTTCAGCTTGGCACTGAAGTGCCACTCGTACTTTTTCTTCGCGGTGTGATACGTGCGCTCGAACCAGTTCTGCGGCCGGCCATGCGGATAGGCAATCAGCCACTCGTTGTGAAACCGCTCCGCATCGACAGAAAAACCATATTCGTACCGTACGCCATCGTCGGCAAAGACAACTTCGAATTGGCTCGGCTTATTAGTCGTCGTCTTACTCAGCTTGAAGGGGGCGTGAGCAATGCGCACGCCTTCCTGAAACGTTGCCGAGTTGAGCACCAAGCCTTGCATGAATTGCAGGGCACGCAGCAGGTTGGTTTTCCCGGCCGCGTTCGCGCCGTAAATTACTGCCGACCGCAATAGCCTCGGAAAACCCGGCAGCCTCGACTCCAAGGTGTTTTCAGCGATCCGCTCCTTCCCTGATCCCGCGACCAGCGACAAAACCTGGGTTCTGTTTATGGATCGAAAGTTGGTTACCCGGAACTCGATAAGCATAAATAGGCCTGAATATAAATTTCAGGCCATATTATGAAGAAAATCGTCAAAAAACTCAATAAAACTTCGCCTTGTTGTTTTTAAAGGCTTTCTGGCAGCAAACCGGTAGGTTTGTGAGTTGCAATGGAGGATAGGCAGAGACGGGTCTTCAATCAACGAGCCCGACTTTATCGCCGATGTGAATCTGCCCGCCAGCGCCACTCGTAACCATCGCAACTGCGAAAGTCGGCTGTTCCTGGGCAAAGGCACTGATCAGCGTCGTGAGCATCGGCAAGTCCCGTTCGCCGGTTTCAGGGTTCGCGTGCGTCGCGAGGCATCTGACCTTGGGTTTCACCACGTCGAAGTCGATCTGCCCTACGCGAACCTTACGCCCCACCCAGCTTTGCTCCTCCCACGCTTCCAGACCCTCGACGGCGATGTTTGAGCGGAAGCGCCGCTCGCTGAGATCGGGATCGCCGGTGGCGGCGGCGACGGCCGCCAGGCTTTCGCGCCCGTGCAGTGTCACCTGACCTGCCTCGTTGTCCTGATAACGGGGCGTAACGCCGTTCCCCGCGACTCGCAGCGGGAGCCGCTCCGCGTTGAGGGAAAGCGGATTCTCCTCCAGATTGAGCACATAGTTTTCGACCGCGGCAGCGATTCGCTTACGGCCGTTATCGTCGAGCGCCTCATCAACCATAACAGTACCCTCCAGGCTGATGGTAAGCCGAAGCGCTCGGTGATCGAACCGGAGGTGAAGACGCGCCAGGCCGGGTGTGTTCACCAGCGCGACGAACTGATACTTTTTGCTCCAGGCATCGTCCGGCACGCCTGAGTTGGCGAATCGGATGCCGAGGACGCGGTCGCCGGCGATTCGCCCTTCGTCGAGGACGGTCAAGACTTCACAAGCTTCGGGCGTGAAGCCCTTCACAGGATACCGATACAGGGCAATGACGCGCGGCATTGGAAAAAGTGGGATAGATCACAATTCACTATTTACTATTCACCGCCTTTTTGCGGCGTGGGGAGGCGCCGGACACCGCTTCGCCCCAGCGCGCGAGGAACGCGGTGACGAACGCATGCTCTCCGGCGGGCTCCACGGCGAGTGGCGCCAGCGCGAGCACAACGGAGAGCGCGATGTGATAGCCCTCGGAGCGCGAAGCGGCGGCGCGCCGATACGCGGGGTGCGCCCGGTTGACGTAAACCGTGGATTCGACCAGGCGCCCGGGTTCCGGATTGCCGGGGCGTTCCTCGAACTGGACCGCAAGACCCAGCCGCAGCGGTCGTCTTTCACCGCGCGGCCTCGGCAACGCTCCACCCGTCATCGGGGTTTCGCTCTCGCGCGGTGGCGTCTCCTGCCGATCTGCCGGCGGCGCTTCGGATGGTTCGGTGGAGGGTGGTATGCCCGCGCTTCCGTCACTCACATCCTTCGGGTTCATCGGGCTCAGCTCCAATGCCGGATCGAAGCCTGGCGCGCCATCGGCCCCGCCCTTCGGGCCAAGCGGCAGGCTTTTCTGGCTGCCGCGCCGATGCTCGACCAGCGACGCGAGCAACGGGAAGCCTTCGCTCAAGTCGAGCAGCACGCGCTCAAGATCGCGTTCGAGCGTGCGCATCGATCGCGGCCGTGCGGTCTCCGGCTGCTCGCGCGCGTCTCCCCACGCGGCAAGCTGGCGCAGCACCACCTCCTGGATCGCCTTGCGCGCAGCGAGGTAAGCAGCGCCGCGCTGCCCCGTGCGGATGAAATCTCCCTTGTTGAGCGTAAGCGAGGCGGCGAGCATCGGAAATTCGATGAGACCGCCGATGCGCTCGGGCGCGTTGGGCGAGATGCCCAGCCAGTCCCAGCCGCGCTTGATGATTTTTCCGTAGGTGCTGATGGCGAGGCCGCGCTGTTCCTCGGGCAGCGGCGCGGCATCGCGGTAGAGGTAACCGAGCGCGGAGGGCTTGCGCCTGCGCCCGGTATGGATCGCGAGCGGCGCGGTTTCCGCGATGGGACACGCCTGCCTGGAAAGCGCCTCACCATTGACTTCGAAGCTCACGCCGCGTGGGTACAGCTCGCGCAGCATCGAGTCGCAGGCGGGGTCGAGCAGCGGCTGGTAGTGGCGCCGCACCGCCCCTTCCACGTAACCGCGGTCGGTCAGGGGCGAGAGCGGATCTGCAAGACCGAGCCGCACCGCAGTGCCCTGCTCGACGAGGAGACCCGGGGGAGGAACCCATCTCCACGGGGCGCGGTGGCGGGAAGCGAGGTGCCAGCGTGTCGCGACGTGGACTTTTGCACGCCGGGTCTCCGTGACGACCTCCCGGCAGGCGAGCAGCGCGAGCTTGATTCCGACCCCCGCAAAGCCGATGCCCTGCCCCCGCGCCTTGGTGCTGGCGGCAAGATCGTGGTAGCGGCGCAAGTCGCGGCGCGGCATGCCCGAACCGTTGTCGGAAACGGTGAGACTCGCCCCGGCGGTATCCGCCGTGATGCGGATCCGGGTCGCGCCCGAGTCGAGCGAGTTGGCGAGAATTTCGGTGAGCATCGTTTCCTCGATGGCGCCGGGATAGGCATCGCGCAGGTCTTCAAGGAGGTGCAGCAGGTCGACACGGGTTTCAGCCACGGGGGGTCTTCTCGTAAGGTCGGTTTCTGTCAGCGCAACCGCGCGCCTCGATCACATGCTGCGCCTGCCATCCCCGTCTTTGCCCCGGGGCAGCCGGGTACGCGCTCGCATGGGTCGACGCGAATCCGGATCAGGCTCGCAAAATGAGGAGTCCGGTGGAATAATGAAAACCACACCGGGCGGTTGCGGCGTTCTCCGCCAATTGTAGCAACGGCTCTCACCGGGGAAAAGGACATGAAACTTGCCACAGGGGTCGCCGCGCTCATCGCGGCGGCAATCGCATCACCTGCCGCAGGCGCGCAAAGCGCGCCCGCCGCCACGAATTACCCCACGAAACCGATCCGCCTGGTCATCACCTACCCGCCCGGCGGCGATACCGACCTGGTCGGACGCGCCGTCGCGCAAAAGCTCGGCGAAGCGTGGGGACAGCAGGTGGTGGTGGACAATCGCGGCGGAGCGGGCGGCGTGCTCGGCACCCTCATCGCGAAGCAGGCGGCGGCCGACGGCTACACGCTGCTGCTTGGAACGTCAGCGGGCATGGTGCTCAATCCGCTGCTGATGAACAAGATCCCGTACGACCCCTACCAGGACTTCGCGCCAGTGAGTCTCGTCATCGTTCTCCCGCAACTCCTGGCCGTGCATCCGGGGCTGGCGGCGCGCAACATCCGCGAGTTCATCGCGCTTGCCAAAGCGAAGCCCGGGCAGCTCAACTTCGGCTCGAGCGGCGTCGGCACCCCCAACCACCTCGGCGGCGAGATGCTGAAGGCGATGGCGGGAATCAACATCGTGCACGTGCCGTACAAGGGCGGCGCGGCCTCGATCACCGATCTCATCGCGGGCCAGGTGCAGCTCGTGATCAGCAGCGCGCCCTCGGTCGTGCCGCACGTGCGCAGCGGCAGGCTGAGGGCGCTCGCGATCGGCAGCGCGAAACGCTCGCCGGCGCTGCCCGAGGTGCCGACCGTGGCCGAATCGGGCCTGCCGGGCTACGAGTACACCACTTGGTACGGCATCTTCGCGCCAGCCAAGACACCGGAAGCGATAGTCAAGAAGATGAACGCCGAGATCGTGCGCATGCTTGCCGACCCGCAGATGACCCAGCGTTTCCAGAGCCAGGGCGGCGACCCCGCGAGCAGCACGCCGGCGCAACTCACGGCTTACATGCGAGAGGAGATGGCGCGCTGGACGCGGGTCATCAAGACGGCCGGCATCAGGATCGAATGACTGAGGAGTTTGTCGGACTCGGCTCCGACAAACTCCTTATGCAAGGCATGGATTGACAGAAACCGGGGGGCGTGAAAATCAATAACTTCCAATCGATCTGTTCAGTCCCCGCTCGATTTGCCAGTGTTGATCGGCGACCATTGGCGATTCAATTTCCATTTTTCCTGCCGCCTTGGCGGCAAATTCAAGAAGCTACAGGCGCACGCCGGTAGCTTCTTCCCAGTAGCGGGCGATCTGCGTCTGGTCGAGATCGTAGCCGAGCTTGTCGACCGCGGCCGACCACAGTTCGGAAACGCGCTCGCCGAGCGGCGCAAAAGCGCCGATCGACTTCGCAGTGTCCATCGCGATCTTCACGTCCTTGGCGATGAAGCCCATCGCCATGCCGGTGCCGTACTTGCGCGTGAGAATGTGCGGGATCACTTTCTTCTCGAGCGGATGGTTGCGCCCGGCGCACAGCGGGATCAGCGCATCCGCCATGAGCTTCGCGTCGAGCCCGAAGCGCTTGCCGATCGTCATCGCTTCGATCGCGTTGATGAGCGCGCAGGCATTGACGTAGTTGGCAAGGGATTTCATCGCATGCCCCGCACCGACTGCGCCGCAATGCGTGACGCTGCGGCCCATCGCCTTTAACACCGGCCGCACACGCTCCACCAGCTCCGCGTCGCCGCCGGCCATGATGTCGAGCGTCGCATCCTTTGCGAACACCACGCCGCCCATCACCGGCGCATCGATCACTCCGATTCCGCGCGGCGCAAGCTCCGCATCCAGCGAGCGCGTATCGATCGGGTCGCAGCTTCCCATGTCGATGACGAGCGCCCCGCGAGCGAGCACCGCGGCAACGCCGTCACCGAGCACCGCCTTGCGCACCACCTTGCCATCAGGGAGCATGGTGATGACGGCATCGGCGCCTTCGCCGACCTCCGCCAGCGATGCCGCTGCGCGCCCACCGTGGTGAGCGACAAACGCCTGCATGGCTTCGGGACGGATGTCGAATATTGTAACGTCGTACCCGGCGCGCACCAGGTGCCCGGCCATCGGGTTGCCCATGTTGCCGATGCCGATGAAGCCGACTTTTCTGATCGCCGCCATACAGACCTGCCTCTATAGAGATGAATGCGCCGATGAGTGAAAAGTGATCCCCCTCACCCTAACCCTCTCCCCCAAGTAACGGGGGAAAGGGGAATTTCATTTCACGTTTCACGTTTCACGTTTCACGCTTTACCACACGGCGCCGCGCGCGGTGATCGGCCAGATGGCTTCGACCCACCCATTACGCACGCACACGTAATCGTCGTAGAGATTGACCGTCGGATCGCAGTGGCCGGGAATGAGCTTGAGCTTGTCGCCGACCGCGTAACCCGCTGCGCCATTCAACCGCAGCACGCCATGCTCGTCGGACGCCTTCACGTACTCGACCCCGTCCGCATCCGCCACACGCGGCATGCCGGAATCGACGCTGGAAGCCTTGAGGCCGGCATCGACGATCGCGCGCTCCGGCGACGGCCGGCTCATCACGGTGGTCCATACGAAGAGGCTGTGCTCGAAGCGGGGAATGCCGCTCTCGGTCCACTCGTTCCTGGCGTAGTCGGCATCCATGAAAATGTAGGAGCCGGGCTGGATTTCCTGGTAGACCGCGCTCGCCGCCTCGAACAGGTAAGTGCCGGTCCCGGCGCCCGTCACCTTCTCGCACGTGATGCCGGCTGCGGCGAGCAGCGTCGTCGTTCCCTTCACTTTCGCTACCGCCGCCTCGATCGCCGTGCGGCGTTCTTCGACCTTGCGCAGATGCTGGGCAGCACCCTGGTACGCCTGCAGGCCCGCAAAGCGCAGGTTCTTGCACGCCGCGATTTTCCGCGCAAGCTGCAATGCCGGCTCTCCCGGCTCCACGCCGCAGCGGTTGGCGCCAACGTCGATCTCGACCAGCACGTCGAGCGTGACGCCAAATTCGCGTGCCGCCGCATCGAGCGCAGCCACGTTGCCGGCATCGTCAGCGCACACCGCGACGCGCGCCTGCTTGGCCAGGGCGGCAAGATGCTTCAGTTTTGGCGCGCCGACGACTTCGTTGGCGATCAGCACATCGTTGACGCCGCCCTCCACCAGCGCCTGCGCCTCGCTCACCTTCTGGCAGCACACGCCGACCGCGCCGAGCGCGATCTGGCGCAGCGCGATCTGCGGGCACTTGTGGCTTTTCGCGTGCGGGCGCAGCAGTACGCTCTTGCCCGCGAGCGATTCCTTGAGGCGATCGAGATTGCGCTCGAAAGCGTCAAGATCGAGGATCAGGCACGGCGTGTCGACTTCGGCGAGCGGCATGCCGATGTCGGCGGGGCGATACGCACTCATGTCAGAGGGGAGTTACGATCAAGAGAATTGAGAAAGTGACGAAAAGACGTGATGGAAACTGGTGACGAAAAAAGGTGACGGGAAAGGGTGACGAAAAAACTCGTCACCTTCTCTCGTCACTTCTTCTCGTCACTTCTTATCGTCACTCCTTCTCGTCACTTCTCCTAAGCCGAGGCGTCCGCGGTGAGTCCCGCCTGCTCGATGCCGTAGGCGCAGCAGGCCTCGTCTTCGTCCCCGGTGCCGCCGCTCCCGCCCGCCGCGCCGATGATCTCGCCCGCGGCGTTCTTGATCAGCGCGGCGCCGGTCTGCGGCAGGAATTTCCCCTGTGCCGTGGCAGCCAGCGTCACGAAAAAGTTGGGGTTTTCCTTGGAACGCTTGTTGAGCGCGCGGCTCGATGCGCCCATCGCCACCGCCGCCCACGCCTTGCCGCGCGCGATGTCGAGCCGGAACATGCTCGCGCCGTCCTCGCGCTGCGCCGATACGATGTTGCCGGAGTCGTCGAGCACGACCACGCCGAGCGGTTTGATTTTCATTTCGCGCGCCTTCGCAAACGCTTTTTCGATGATCGTGTTGGCTTGTTTCAAGGTCAGTCGAGACATGTTGATTCCCCTTGTTGATGCATTGCGTTGAAAACCGTGATGTTACGGCGCACCGCCTGACGTGAGCAAGTGACGTCAACTCTCTTCCTGCTCCAGTTTGACCGGTTTTCCGCCAAAACGCAGACGCCGCATCACCAACGGCGCCGTCAGCGAAATCAACGTCAGCGCCAGGAAGAATACGACAATAGGCCTTTCGAGCAGCCAGTGCAGATTGCCCTGGGTCATGATCATCGACTGTCGCAGCGCTTCCTCCATGCGATTCCCCAGCACCAGTCCCAGGATCACCGGCGCGACCGGGTAGCCGTGCTTTCTCATGTAATAGCCCAGCATGCCGAAAGCGCACAGGAATACCAGGTCGAGCACGGTTTGATTGGCGCTGTAGACACCGATCACGCAGATCACCATGACCACCGGCAGCAGCAATCGCATCGGCAGATAGAGCAGCCGCACGAAGATCCCGACCAGCGGCAGGTTGAGGATCAGCAGCATGACGTTGCCGAGGTAGAGCGCGGCGATGAGACCCCACACCACGTCGGCGCGTTGGGTGAACATCAGCGGGCCGGGGTGCACGTTGAGCGCAGTGAGCGCGATCAACATGATGGCGGTGGTGCCCGATCCCGGCACGCCCAGCGTCAGCATCGGCACCATCGCCCCCACGCTTGCCGCGTTGTTGGCCGACTCCGGCGCCGCCACGCCGCGTATCTCCCCCTTGCCGAAGCGCTCGGGATGGCGGCTTACCTGCGTCTCGACCGAATACGTCAGGAATGCCGCGATCCCCGCGCCGGCGCCCGGCATGACGCCGACGCAAAACCCGATGAACGTGCCGCGCAGGACCGCGCCCAGGCTTTCCCGGATCTCCCCGAGCGAAATGAACAGCTTGTGCTTGATCACCGATTGCCTCAGCCCGCCGCGCATCTCGTTCGTGTTGAGCAGCACTTCCGAGATCGCAAACAGGCCGATGGTGACCGCCAGAAACTCAACGCCGTCGAGCATCTCGGGCATGTTGAAGGTGTAGCGCGCCACACCGGTGACGTCGGTCCCGACGGTGGCGAGCATCAGCCCCAGGATCATCGCGATCAGGCCCTTCACCAGCGAGTCGCCGGAGAGACTCGCGACCGCGGACAGTCCAAACACCATCAGTGCAAAATACTCTGGCGGGCCGAAGTTGAGCGCCCAACCCGCGATCAGCGGCGCGAACAGCATCAGCCCCACCACCCCCAGCGTGCCGGCGATATAGGAGCCGATCGCGGCGATGCACAGCGCCGGCCCGGCGCGCCCCTGCAGCGCCATCTGGTGGCCGTCGAGACAGGTGACCACCGACGACGTCTCGCCCGGCACGTTGAGCAGGATGGAAGTGGTGGAGCCGCCGTACATCGCGCCCGAGTAGAGCGTAGCGAGCATGATGATCGCGCCCACCGGATTCATGTTGAGCACGATGGGCAGCAGCATGGCGAGCGCGCCGGCCGGGCCGATGCCCGGCAAAACGCCGATGACCGTGCCGAGAAAAGCGCCGACGAAAGCGAATATCAGGTTCTCGGGCCGCAGCGCGAGTTCGAAACCGTTCAGCAGCAGCGGTAGCGTTTCGCCCATGGCCGCAGTATCACGCCCATCCGGCCAGGACGCCGAGCGGCAGCTTGATGTCGAGGCCGAAGTGGAACAATCCAAAGACGACGGCGGTAATCACCACCGCATGGAATAACGCGCTTTTCCAGGTCGGATGGCCGAGATACCTGAAGGTGATCGCGAGGAACGCCGCAGTGGCCAGCGGGAAACCCACCGGCTCGAGCGCCAGCACGTAGGCGAGGAGGAACGCGAGTGGCGCCAGCGCCACAAGATCGGAACCTTGCTTGGCAGCGTTCTTGTCATCGCCCTCACGGGGAGACCGCCTGATGAACAGCAGCACCCCCAGCATCACGCCGATAGCGGTGAGGATCTTGGGAAAGAAACCCGGCCCGATGACGTCGACCTGCAGCGCAGCGGTAAGCTTGGCGCCCTCCCAGCCGTAGAGCGCCACCACCAGGAGCAACAGCAGCGCGGCGATACGGTCGGCGCTGAAAAAAGCCGCAGCCTGATTTTTCTTATTCATGCGGCGCGAAGCTTACTTTTGCTTCATTAAACCCATTTCCTTGTCGAGCCGCAGGTATTCCTTTTCCTCCTGTTCGTAAAACGCGACCAGATCGGCGCCGGTCATCCAGCTGTCGATGAGGGCGGTTCGCTTCAAGTAGTCCTTCCACTGCTGCGTGCCGCGCGTGCGATCCAGCAGTCCGACGTAATGCTGCGACACCTGCGGGGGAATGCCGGGCGGGGCCACCAGCGAGCGAAACTGCCTGAGTATCCTTACGTTGTAGCCGGCTTCGGCGAACGTCGGAGCATCGGGGAACAGTTCCAGGCGCGTGGAAACCGCCACCACCTTGAGCTTGCCGGCCTGGACGTGCTGCGCGATCTCGGCGGGGTTTTCGATAACGAAGTGCACGTGCTTGCCGAGCAGCGAGATCACCGCGTCTCCGCCGCCCTTGAACGGCGTGAAGGAGAACGACACGCCGGCCACCTCCTCCAGAATCCTGCCCGCCATCGAGGCGCTGTTGCCGTAATTGCCGCCTCCCTGCAGCACGTGCTTCGGTTTTTCCCTGGCCGCAGCGACCAGGTCCTTCAGCGATTTGTAGGGACCCTCGGCGTTCACCAGCAGTACCATCGGGTCCAGCGCCATCATCGCGATCGGCGTGAACTGCCGCCACCCGGTGTCGGAACCAATCAACAGCGGAACGTTGAGCGACGGCGGCGTATGCGCTGCGAGCATATGCGCATTGCCGCGGTTCTGCGTGATGACATAGCGCCGCGCCTTCTCGCCCTGCGCGCCGGTGACGCTCTCCACCGACACCAGCTTGGGCGCAAGCTTGTTCTTGTTCCAGATGTCGGCGATCTCGCGCAGCATCAGCTCGTTGCCGGTGCCGGGGCTGGAGTGCGTAACCAGCGTGATGCGATCGCCGGGTGTCCATTCCGCGGCCGCAGCGCTCCCGCACATGGCGCCGAAGGCCGCGATGCCGGCCAGCCAGCGTCCACGGGAAAAGATGGCGGATAGAAGTGTCGTCGTCATTTACTCCTCCTTTGCGACTATTGAACGTCAGGTCCACCTGGCCAGGAGCCCCGGTGGCTTGAGCCATCTGCAGTCAACGCAAGCTTTCAGCGAAGCCCGGTATTCTTACGACCTTCTCCCAGATGTCGATCTCCTTGGCGAGTATGCCTTTGAACTGTGCCGGCGAGCCGGACGGTGCCGCGTCGGCGCCATCCCTGGCAAACATGGCCTGAACCTCCGCGCTGTTGAGGTCCTCGGTCACGTTCCGGTGCAGCGCCGAGACAATAGCCGGCGGCGTTCCTGCCGGCGCAAAAAGCCCGTACCAGTTGATCAACTCGAAACCCGGGACACCCGCTTCAGAGATGGTTGGCAGATCGGGAAAGGCCTGGGCGCGTCGAGGGCTCGTCACGGCAAGTGCCTTCAGCCTGCCGCTTCTTACGTGCGGCATGCCCGAAATCGTGCTGGTGAAGCCCAGTTGAACCTGTCCGCTGATCATATCCGCCAGTACCAGGCCACCGCCCTTGTAGGGCACGTGCACCATCTTCACCCCTGCCATCGAGCCGAAAAGTTCGCCGGCAAGATGTCCGGCCCCGCCGATGCCGGAGGAGCCGTAATTGAGCGCGCCTGGTTTGCTCTTCCCATAGGCGATCAGATCGGTGACCGAGTTGACCGGCAGCGACGGCGTAACCAGCAGCAAATAATACAGCGAGGTCAACTGCGTGATCGGCGCATAAGCTTCCCGGACATCAAAAGGCACCTTTTTCTGCACCATGGCACTGGCAATCAGGCTGCCGGACGTGACCAGAAGCGTATAGCCGTCCGGGGTCGCCCGTGCTGTAAGATCCATCGCGATAATTCCGCTGGCTCCGGGACGGTTGTCCACGACAACGGAGCGGCCCCACCGTTCGGTGAGCTTCTGCGCCACGACACGGGCAGTGATGTCGATGCCGCCACCGGGAGCGTTGCCCACCAGCATCCGGATCGACTTGCTCGGATAACCGCCCGGAAACTGGCCCGGCTTCTGCTGTGCGTGCGCCACGGTGGCAACGCATGCGAGAACGATGAGCGCGGACCGCATCTCGTTCTTCAATGTATGCCTTCGAAAAAAGCGGACATATCCGACATTTGCTCCACCTCCCGTACCCGTGAGGTCAGCCTCGCGATCTTTTCGTCGTTCAAGGGACGCACGCCGATTCTGCTCCTGTTCTCCGCGATTTGTGCACCGGCGCGCACGACCTTAAATTTGTGGTGCAAATGAGTCGTCACCCATTTGCGCGAAGCTCAATAATCGACCGTCGCTTTCTATCTGCGACTAATCAGCGCGGACGCCGACATCCTTGATCAGCTTGCCGGTCGTAGCCATGTCGGATTTTATCGCGTCCGTCAACTCCGCCGGCGAACTGGCGACGACCTCGGCTCCGGAGTCGAAAAGCCGCCTTTTCACGTCTGCACTGTTAAGGATGCGCACGATCTCCTGGTTCAGTCGATTAACGATCGACTCTGGCGTTTTGGCCGTCGCTCGTCTTCTGCACGTTCATTCCTTCGCCAGACCGGCGTCGACCAACGCCCCCTTGAGCTGTTTGTAGATCCCGGCCAGGCGCTGCGAGCTCTGCCTGCTCCCGAGATAATCCAACACCCAGTCATTCTTCCTGACCTCATTCTTCCACTCTTCGTTCTCGACCAGCCGCTCGAACGCGGCATCCCAATACGCCGTCTGCGCCGGGCTCATTCCTTTCGGGCCGAGTATGAACCGCGTGTTGGTGAACACCACGTCAAACCCCTGTTCCTTCCAAGTTGGAATGTCCGCCAAGGCACCCCCCAGACGCCGATCCGAGGTGATCGCGATGATCCGCAGCTTGCCCTGCTGCGTGGCATTCCACGCCGTCGCCAGCGACATCGACGAAAGGTCAACGTGTCCGCCCATGATGGCTGTCAGGGCGTGAGCGTTCGCCTGGAACACAACCGTCTTGAGCTTCTTCACGTCGATGCCCATGGCTTTCGTCACCAAGGCGACCGTAAGATGATTCGTCCCCCCGACTGCAATGCCGACCGCAATGCTGACAGAGTTGGGATCTTTCTTCAGCCGCTCCTCGATATCGCGGCCGGTCTTCAGGGGAGAATCCGGTCTCACCACCAACGTCATGTACTCGCTGAACAGGATCGCCAGCGGCGTGTAGTCGGTATAGTTGACCTTCGACCGTCCCTGAATGTGGTTCGTCATCAGGCTCATGGTGGAGTTGAGCAGATAATGCCCGTCGCCCGCGCGCTGGTCGAGATAATTCATCGCCAGGGTCTGGCCGCCGCCCGGTTTGTTCACCACAACGACAGGAACATCGACGATGCGAGTGTTCTGCAAGATCCTCTGGATGAGGCGTGCGGTGCCGTCGGTCGCGGCGCCTGCGGCAGACGGCACCACGATTTCCACCGGCCGTTCGGGTCGCCAACCGCTCTGCTGCGCGTGCGAGAACGTGACCGCCCCGGCCAGCGCCACCACTGCCGCGCGGGCGGACCACGCGGACGATTTCCGCGCAGAAAGGATACCCCAATCCATAAATGTAGCCATCGTTTTCCGCCTCGGACATGAATCGATCGAAAAGCCATCCAGCAGCATCTTGCCCGACATGATCATCGCGTAAGGATTGGCGATGCCGGTGCCCGCGCCTGAAGATCGTACATATCTGTTATCGTCCCCGAATGGTGGTCAATAGCGGGTTCTCCGCGCGCGCCGCAGAGCCGGTCAATTCCATTTCAACCGTCGGACGGCCTTCATGCGCTGCACCGAGTCGCCGGCGAGGTGCGTCCATATGACGGCGTCGCGCGCGAGCTTGTCCACGCCCGCGTCCATCGTCATCGCGCCCGCGCCGCCGTGAATGTCCATGTTCAGGCGCGTCACCCGCTGGATGACGTCGGTCGCGAAATTTTGCAGGAAGGCGTGGTTCATGGAGGAGTGGCGTGCCGTCTTATCATCGGCCTCCGCGGCGACCCGCATGACGAACGAGCGCAGCGCCTCGGTCAGCATGTGCATCTCCGACAGCTTGAGCTGGATGACATGGTTGTCGATGAAGTAGCGCGACTCCCGCCATCTCGTCCCGGCGTGCCGCGTCGCCATCTCGACCGCGGCCTCGCACACCCCCAGCGCGTTCGCCGCGAGCTCGAGGTTGCCGAACGGCGCGGAAGTCGCGCTGCGCAAGTTGAATCCGCCGTTCACCTCGCCCACCATGTTGGCGTGGGGCACGCGGGCGTTCTCGAAGATCAGCTCCGCGTTCTGGTAGAAGCGCCAGCCGCTCTTGTTGAACACCTTGCCCACCCGCATGCCGGGCGTATCGATCGGCACCAGGAACTCGGTGGTGCCCTCTTTCTGGCTGACGTTCGGGTTGGTCCTCGTGCTCACAAAAAACACCTTCGCCACGCCGCCGTTCGCAATGAAGCACTTCTCCCCGTTGAGGATCCACTCGTCGCCCTTGCGCTCCGCCTTGAGTTTCCAGCCGGACTTGGGATCGTCCTCGGGCGGCAGACGATGGTCCGATCCGGCATTGGGCTCGGTGCCGGCGTGGCCCAGCAGAAAAGTATCGTCCGCCAGGAACGGCTCCAGGAAGCGCTTCTTCTGATCCGGGGTGCAGCACGCCGCGATCATGTGGCTCCACTTCCAGCACTGGCTGAAGGTCTTGGAGATCGCGCTGTCGGCTTTGGCGAGCTCCGCCATCACCAGGGCCTGCGTCACGAAGTCGATCCCGTGCCCGCCCCACTCCCTGGGGACCGCCGCCGTGCGGAAGCCGAGCTTCGAGCCCTTCCTGATGATGTCCCAGTCGAAGGTCGCGCGCGGGTCGGAAATCCGGTCGCGCGTGAGTGAGATGGGACGGATTTCTTCCTGCGCGAATTGCCGCGCCTTCAACTGCCACGCGCGCTGTTCTTCGTTCAGCGAAACATCCATGCCCTCTCCTTGGGAAGGATTCGGTGAAGCCGGTCAGGTAGGTATCAGGCTATTCGCGTACTCGTGGGGGTGGTTCTTGGTGTTTCAGTCACCGCTTTGGCCCGAACCCGGGCAGAAAACGCGGCCCGTCTTCGATGCCGTCGACCGGCGGCCCGGCCAGTCCATGGCGCGTATCCTTGGCGACGAAGAACAGCACGTCCTCGTCGCCGCCCGCCACCATCGAATGCACCACGCCGGCAGGCATGTGAATCGCGTGGTGTTTGGGCACCAGCACGGTCTGTCCGTCGATATCTCCATGCAGCGTGCCCTGCAGCACGAGGTTGAACTGCTCGTTCGGATGCGTATGCAGTTTCGAGCCCGAACCGCGCGCCTTGTGTATCAGTCCGACGTGCACCTTGTCGCCGGTCAGCGCCGCGCCGAACGATGACGACTTTTTCGAAACGTACGCGCGCGGCGTGACTTTCGCGCTGCAGGGGCCTTCCGGAACCTTGTCGAGTTCCTCCCAGTTGTAGACGTAACGCACTTTGTCCCTGCTGACGCGCGGGCTTTGCGGGAGCGGCAGACCGTCCGGGCCAAGCCGCCATTCGTTATCCTTATTGGAACCGAATCCGGGCAATGTACGCGGCCCGTTGTGCTTGCCGTCGACCGCCGGGCCGACGATGCCGTGGCGCGTGTCTTTCACAGCGATGAACAGCACGTCCTCCTCGGGGCTCGCCACGTGCGAGTGCACCATGCCCGCGGGAATGTGGACGACGTGTCCCGCCGGCACGCGCAACACCTGGCCGTCGAGGTCGGCGATCAGCGTTCCGCGCAACACGTAGTTGAACTGCTCGTTGGGATGGGTGTGCAGCTTCGACCCGGTGCCCCGCGGCTTCACCACCCACGCCACATGTACATGCGTGCCGGTCAAGACCGGCCCCACCGTCGAAGACTTGCCGGTCGCCAGCGTGTCGCCGGAGAGCAGCTTGCTCGGCGCGACCTTGCAGCTCAAAGGCCCTTCCGGCACCCTGAACAGGTCATCGAGGTTGTAAACGTACTGGATCCTGGACCTTTCCTGTGTCGCAGTGGACATCTTTCCTCCTCAAGGCCCGGCGGGCCCGGTTTCGTCACCACGATTTTACTTTAATACGACATTCACCGTTCACCGCTCACTGCTCACCGCTCACCCAACGAAGCCGTGACGCGTATCCTGCACCGTCACGACCAGCGCGTCCTGCTCACCGGTCGCGGCGAGCGCATGCGGCACGCCGGCCGGAACGTGCAGCACGCAGTGTTTCCCGACGAGCGCCTCCTCGCCGTCGATCTCGGCGCGCACCATTCCCTCGACCACGAACGTGAACTGCTCGTTGGGATGCGAGTGGCGCTGCAACCCGCCGCCGCGTGCATAACGCAGTAACCCCACGTGCAGCATCTCGCCGGTCACCACCGGGCCGGTTGACCCGGGCGTGCCGTTCACCTGCGGCGTCACCATCGCGCTCGACACACGGCCGGGTTTTTCCGCGAGATGCGCGAAGTCGTAAATGTAACGGGTCTTCACGCCCGCCGGATCGCGCCCCGAATCCGCCATCAGCCCGGCGGTGGATTTCATGGGCTCACCGGCGCGCGTGCCGAAACCCGGCAGGTAGTTCGGGCCGTCATACTTGCCGTCGACCGGCGGACCGACGATGCCATGACGCGTGTCTTTCACCGCCAGAAAGATCAGGTCCTCATCGGGGCACGCCAGACCGGTGTGCACGACCCGCGCCGGCGTGTGCATGAGCGTGCCTTTCGGCGCGAACACGAGTTCGCCGGCGATGTCACCCGTCATGACGCCCTGCACGATATAGTTGAACTGCTCGTTGGGATGAGTGTGCGCCTTGGCGCCGGAACCGCGGCTCTGGCCCGCGAGCGCGACGATGATGTGCTCCCCGGTGAGCGCCGCCCCGACCGTGGAAGACTTTCCGGTCTGCAGTGTCGGCCCGGAAAGCAGCCTTTTGGCGGCAACCTTGGCGCTGGTCTGACTTTCCGGAACGCGGTCCAGCGCGGTGAAGTCGTAGACGTATTGGATGCGGGTTTTTTGAGCGAGCGTGGTCATCGGTTTCTCTCTGACACAGTGTTACGCCTAATTTACCATACCATGCGCATCACGCCGGCCGGCAGCGCGCCGCTGCGCCGTCATCCGGGTATGCGATACTATCCGACAGATCAAGAGCGCCTTGCGGATTTCACGGAGGAGGGAAACATGACGCGCTGGTGTTGGATACTGGTCGGCGGGCTGGGCTGCGCCGGCGCCGCGGTTGCGGCGGAAC
>MERI01000269.1 GCA_001772005.1 Betaproteobacteria bacterium RIFCSPLOWO2_12_FULL_62_58 | reverse complement strand
GGTTTCGGTCCACAACAGGAAGTGGGGTGCGCCGTGCGCACCATATCGGAATCGGTGCGTAAGACGCGCCCTACCGGGAAATTCGCCAGTTGTGCGATGGCGTCCGGACTGTCCAGAGGGAACGTGGATAATTTCCGAAACGGCAGAGAAGGTCCAACGATGAAAGGAGAACAACCATGCGGCGCATGACCTGTGTGGGATTGGCGGCGGCGACGATGATTGGGGTGCTGGGGACAGCACAAGCGCCGGCGCAGGAGAAAGTGGTTACGCATAACAACGTATCGTTCGTGTCGGGTGGCGTGGGCGTCGATTCCGAGGAGCGTCTCAAGGCGCGCGCGAAAGAGTTCAATCTCAAGCTGGTATTTACGCTCGTCGAAGGCAATTACCTGGCGGATATTCAGGTCAGCCTGAAAGATGCGTCGGGCAAGACCCTGGTCGAGGATGTTGCCGACGGTCCGTTCTTCATGGCGAAACTGCCGGCCGGCGCCTATTCGGTGACTGTCGGCAATAACGGCCAGATCCAGACCCGGAAAGTCTCGGTCCGGGTCGGCGGGCTGCGCACCGAATATTTCCGCTGGCCCAGCAACCCGCAAACAGATTTCCCGCTGCCGCCCGAGCAGCGGCGCGAATAGCGCGCCGGCGCCCGCGGCAAGCTAGAACGCCTGGTCCCAGCGGATGCTCAGGCGAATTGCCGCATTGATAAGTCCGACCATGCTGTAGGTTTGCACGAAATTGCCCCACTGCTCCCGGGTTCGCGGATCGATATCCTCCGCCAGCAAACCATGCCGGTTGCGGCAGGCGAGCAGCTTCTCGAACAGTTCGCGGGCCTCCGCCATGCGGCCTATGGCGGCGAGCGCGTAAATGTACCAGATGAAACAGCGTTTCGTCACCACCGCGCACCAGGCGTTTGTCAAAGAAGACATGGGTCGCCGCCAGAATCGCCGAGCCGTAGACGTCATGCTGAATCTGGCAAGCCGCCTGGTTGCCGACCGGCCGGGCCGCACTTTGATCGAGTGTCCATCCATGGCATTGACAACGGAAAATCCGTACTCGTCGGTCACATCGTCGCCGAGGAACACCGGGATTCTCCCGCGAAACGGACTTTCAGACATGAATTCCGCAATCGTACTTCCTTTGTCGCTTCCTATGGGTATGATTTCCACAACCATTTTTCCGGGATGGCGCGCGACGAGTGGCGCGAGCCGGTTCTTGATCTCGCCAAACCGGCACGAGGGGGCCGCGTGTCGGTGCACAACCCCCGATCCATCGCGGCGTTCAATGCCATGCTGGCCGGCGGTCGGAAGGCGCAGCGGAGCAAAGAGCCGATCCACCTCGCCAATCTGGCGCCCGCTGATGAGCGCGATCGCTCCCCCGGTGGCCGTGCGAAGCCGTCCCAGCGTCTGTTTAAGTCCGCCGTCCGCCGTTACGCCCGCAGGGGTGGCGGCAAGGGTGAGCAGCGTTCCGTCGATGTCGAGGAAAAAGGCCCGGTTGGGCGCAACCTTGGGCAATTCTGTTCGCCTGGAATTTCTTCTTGGCCGAATTTCAGGTTTGTTCATCTTTTTGCAGAGGCCCGGTGTCCTGCCGCCCAAGACCAAGGGTGGGGGGCGACGCTGCTAGCCCTGCCGTGTCTGAGCGGGTGTTTTTTCCAGCAGGCGTCCGCGTTTGCGCATGCTCGCCGCGTCGAGCAGCATGCGCCCCGCCCAGCGGTAGACGTTGAACTCCTGGACCAGCCCGCGCATGGTGCGCATCCGGTCGCGTTGTTCGTTCTGCGGCATCGTCAGCGCAACGTGCAGCGCGGCGGCGCACTGATCGATGTCGTACGGATTGACGATGAGCGCCTCGGGAAGCTCGCGCGAAGCGCCGGTGAACTGGCTGAGTATCAGGACGCCCTGTTCGTCGTCGCGCGCGGCCACGAACTCCTTGGCGACAAGATTCATGCCGTCGTGGAGACTGCTCACAATGCAGACGTCGGCGGCCCGGTAGTATTCGTAAACCTGCTCGGGTTCGTGATGTTCGATCTTGAGGATAATGGGGACGTAATCGCCGCGCGCGAACCGGTTGTTGATCCTGGTGGCAAGCGCGCGAACATGGGCGTCGAATTCCTGGTACTGCTCGATGCTCGATCGCGTCGGCGCGCCAATCTGAACGAAGCTGAACTTGCCGATCCACCGTGATTGCAGTTCGAGCAGCCTTTCGATCGCGAGAAAGCGCTCGAGTATGCCTTTGGTGTAATCCATGCGATCGACGCCGACGCCCAACGCATGGTCGGGGTGCAGGTTATGCCGCAGGCGGATGTCGGCGCGACAGTCGGCTACCGTTTTCCGGATCAGGCTTTCGGATGGCGGCGACTCGATCGAAATCGGATAACGCTTGACTGCGGTCAGCTTCCTGCCATAGGAGATCGTGAACGTCTCGCGGTCGACGCGCGCCTCCAGCACGCGATCCACGGTGTCAACGAAATTGTTGCAGTGAAACTGCGTGTGAAAACCGAGGATGCTGCTGCCCAGCAGCCCGTCGAGGAGTTCCGCGCGCCACGGGCAAATGGCGAACGCCTCCGGATTGGGCCAGGGTATGTGCCAGAATGTCACGATAGTCGCGTCAGGCAGCTTTTCCCGTATCATTTTCGGCAGCAACGCGAGGTGGTAATCCTGGACCAGCACGATCGGGTCGTCGGTTTTGGCTTCCTCGAACACCGCCTGCGCGAACCTGCGATTGACTTCGATATACTGGTTCCAGTCGCCGGTCCGGAAGATCGGACGCACGTGGGCAATGTGGCATAGCGGCCACAGGCCCTCGTTCGCGAACCCGTAGTAGTAACCCGCTTCCTCCTCTTTGGTGAGCCACACCCGGCGGATGGCGTACGCCGGATTCCCGGGCGGAACCGCCACCCGGCCGTTCTTGTCGACCACCTCTGCATCCGCCGAGCCGCTGCCGTGAGCGATCCAGGTTCCGGAGCAGGCGCGCATGATGGGCTCGAGCGCCGTGACCAGCCCGCTGGCGGGCCTCTGAACTTCGATGCTCTCGCCGCGCCGCACGTGGATGTAGGGCTCACGATTCGAGACGACCAGGATATCGTCGCCGCGCAAGTCCTGGCGCAGGATGGAGCGTAGCGTCTCCGGCGTCCACGTGAGTTGCGCCTCGTCCCTGGGCCGGTACTCGGATTTCACGTCGCGGATGAGCGAGCGCAGATCCCTCGCCAGCGGCCGCAATTCAGGGACGTTGATTTTTTCCGCCGGCCGCAGCAGACCTTCGCCGCGAAGCAACGCGTGAAAACCCTGCATCCAGCCCCGCCAGCTCAATTGGGCAATGACGACGGTGATCAGCGAAACGACGGCCGCGAGGCCGACAAAAAAGTAAAAAACATACTGCTTCGTCTCCTCGCTTCGCCGCTGGATGAAACTCATGTCATGCACCAGTACGAGCCTGCCGATCCGCGTACCCTCCCGCTCGACGTCTTGCACGGAAACATGCAGAGGGCCCCGCGCGCTGTCCAATACCTGCGGGCCAGGGTCCCGGAACCTTTCGATATCCCTGCACGATAGGCCTTGCGGAAAGGTCTTCGTGGCGACGAGCTGATTCTGAGACGAGTCGCAATAGCCGATGGCAAAGAGACGCTCGTCCTGGGTGATTCTGCTGAAGAAGGCCACCATCTTGTTCTTCGATCCGGCACGAACCAGTTCCAGCAGCGGTTCCTGCACCGTGTTCGCGACGAGGGTCGAGCGGATATCGAGGTCGCGCACGAACCACTTGAGGGTCAGCTTGTCGACCAGCGGCACCACCGCATAGGCGATGGCCGCCAGGACTATGGCGAGCGGGATGATGAATCGCAGCGACAGGCGCATCGTTCGACTCCTCGTGGCGATGACCAACGTGTGATGGCCGCTTCCCCGCGGGAACCGCGGCGCCGGGCTCTGCCGCGCACGCAAACCGGCGCGAGGCCTTTGCGCAATTATAGGCAAATTCCCCGTCTTGCGGTCATGGGGTGCTTGCGTGCTCAGCCTGCGGTGATAGAATCGACGCCTTTCACAGACCGGGGTTATGCACGTAGGGAGGAGTTGCCGGCGCGCGCGCTTACGCGCAAGGTGATGCCGCTGCTGGCCGGAGTGGCGGTTCTGCTGGTGAGCGTGACGCCGCGGGCGGCAGCGTAGGCACTCTTCCCTCGCGCTTTCGTGCGGGCGGGGCTAGCGTGCGGCGATAAAAGCAATGAATGCGCCCCAATTTGTCTGGCTTGAGTTTGCAATCTGCGTGGCCCTCATCGGTGCGGCCGGCACCCGGCTTTCCCGTTACGGCGATATCATCGCCGAGAAGACCGGGCTCGGCGGCAGTCTCGTCGGTTTGGTGCTCCTTGCCACCGTAACCTCGTTGCCCGAGCTGATTTCGGGTATTGGCGCGGTTGCCCTGGTGGGTGTGCCAGACATTGCGGTGGGGAACATCCTGGGCGCCTGCCTGATGAACCTTGCCATGATCGTAGTGCTCGATCTTCTCTATCGGGAGGAATCGGTCTATACCCGGGCCAGTCACGCCCACATTCTGTCTGCAGCCTTCAGCGTGATCCTGCTCGGCTTCGTTGCTTTCAGCATTCTTCTGGCTTCGCACGGCGTCACGCTGGGGCAGGGACATATCGGGCTTTATTCGCCGGTCGTGCTGTTGATCTACGGAGTGGCGGTCAATATCGTTTTCCGCTACGAGCGCAGGCAGAGAGCGGAGTTTGTGGGGCAAATAGCCGAGCGTTATCCGGATGTCACATTGCGGTCGGCCGCGATCGGCTATGCTGTCGCGGCCGCCGTTGTCGTCGGCGCGGCGCTTTGGCTGCCGTTTGTCGCCGAGGATATTGCAAAAGTCATGGCATGGAACGAAACGTTCGTTGGCACTTTCTTCGTTTCGCTGGCAACCACATTGCCGGAGCTGATCGTGACAATCTCCGCGCTTCGAATCGGCGCCGTCGATATGGCCATTGGAAACCTGTTCGGCAGCAATCTTTTCAACCTGGCGCTGGTCGCCGTTGACGACGTATTTTTTCTGCGCGGCCCGCTGCTTTCGTACGTATCTTCCATCCATGCCATTTCCGCGCTGTCGGCTTTGATGATGACCGGGCTGGCGATTGCCGGCCTGTTCTATAGATCGAAAACGCGGGTGTTCGGCACAGTCGGGTGGATCAGCGTGTTTTTGCTGTGGATTTATCTGATCAATGCCTATTTCCTGTTCCGTAATGGCAGATAAATCCGCGCAATTTGCTCTGCGCCACGCCGGGGGCAATGCCGTTTCGCCGCAGGCTGTTTGGCACTGTATCGATTGTGGCGAAGTCGCGCGTGCACTAGGCACGGATCCGGTGCAGGGACTGGCGGCAGAGGCGGCAGCGCAGCGGCTTGTCCGTTACGGCCGCAACGAGCTGCGCGAGAGCCGGCGTCGCCCCCCCTGGCGGATCCTGCTCGACCAGTTTGCCGATTTCATGATCGTGGTGCTGATCGCCGCGGCGGTGGTTTCCGGAGTGATCGGCGAGCCGCAGGACACCATCGCCATTATCGCCATCCTCGTGCTCAATGCGGTGATCGGCTTCGTCCAGGAGTACCGCGCCGAGCGCGCGATGGCCGCGCTCAAACGCATCGCGGCGCCAAGCGCCAGCGTGCTGCGCGCGGGACGGCGCATCACGCTGCCGGCGCACGAGCTGGTGCCGGGCGACATCGTGGTGCTCGAGGCGGGAAATGTCATCCCGGCCGATCTGCGGTTGACGGAAGCGGTGCGGCTCAAGGTCAATGAATCTGCGCTGACCGGCGAATCGGCGGCAGTGGAAAAGGCGGTGGCATCGCTGCGCGACGCGGATGCGCCGCTCGGGGACCGGCGCAACATGGGCTACAAGGGAACGGTCGTCAGTTACGGCCGCGGCCGCGGCGTTGTAGTCGCGACCGGAATGGCCACCGAACTCGGCCGGATCGCCACGCTGCTGGCGGCCGAGGAAGACAGCAAGACGCCGCTGCAGAAACGACTGGCGCGCTTCGGCAGCCGCCTGGCGCTGGCGGTGCTCGCGATCTGCGCCATCATCTTCGTCACCGGGCTGTTGCGCGGCGAGTCGCCGGTGCTCATGTTCCTCACCGCGATGAGTCTCGCGGTGGCGGCGATCCCGGAAGCGCTGCCCGCGGTGGTGACGATCTCGCTCGCGCTCGGCGCCTACAGGATGGTGCAGCAGAATGCGCTGATCCGGCGCCTGCCGGCAGTGGAAACGCTGGGCTCTATCACCTATATCTGCTCGGACAAGACCGGCACGCTGACCGAGAACAGGATGCGGGTCGAAGCCTGCTATGTTGACGGCAAGCTGGCGCGCCCCGACGCGAGACCGGGCACGACGGCGCAACGGCTGTTCACCGCGATTGCGCTATGCAACGATGCCGTTGCGGCGGGCCGGGAGATCAGCGGCGATCCGACCGAAGTTGCGCTATATGAAGGAGCGGTGCGCGCAGGTTTCGACAAGGCGGTGCTCGAGGCAGCGTCACCCCGTCTGGCGGAACTGCCGTTTGATTCGGAACGCAAGCGCATGACGACGTTTCACCATGCTGGATGGCGAGATCGTGGCGTTCAGCAAAGGCGCGCCGGAAACGCTGTTGCGGCGTTGCGCATGGCAGCTTGACGCGGCCGGGCTGGTACCTCTCGAGAGCGACAAGCTCCATCAGGCGACGGAGCGCATGGCTGCCGATGGCCTGAGGGTGCTGGCCGTGGCTTATGATCACGGGAGATCATCCCGCCACCGCGCGCGCGGTGGCGCGCCGGCTCGACATCATCGCGGATGGCGGCGAGGTGATGACGGGCCGTCAGCTCGCACACCTGAGCGATGAGGATCTGGCGTCCCGCATTCAGCATATCCGGGTTTATGCGCGCGTCGACCCCGAGCAGAAAATCCGCATCGTCAAGACGCTGCAGGAGCGCGGCGAGTACGTGGCGATGACCGGCGACGGGGTGAACGATGCGCCGGCGCTGAAGCGCGCCGACATCGGCGTCGCCATGGGCCGGGGCGGCACCGACGTCGCCCGCGAGGCCTCGGACATGGTGCTGCTCGACGACAACTTCGCCACTATCGTGTCCGCGGTGCGCGCAGGCCGCCGCATTTACGACAACATCCGGCGCTTTATCAAGTACGCCCTGACTACCAATTCGAGTGAAATCTGGATCATATTTCTGGCGCCGTTTCTCGGGTTGCCTATTCCGCTGCTGCCATTGCACATTCTGTGGGTCAATCTCGTGACCGATGGCCTGCCAGGGCTGGCGCTCGCTGTGGAGCCGGAGGAACGCGGCATCATGAAGCGCCCGCCGCGGCCGCCTCAGGAGAGCATATTCGCGCATGGCATGTGGCAGCACATCATCTGGGTCGGACTGCTGATGGGCGGCATCGTGCTGGCGATCCAGGCCTGAGCCTACCATGCCGGCTCGGCGCACTGGCAGAGCATGGTATTTACGGTGCTGACGCTGGCCCAGTTGGCGCACGTGCTCGCCATTCGTTCCGAACGCGATTCTCTGTTCAGCATGGGGCTGTGGTCCAACCGGCTGTTACTGGGTGCTGTTGTGGCGACTACGCTCCTGCAGCTGGCAATCCTCTATGTCCCTGCGCTGAACCGGATCTTCAAGACCGCGCCGCTCGATGCGGCAGAACTGGCGGTGTGCGTGAGCGGCGCTGCGGTCATCTTCTTTGCGGTCGAGATCGAAAAATGGATGGTGCGCAGGCGGCTTGGACACGCCTAGGAGTTTGCCGGACTTGGCTCCGACAAACTGTTTGTTGATGTGTGTCAAACAATGTTTCGCGCAGCAGGATTAAGGTGGAACCATCAGATTTGTCTTCTGTCTTTTATTACGGGAAGTCAGGAAGAAAAGGAGAGTAATAATGCGACAGATGAGATGGTTGGGGTTGGCGGCGGCATCGGCATGGATCCGGAGGAACGCCTCAAGGCGCGCGAGAAGGGATTCAATCTCAATCTGGTGAAGCAACTTCGCTCCGATGAACCCGCTGCTGTCGGCGGTATCCTGGCTTGGCGCCTATGTGGTGGTGGTGACGGCGCCGCTTTTCGCGCTTCTCCTTGGTCCGGTGCCGCCGCCCGGCGGCTTCTGGTGGGATTTCGCGATGGCGCTCGGGTTCGCGGCGCTCGCGATGATGGGCGTGCAGTTCATTCTCACCGCGCGGTTCCGCCGCGCGACCATGCCGTTCGGGATCGACATCGTCTACTACGTCCACCGCTTTCTTGCAATTTTCGCGCTCGCGATCGCAGCCCTGCACTATCTGATTATCCGCATCGATAATCCGGCGGCGCTCGGCACCGCTAACCCGCTGGATGCGCCGGCTCACATGTCCGCGGGCCGGGCAGCGATCGTGCTGTTCGTGCTCCTTGTCGCGAGTTCGCTCGCCCGGCGGCGTTTCGGAATCGATTACAACTTGTGGCGCTGGACGCACGCGCTGATTGCGACCATCGCGTTTGGCCTCGCGCTCTGGCATGTCGTCGGCACCGGGTACTATATCGACACGGACTGGAAGCAGGCGCTGTGGACCGGCTATGGTCTGTTCTGGATCGCGCTTATCGGCCATGTGCGCGTGGTCCGGCCCTGGCTGATGCTACGCAAGCCGTATCACGTAGCCGGGGTGCGGCGCGAGCGGGGCGACGCCTATACCCTGGTCCTCGAGCCGGAGGGCCACGGCGGCATGCGGTTTCAACCTGGCCAGTTCGCGTGGCTGACGCTGGGCGCCTCTCCGTTTGCGCTCAAGGAGCACCCGTTTTCCATCGCCTCGAGCGCCGCGCGCGCCGGAACCATCGAATTCGGCATCAAGGCCGTCGGCGATTTCACCCGTTCGGTGATAAACGTGCCGCCGGGACAGAAGGCTTTTCTCGACGGTCCTTACGGCGCTTTCTCGACGGACCGGCATCCCCGGGCACCGGGCTACGTGTTTGTTGCAGGCGGCGTCGGCATCGCGCCGATCATGGGCATGTTGCGCACGCTTGCCGACCGTGGCGACCGGCGGCCGCTGGTGTTGTTCTACGGCAACCGGTGCTGGGAACGGACGCTCTATCGCGAGGAGCCGGACGCCCTCGCCGGACGGCTGAATCTGCGCATTATCCACATCCTGGGCGAACCGCCTGAAGGCTGGGACGGTGAACGCGGCCTGCTGACGCAGGCGATGCTGGAGCGGCACCTGCCCGCGGACCGCGCGCAGTTGCACTACTTCGTTTGCGGACCCACCGCGATGACGCAGTCCGCCGAAAAGTGGCTGGCGGCGCTCGGCATCCGGTCCGCACAAATTCACAGTGAATTGTTCGAATGGGTCTAGGGTAATGCGTGAACTGCTGGCAAAAAGTGTGGCGGCGCTGACCGCCGTGATCGTCGTGGGCCTCGCGGCCGCTTTCAGCTTCGTGCATAACGCGCCGAGCCCGGGAGACGCGCGGCCTAAGGCGCAAGAAGCTGTGCCGCAATCCCAGTCGCCTGCCGCTGTGGGACGGGCGGCGTATGACAGGAACGGTTGCGCCGGCTGCCATGCCATCGGCGGGCAAGGCAATCCGCGCAGCCCACTCGATGGCGTGGGTCGGCGGCTGGCGCCGGACGCCATTCGCGACTGGATGGTCGCATCGGACAGGGTGCGGCCGCGCTTCTCGGCGGCTGTAGCCAGGATCAAGGAGAGGTACGCTGCGTTGCCTGGGGAAGAGTTGCAGGCCATGGTGGATTACCTCGCGAGCCTGCATGCGCTGGCCGATATTCGAAGAGCTGAGGAAGGGAATGCAACAAGCGCAAAGTGATCCATCGAAATCCGCGGCACCGCATGATCGAGATAACCGTCATGTATATGGCTTGGCTGCTGCGCTCAAGTTTCTTACCGAGGAGATTCCATGTTCAAACGCATTCTGATTCCCACTGACGGTTCAACCGCCGCCAATAAGACCGCCAAGGCCGGTATCGCGCTCGCAAGCAGGCTTGCCGCCAAGGTCGTCGCCTGTTACGCGGTCGAAGAACTGCGGCCGATCTTCGGTCCGCGTCTAATGGTCGGCCAGAAGATGATCGACGAGGTCAACCAACGCACGCGCGAGGTCGGACAAAAGCACGTCGACGCGATTGGCAGGATGGCCAAGGCAGCCGGCGTTCCCTTCGGTTCGCTGGTGACGAAGGTCTTAAGGGGCGGCATATCCGCTTGGGGGCTGCTTATGCCGCAGAGCAATTTACGGTCCGACATGGTTGTGTGGAGGAGGAGCGATGGGAATCAATAATCATGCGAACCCGCAGGATCACGTGTACGCCGATGCGGAACTTGATCTGAAAGAGATCGTCATGGGTTTGCACTGGGACCCGCCGCAAGAGGGGGTGGCCACCGATCCCGAGAACCTGGATGCGCTGTGCGTGCTGTACGATGAGCAACGCCGCATGCTGGAGATCATTCATCCCGGTCACCCGCGCAACGCCAACGGCAGCGTCATCCATACCGGTGACTCCCGAACGGGAGCGAGCGAGTGGGATGACGAAAGGATTTTCGTTTTCCTGGAGGCGCTTCCGGCGGCGGTTTCCACGATCGCGTTTGTTGCGGCCAGTGCCACGGGCCGTGCTTTCAGCGGGATCTGTGGCGCGTCCTGTCATATAAGCGATCGCGTCACCGAACGTGAATGGGTCCGGATCGAACTCACAACACTGGGGCGGCACACGGCGCATTGCATTGCCGCCCTGCGCCGCGGCCCGGCGGGCTGGAAAATATCCTCGGACGCGCAAACCGGATGCGGCGGGTTTTTCTCCGAACCTGAACTGTTGGCGCTGGCTGCAAGCGTGAGAGGCCGCTGATGCTAGCGCACGTGCGGGCCATCCGCTCCGAACGCGAGTCGCTGTTCAGCAGAGGGCTATGGCCCAACCGCCTGCTGTTGGGAGCGGTCGCGGCGACCGCCGCCCTGCAACTGGCGATTTGCGAAGGGGAGATCTGAGGTGACGGGCCAGACACTGGCGGAGATACTGCTCTTGTTGGGATTGGCGGTGCTGATCGTGACCGTCTTTCAGCGCTTGGGCATCCCTTCCAGCCTCGGTTATCTGCTCGTCGGCGTCCTCCTTGGGCCCTACACTGTCGGGCCGGTCATTGACAGCCAGCACATACGCGTGGCCGCGGAACTTGGCATTGTTTTCCTGCTTTTCACCATCGGGCTGAACTTTTCATTGCCGCAGATATACGCGTTACGCCATCTGGTCTTGGGACTCGGAACGGGTCAGGTGCTGCTCACTACGGTAATAGTTGGCATGGCGGCTTGGTTGGCAGGTTTGCCGCCGGCCGCGGCATTTGTTGTCGGGGCTGTATTCGCCCAGTCGTCCACCACGATCATCAGCAAGCAGCTCGCCGAGCAGGGCGAGGAACAGAGCCAGCATGGCCGGCTGGCGCTTGCGATGTCGGTATTCCAGGACGTAACCGCGGTGCCGTTCGTCGTGGTCATACCGGTTCTTGCAACGGCGACGGCCGGCTCTCTCGTGCTTCCTCTTTCCTGGGCACTGGCCAAGGCATTACTGGCCTTCGCTCTGGTGCTGTTTGCCGGGCGCTGGATGCTGAGACCGCTGTTCCATGAAATCGCCGCGCGGCGCTCGGCGGAACTGTTTACGTTGACCGTGCTGCTCGTTTCCCTGATGTCGGCGTGGGCGACCCACAGCCTTGGCTTGTCAATGGCCTTCGGCGCCTTCCTCGCCGGAATGATGCTGGGTGAGACCGAGTTCCGCCATCAGATCGATTCCGCAATCCGGCCGTTCCGGGACGTATTGCTGGGGCTGTTCTTCGTGACGATCGGAATGCTGCTCGATCCGGCGTCCCTTCCCCGAATATGGCACTGGGCTTTGATTGGAGCGGCGGTGTTGCTGACTATCAAGGGCGCTCTGGTCGCGCTTATCGTGCGCCGGGCGGGAGTTGATACCGCAAACGCCTGGCGCACCGGAATTGTGCTGGCGGTAGGAGGCGAGTTCGGCTTTGCGCTGCTCGCTATCGCGCTTGACGCGCAGGTGATTGCGGCGCAGGTGGCGCAGATTGTGCTTACCGCCGTGCTGTTGAGCATGATCCTGGGGCCGTTTCTGATCCGCTTCAACCACCGGATCGCCGCCCGGATTGCCGGGGCCCGGGGTGGGCTATCGCACAGCGTGCCGGTTGCCGGCGTGCCGGCGCCGACGGGACTGCGAAACCATGTCATCATCTGCGGGTATGGCCGCATCGGCCAGAACGTGGGGCGTTTTCTGGAAGAGGAGCAGATTCCCTATGTGGCACTGGACCTGGATCCGGTCCGCGTGCGCGATGCTCATACGGCGGGTGAGCCGGTTTATTACGGCGATGCCGCCGAGCGCGATATCCTGGAGGCGGTCGGCCTGGGCTCCGCCCGGCTGGTTGTTGTCAGCCATGACGATGTCGGCGTCGCGCTCAAGGTGCTGCATCACGTTCGCGCACTCAGGCCGGATCTTCCCGTCATGGTGCGAACGCGGGACGAAAGTCATGTTGACGCGTTGCGCGAGGCCGGGGCGACGGAGGTGGTGCCGGAGACGCTCGAGGCCGGCATGATGATCGTTTCTCACGCGCTGCTGTTGCTCGATGTTCCGCTATCGCGGGTCGTTCGCCGAATGCGCGATTCGCGGGTTGGACGATATCGCCTGATGCGTGAGTTTTTCCGCGGAGGGGATTCTCCAGTTGCCGAAGAGGGGGACGCGACAATCGATCGCTTGTGTCCGGTGTCTCTGGGTCCGGGAGCATATGCCGCTGGACGGTCCATAGGAGAACTCGGACTTGACCGTGATCATGTTCTGGTGACCGCAGTGGTGAGAGGAGGGAAACGGCAGTTGGCGCCAGACCCTGAAACCCGTCTCAACGAGGGAGACGTTGTCGTGTTGTTCGGGGCGCCGGAGGAACTGAGGCGTGCCGAGTCCCGATTGCTGGGGTGATCCGCTGGCGTCTGCATCTATTTTGCCGGCGCAATCGAACGTGCCTCACCGGGTGTTGAGGCCGGTAAAATGGATTTTCGGGGTGTGGAGACTATAAGATTATGATTAGATTGAAAAAAATATTGGCAGCGACCGATTTTTCGCCGCGCGCCGGGATTGCAATTGAGAGGGCGGCGCGAATCGCCCGTGACTGGAGTGCGGAACTCAGCCTGCTGCACGTGATGGGCCGGCTGCCCCTGGAAGCCATCAGGCGGATCCTGATCGAACATCCGCTCGCGGTCGAGCAGCGGCTGGTGGATGCCGCGCGCAATGACCTCGAGCGGCTGGCGGCCGGCATCCATGCGAGGCACGGCATTAGCGCCGCATTTCACGTCGGCATCGGCGCCACGCCCGACGAAGTCGCTGCCTATGCGCAAAGCACGGAATGCGATCTCGTCGTGATCGGAGCCCATGGGGAAAATTTCGTGCAGGAACTGCTGCTCGGAACGACCGCGCAGAAAATCGTGCGTGAGGGGCGCGGGCCATTCCTGATCGTCAAACGCGAACCGCTTGGGGATTATTCCCGCATTCTGGTGCCGGTGGATTTTTCACCGACATCGCAGCATGCGCTGGAGACGGCATTGCGGTTTTTTCCCGCAGCGGAAATCCGTCTGCTGCATGTCTACGAGGTGCCGTTCGAGAGCAAGATGCGTTACAGCGGCGTTTCGGAGGATGCTTTTCTCCACTATCAGGACCTTGCCCGCCGGGAAGCCGAGGCCGGCATGGCGGATTTTCTGCGCAACCTCCCGGAAACCAGCCGCGCCCTGTCAGGCAGCGTGCGGCACGGATACGCTCCGGCCGTGATCCTGCAGTGCGCGCAGGATTTCGATGTGGATCTCATCGCCATGGGCGGGCAGGGACGTTCCGAGCTGTCCTACATGCTGCTGGGAAGCGTCGCCATGCATGTCATTTACGAATTCGGGGGCGATGTTCTGGTGGTGAAAGCGACGGCCGGGCACTGAGCATCCGGCCTGTGACTTGTTTGCCCGAAGGTTAGCTCGTAAAATTCGGATGATTCCTGCTTGTAGCCGCAGTGTATTGATATCCGCGCGGCATCGACCAGAATAATTGTGATCGGTTGGTTGAATGCCGACTGTAATATGTCCGGAGGAAGCCTTTGTACGCAGTGAGTTCGGCTCTGGTACTGTATGCATTCTGGCTGCTGTTGTCCGGCTACTTTACCGCATTCCTGATGACGGCCGGTGCCGCCTCCGCTATCGCTGTGGTGGCGCTCGCGCGGCGCATGGATCTGGTCGATCACGAGGGGCATCCGATCCGCCTCGGCTGGCGCGCGCTCACCCGCGGGCAGCGCGTCCGCGTCAGCCGTATCGACGGGCTCACGCTGACCGTAAAACCGGAACACCCTGAAGGAGGCAAATCATGATCTGGGACATCGGCATCAGTGGCATCTTCATACTGGTCGCAATCTTGGTGGTCGCGTCGTTCCGCGTCCTGCGCGAATATGAGCGCGGGGTGGTATTCCAGTTGGGCCGTTTCTGGAAGGTCAAGGGCCCGGGTCTGATCGTAATCATCCCCATCATTCAGCAGATGGTGCGCGTCGACCTGCGCACGGTGGTGATGGACGTGCCGACCCAGGACGTGATCACGCGCGACAACGTGTCGGTGAAGGTCAACGCGG
>MERI01000268.1:10933-15763 GCA_001772005.1 Betaproteobacteria bacterium RIFCSPLOWO2_12_FULL_62_58 | reverse complement strand
TCGCCGCCGTCAGCGTCGTCTTGCCATGATCCACGTGTCCAATCGTCCCCACATTCACGTGCGGCTTGGTGCGCTGAAATTTGCTCTTGGCCATAATGGTTCCCTTCCTTGTTACTTATTACTTCTTACCCGAACCTGGATGGTTCTTATCGGGGTTATCGCGGTTGATAATCCCGTCTGCGATATTCTTCGGCGCCTCGGAGTAGTGCTTGAACTCCATGGTATAGGTCGCGCGGCCCTGCGAGAGCGACCTGAGCGTGGTGGAGTAGCCGAACATTTCCGCGAGCGGCACTTCGGCGCGAATCGCCTTGCCGCCGCCCGGAATGTCATCCATGCCCTGGATGGTGCCGCGCCGCGAACTGAGGTCGCCCACCACGTTACCCATGAAGTCCTCGGGCGTTTCCACTTCAACCGCCATGATCGGCTCGAGCAGCGTCGGACTGGCGCGGCGCAGGCCTTCCTTGAACGCCATGGATCCCGCCATTTTGAATGCGTTTTCGTTCGAATCGACTTCGTGGTACGAGCCGTCAAAGAGCGTGACCTTGACGTCGACCACCGGGAAACCGGCGAGAACGCCAGTGGAAACGGAATCGGCAACGCCCTTCTGCACCGCCGGGATGTACTCGCGCGGCACGGCCCCGCCCTTGATGGCGTCAACGAATTCGTAGCCCTTGCCCGGCTGGTTGGGTTCGACCCTGAGCCAGACGTGGCCATACTGGCCGCGGCCGCCTGACTGCTTGATGAACTTGCCCTCGACCTTGTCGCAGGCCTTCTTGATGGTCTCGCGGTAAGCCACTTGCGGCGCGCCGACATTGGCTTCGACGCCGAACTCCCGCTTCATGCGATCGACGATGATCTCGAGATGCAGTTCGCCCATGCCGGAGATGATGGTCTGCCCCGATTCTTCATCGGTGCGCACGCGGAACGACGGATCCTCCTGAGCCAGGCGATTGAGCGCGATGCCCATCTTTTCCTGGTCCGCCTTCGTTTTCGGCTCGGCCGCCACGTGGATCACCGGCTCGGGGAACTCCATTTTCTCGAGCGTGATGATCTTCTCGGGATCGCACAGCGTATCGCCGGTGGTGGCTTCCCTGAGACCGACTGCGGCTGCGATGTCGCCGGCGCGCACTTCCTTGATCTCCTCGCGCGCGTTGGCGTGCATCTGCAGCAGCCGTCCGATGCGCTCCTTGCGACCCTTGATCGGGTTGTAAATCGTGTCGCCCGAATTCACCACGCCGGAGTAGACCCGGAAGAAAATCAACTGGCCGACGAACGGATCGGTCATGATCTTGAACGCGAGGCCGGAGAATGACGCGTCGTCGCTCGGCGGGCGCTCATCCGGCTGGCCGTTTTCCTTGATGCCCTTGACCGGCAGAATATCGACCGGCGACGGCAGATAATCGATCACCGCGTCGAGCATCGCCTGCACGCCCTTGTTCTTGAACGCCGAGCCGCACAGCATGGGGAAGATCTCGTTGTTGATGGTGCGGCTCCTGAGCCCCTGCTTGATTTCGGCCTGCGACAGTTCCCCGGTTTCCAGGTACTTGTTCATCAGATCTTCGCTGGCCTCGGCGGCGGACTCGACCAGCTTCTCGCGCCATTCCCTGCACTCGTCGAGGAGATGCGCCGGAACGTCGCGCGCCTCGAACTTCATCCCCTGGGTGGAATCGTCCCAGTAGATCGCCTTCATCCTGACGAGGTCGATCACGCCTTCGAACTTTTCCTCCGCGCCAATCGGCAACTGGATCGGCACCGGAGTCGCCTTGAGCCGGGTCTTGATCTGGTCGAAGACGCGCATGAAGTCCGCGCCCTGGCGGTCCATCTTGTTGACGAAGAACAGCCGCGGCACTCGATACTTGTTGCCCTGGCGCCATACCGTCTCGGTCTGTGGTTGCACGCCGCCCACCGCGCACAGCACGGTGCACGCCCCGTCGAGCACGCGCAGGCTGCGCTCGACCTCGATCGTGAAGTCGACGTGGCCCGGGGTGTCGATGATGTTGACCCGGTGCTCGGGATAGTTGCTCTCCATCCCTTTCCAGAAGCAGGTCGTTGCCGCGGACGTGATGGTGATGCCGCGCTCCTGTTCCTGCTCCATCCAGTCCATGATCGCGGTGCCGTCATGGACTTCGCCCAGCTTGTGAGATACGCCGGTGTAAAACAGTATCCGTTCGGTGGTCGTGGTCTTGCCGGCATCGATGTGGGCCATGATGCCGATATTGCGATACCGTTCGATTGGAGTCTTGCGTGGCACTGTTAAGAACCCATTAGAATCTGTAATGCGCGAACGCCTTGTTCGCTTCCGCCATGCGGTGCACTTCCTCGCGCTTCTTCATGGCGACACCGCGACCTTCTGCGGCTTCGGCCAGTTCGCTCGCAAGCCGCGCGCCCATCGATTTCTCGCCGCGGCCGCGTGCCGCATCGCGCAGCCAGCGCATCGCCAGCGCCACGCGCCGCACCGGCCGCACTTCGACCGGCACCTGATAGTTGGCGCCACCGACGCGGCGGCTTTTCACTTCAACCATCGGCTTCACGTTGTTGACCGCCAGATTGAACACTTCAAGCGGGTCCTTTCCGCTCTTCTTCTTGACCTGCTCCAGCGCGCCGTAGATGATGCGCTCGGCGACCGACTTCTTGCCGCGCGTCATCAACACGTTGATGAATTTGGCGACATCCTGGCTGCCGTATTTCGGATCCGGCAGCACTTGGCGCTTCGCTATTTCTCTACGACGTGGCATTCTTACCTCAGTTCTAAGTTTTTTACTGTTGAGTTTTCAGTGGATCAACGGACCTGCGCACCCGTTCCATATCGGCTCAACACTTGACGCTGAACATTCAACACTGCCTTACGCGGCTTTCGGCCGCTTGGCGCCGTACTTGGAACGTCCCTGTTTGCGATCTTTTACGCCCGCGGTGTCGAGGCTGCCGCGCACCACGTGGTAACGCACCCCGGGCAGGTCCTTGACGCGGCCGCCGCGGATCAGCACCACCGAGTGCTCCTGCAGGTTGTGCCCCTCACCGCCGATGTAACCAATCACCTCGAAACCGTTGGTGAGCCGCACCTTTGCCACCTTGCGCAGCGCCGAGTTCGGTTTCTTGGGCGTCGTGGTGTAGACGCGGGTGCACACGCCGCGCTTTTGCGGGCTGCCAGCAAGTGCAGGCACTTTGCTCTTGGTGCGGGGCGCCCTTCGCGCATTCCGTACCAACTGGTTGATCGTTGGCATATCTCGTTAATTCCAGTTTGTTTTTCCGGGCAGCGCGGATTGCGGTTGCTCTCGCGCCGGCGCTATTTCCCGATTCCAAAAAAGCGGGGACGGCGTCGCCACCGTCCCGGCCTGAAACTGTCGTTTTGTGCCGCCACCCCCGTTCCGGGGCGATCCGCGGCTAAAAAAACTGTAGATTTTATGGGGTTATCACACTTCTGTCAAGCAACCTGCTCCTGGCTTTCCGCCCCGACGGCGACTTCTGCGGCAGGCTCCGCGCCCTGCGCGAAATCCGCGGCGGTCACCTGTTTGCGGCGGATCCGGTGGTAGGCGAGGCCGGTGCCCGCCGGAATGAGTCGCCCGACGATGACGTTTTCCTTCAGGCCGCGCAGTTCGTCACGCTTGCCCATGATCGCGGCTTCGGTGAGCACGCGGGTGGTCTCCTGAAATGACGCCGCCGAGATGAACGAGTCGGTCGACAGCGATGCCTTGGTGATGCCGAGCAGCATGTATTCGTAGACCGCCGGCTGCTTGCCCTGGGCATCGACGCGCTCGTTTTCTTCCAGCACTTCGGCCCGCTCCAGCTGCTCGCCGGTGATGAAGCGCGTGTCGCCCGGGTCGACGATCTGCACCCGGCGCAACATCTGGCGCACGATCACTTCGATGTGCTTGTCGTTGATCTTCACGCCCTGCAGGCGATAGACGTCCTGCACCTCGTTGCAGATATAGCGCGCGAGTTCCTCGACGCCCAGAAGCCGCAGGATATCGTGCGGATCGGCCGGGCCGTCGACGATCATTTCGCCCTTGTTTACCACCTGGCCGTCGTGCGCCATCACGTGCTTGTCCTTGGCGATCAGGAACTCGTGCGCCGCTCCGTCGAGATCGGTAATGACCAGGCGCTGCTTGCCCTTGGTGTCCTTGCCGAACGATACCGTGCCGGTGATTTCCGCGAGCATGCCGGCATCCTTCGGCGAACGCGCTTCGAACAGCTCCGCCACCCGCGGGAGCCCCCCGGTGATATCGCGCGTCTTGGAGGTCTCCTGCGGAATGCGCGCCAGCACCTCGCCCACGCCCACCTCCTGGCCGTCGCGCACCGTAATGATCGAGCCGATCTGAAAGGTGATGTTGACCGACTGGTCCGAGCCCGCGATCTTGATCTCGTGGCCCTGAGCATCGAGCAGCTTCACCTGCGGGCGCAGGCCCTTCGCCTGAACGCCGCCACGGCGCTTCGGATCGACCACGACCAGCGTGGACAGCCCGGTCACCTCGTCGACCTGTTTCGCCACGGTCACGCCTTCCTCGACGTTCTCGAACTTGATGCGCCCGGCGTATTCGGTGACGATCGGGCGCGTGTGCGGATCCCAGGTCACCAGCACCTGGCCGGCCTTGACCGCTTCGCCGTCGCGCGCCATCAGCATCGCGCCGTACGGCACCTTGTGGCGCTCGCGCTCCCGGCCGTTGTCATCATGGATGACCAGCTCGCCGTTGCGCGAGATCGCAACCAGTTCGCCACGCGAATTAGTCACGTAACGCATGCCAGCGCTGTAGCGCACCACGCCATTCGACTTGCTTTCGACCTGGCTCACCACCGCGGTGCGCGATGCCGCGCCGCCGATATGGAAGGTGCGCA
>MERI01000268.1:0-10924 GCA_001772005.1 Betaproteobacteria bacterium RIFCSPLOWO2_12_FULL_62_58 | reverse complement strand
GCCGCTACCGAGGTCGCGGCCGTAGCACTTGGCGCACAAGCCGTAACGCGTTTCGCAGGTGAGCGGCGTCCGCACCTTGACTTCGTCGATGCCGGCCGCCTCAATCGCGTCCACCGCGTCCTCATCGAGCAGCGTGTTCGCAGGGCAGATGACCTGGCTGCTCTCCGGATTGAAAACATCGGTCGCGCAAACGCGACCGAGAATGCGCTCGCGAAGCGATTCGACCACCTCGCCGCCCTCGATCAGCGCTTTCATCGACACCCCCTGGCTCGTGCCGCAATCGTCCTCGGTCACCACCAGATCCTGCGTGACGTCGACCAGGCGGCGTGTGAGGTAGCCCGAGTTTGCGGTCTTGAGCGCGGTGTCGGCGAGACCCTTGCGCGCGCCATGCGTCGAGATGAAGTACTGCAGCACGTTCAGCCCTTCGCGGAAGTTCGCGGTGATCGGCGTCTCGATGATCGAGCCGTCCGGTTTGGCCATCAGGCCGCGCATGCCGGCGAGCTGCCGGATCTGCGCCGCCGAGCCCCGCGCGCCCGAGTCTGCCATCATGTAGATCGAATTGAACGACTCCTGCATTACCGGGTGGCCCTTCCTGTCCTTGCGCTCGACCCTCTCGCCCTTCTTCGGATCCCATTCCTTGACCGGCTCGACGCCGAGCTGGTCCATCATCGCCTTGGCGACGAGGTCGCCGGCGCGGCCCCAGATGTCGACCACCTTGTTGTAGCGCTCGCCCTGGGTGACAAGTCCGGAGGTGTACTGCTTTTCGATCTCCTGCACTTCCTTTTCCGCTTCGGCGATCAGCACGTTTTTCTGCGCCGGAACCAGCATGTCGTCGACGGCGATCGAGAGCCCCGCGCGGGTGGCCATCGTGAAGCCGGTATACATCAGCTTGTCGGCGAAGATCACGGTCTCCCTCAGGCCGCAGCGCCGGAACGACGCGTTGATGAGCCTGGAGATTTCCTTCTTCTTGAGCGGCTTGTTTATGAGTTCGAACGGCAGCCCCGCCGGCAGGATCTCGGACAGCAACGCGCGACCTACCGTGGTTTCGTAGCGCGTCACCTTCTCACGCCGCTCGCCGTCGTTGTCGATCTCGACTTCCCTGATCCGCACCCGAACCGGCGCGCTGACCTCCACCTGGCCGGTATCGTAGGCGCGCGACACTTCGGCCACATTGATGAATGCCGAGCCTTCGCCGCGCGCGCCGACTTTCGCGCGCGTGACGTAGTAGAGGCCGAGCACGATGTCCTGCGAGGGCACGATGATCGGCTCGCCGTTCGCCGGCGACAGAATATTGTTCGAGGACAGCATGAGCGTGCGCGCTTCCATCTGCGCTTCCAGCGACAGCGGCACGTGCACCGCCATCTGGTCGCCGTCAAAGTCGGCGTTGAACGCCGCGCATACCAGCGGGTGCAGCTGGATCGCCTTGCCTTCGATCAGCACCGGCTCGAACGCCTGGATGCCGAGGCGGTGCAGCGTCGGCGCGCGGTTCAGCATCACGGGATGCTCGCGAATCACCTCCTCGAGAATGTCCCATACGATCGGCTCCTCGCTTTCCACCATGCGCTTGGCCGCCTTGATGGTGGTGGCGAGCCCCATCACTTCGAGCTTGTTGAAAATGAACGGTTTGAAGAGTTCGAGCGCCATTTTCTTCGGCAGCCCGCACTGGTGCAGCTTCAACTGCGGCCCGACCACGATCACCGAGCGTCCCGAGTAATCGACGCGCTTGCCCAGCAGGTTCTGACGGAAGCGTCCGCCTTTGCCCTTGATCATGTCGGCGAGCGATTTCAGCGGCCGCTTGTTGGCGCCGGTCATCGCTTTGCCGCGGCGCCCGTTGTCCAGGAGCGAATCGACCGCCTCCTGCAGCATGCGCTTCTCGTTGCGAACGATGATTTCCGGGGCCTTCAGTTCCAGCAGCCGCTTCAGGCGGTTGTTGCGGTTGATCACGCGCCGGTAAAGATCGTTCAGATCCGACGTTGCAAAACGCCCGCCATCGAGCGGCACCAGCGGCCTCAACTCCGGGGGCAGCACCGGCAGCACTTCCATGATCATCCAGTCGGGCTTGATGCCGGACTTGTTGAACGCCTCGAGCACCTTGAGGCGCTTGGCGATCTTCTTGATCTTGGTATCGGAGCTGGTCGCCGCGAGTTCCACGCGCAGCGTTTCGATCTCGTTTTTCAGGTCGAGGCTGCGCAGCAGCGCCCGCACGCCTTCCGCGCCCATCGCGGCGGTAAAGTCATCCCCGTACTCCTCGACCTTGGCAAGATAGTCGTCCTCGGTCATGAGCTGGCAGCGCTTGAGCGGCGTCATGCCGGGATCGCACACCACGTAGGCCTCGAAATAGAGCACGCGCTCGATGTCCCGCAGCGTCATGTCGAGCACCATCCCGAGCCGCGACGGCAACGACTTCAGGAACCAGATATGCGCGACCGGGCTCGCGAGCTCGATGTGCCCCATGCGCTCCCGCCGCACCTTGGAGAGCGTCACCTCGACGCCGCATTTTTCGCAGATCACGCCGCGGTGCTTGAGCCGCTTGTACTTGCCGCACAAGCACTCATAATCCTTGACCGGACCGAAGATCTTGGCGCAGAAGAGCCCGTCGCGCTCGGGCTTGAAGGTGCGATAGTTGATCGTTTCCGGCTTCTTCACCTCGCCGTAGGACCACGACCGGATCTTCTCAGGTGAGGCGAGTCCGATCTTGATCGCATCAAACTCTTCTTCCTGCGTTACCTGTTTGAACAAATCAAGCAGTGCTTTCATTAGAACCTCCGGTTCTCGTGAAATGTGAAACGTGAACGGTGAAACGTGACGGGCGGTTTACGTTTCACTTTTCACTTTTTACGTTTCACGCTGTATCAATAACGGTTGTGATCGAGATCGATGTCGATCGCGAGCGAGCGGATCTCCTTCACCAGCACGTTGAACGACTCCGGCATGCCAGCCTCGATACGATGATCGCCCTTGACGATCGATTCGTAGACCTTACGGCGTCCCTCGGTATCGTCAGACTTGACGGTCAGCATCTCCTGCAGCGTGTAGGCCGCGCCGTAGGCCTCCAGCGCCCACACCTCCATCTCGCCGAAGCGCTGGCCGCCGAACTGCGCCTTGCCGCCCAGCGGCTGCTGTGTGACCAGGCTGTAGGGGCCGGTCGAGCGCGCGTGCATCTTGTCGTCGACCAGGTGATGCAGCTTCAACATGTGCATGTAGCCGACCGTGACCAGGCGCTCGAACGGGTCGCCGCTGCGCCCATCGTAGAGCGTGATCTGTCCCGAGCGCGGCAGCCCCGCGAGCTCGAGCATGGTCTTGATCTCGTGCTCGGTCGCGCCGTCGAACACGGGCGTTGCGAACGGAACGCCGTTCTCGAGATTGCGCCCGAGCTCCATCACTTCATCGTCGCTCAACGAGTCGATGTCCTCGGTCCGCCCGCTGCCGTTGTAGATCTTGTTGAGGAACTTCTTGAGTTCCGCGGCCCTGGCTTGCGTCCGCAGCAATCCCCCGATCTTCAATCCCAGCCCTTTCGCCGCCCATCCGAGATGGGTCTCGAGGATCTGGCCGACATTCATCCGTGATGGCACGCCCAGGGGATTCAACACGATGTCGACGGTGGTGCCGTCGTCCATGTGCGGCATGTCCTCGACCGGCACGATCTTCGAAATCACACCCTTGTTGCCATGGCGGCCGGCCATCTTGTCCCCAGGCTGCAGCCGGCGCTTCACCGCGAGGTACACCTTGACCATCTTCTGCACACCCGGCGGCAGCTCGTCACCCTCCGTCAGCTTTTTCTTCTTCTCGTCGTACATCTTGTCGAAGAGCGCCTTGGTCTGCGCCAGGCTGTCCTTGAGCTGCTCCATCTGCGCCGCGACCTTGTCGTTGGCGATGCGGATGTCGAACCAGCTGTGGCGCTCGACTTCAGCGAGATACGCCTTGGTGACCTTCGAGCCCTTGGCGAGCTTCTTGGGCCCGCCGTTGGCCGTCTTGCCGTTGAGCAGCCGCTCGAGCCGGCTGAACGCGTCGTCCTCGACGATGCGCAACTGGTCTGCAAGATCCTTCTTGTAGCGCTTCAGCTCGTCGTCAATGATCTGCTGGGCGCGCTTGTCGCGCTCGATGCCTTCACGCGTGAACACCTGGACATCGATCACGGTGCCCGACATGCCTGAAGGCACCCTGAGGCTGGTGTCTTTCACGTCGGACGCTTTCTCGCCGAAAATCGCCCGCAACAGTTTCTCTTCCGGCGTCAGTTGAGTTTCGCCCTTGGGCGTCACCTTGCCGACCAGCACGTCTCCCGCCTCGACTTCGGCGCCGATATAGATGATGCCCGACTCGTCGAGACTGGCGAGCTGCGATTCGGACAGGTTCGAAATGTCGCGCGTGATCTCTTCCGACCCGAGCTTTGTGTCGCGCGCCACCACCGACAGCTCCTCGATATGGATCGAGGTGAAGCGTTCGTCGGCGACCACGCGCTCGGAAATGAGGATTGAATCCTCGAAGTTGTAGCCGTTCCACGGCATGAACGCGACCAGCATGTTCTGCCCCAGCGCGAGTTCGCCCATGTCGGTCGAAGCGCCGTCGGCCACCACGTCGCCCTTGGCGATCGCGTCACCAACCTTGACCAGCGGCCGCTGGTTGATATTGGTGTTCTGGTTCGAGCGCTGGTACTTGACCAGGTTGTAAATGTCGACGCCGACCTCACCGGCCGAGGTTTCTTCGTCGTTGACGCGCACCACGATGCGGCCCGCGTCAATATAATCGACCACGCCGCCGCGGCGCGCCTGCACCGCGGTACCGGAGTCGACTGCCACCGTGCGCTCGAGCCCGGTGCCGACAAGCGACTTCTCGGCGCGCAGGCAGGGTACCGCCTGGCGCTGCATGTTCGAGCCCATCAGCGCGCGGTTCGCGTCATCGTGCTCGAGGAACGGGATGAGCGACGCGGCGACAGACACCGCCTGGGATGGCGCCACGTCCATGTAATCGATGCGGTCGGGGGTCGCCAGCGTGAATTCGTTGCGGTGGCGGCTCGACACCAGTTCATCGCTGAAGCGGTTGCCCTTGTCAAGGGCGGCGTTCGCCTGCGCGATCATGTACTGACCTTCTTCGATCGCCGACAGGAAGTGGATCGCGTCGGTGACCTTGCTGTCGCTTACCTTGCGGTACGGCGTCTCGAGAAAGCCGTACTGGTTGGTGCGGGCATACAGCGCCAGCGAGTTGATGAGCCCGATGTTCGGACCTTCCGGCGTCTCGATCGGGCACACGCGGCCGTAGTGGGTCGGGTGCACGTCGCGCACCTCGAACCCGGCGCGCTCGCGGGTAAGCCCTCCCGGGCCGAGCGCCGACACGCGCCGCTTGTGGGTAATTTCCGACAGCGGATTGGTCTGGTCCATGAACTGCGAAAGCTGACTCGACCCGAAGAACTCGCGGATTGCCGCCGATACCGGCTTGGCGTTGATCAGGTCGTGCGGCATCAGGTTTTCCGATTCGGCCTGGCTTAAGCGCTCCTTCACCGCGCGCTCAACGCGCACCAGCCCGGCCCGGAACTGGTTTTCGGCGAGTTCGCCGACCGAACGCACGCGCCGGTTGCCAAGGTGGTCGATGTCGTCGATCTCGCCTCTGCCATTCCTGAGATCGACCAGGATCTTGATGACCGCGACGATATCGCCTGCCGAGAGCGTGCCCGGCCCTTCGAGCTCGTTGCGACCCACGCGACGATTGAACTTCATGCGCCCGACCGCCGAAAGATCGTAGCGATCTGCCGAGAAGAACAGGCTGTTGAATAGCGTCTTCACCGCATCTTCCGTCGGCGGCTCGCCGGGGCGCATCATGCGATAGATCGCGACCTGCGCCGCTAATTGGTCGGCGGTCTCGTCGATCCTCAACGTCTGCGAAATGTACGGTCCCTGGTCGAGATCGTTGGTGTAGATCGTCTGGATCTTTACCACGCCCGCCTCCCTGAGCTTGGCGAGCAGCTGGTCCGTGATCTCCTCGTTGGCGTTGGCGATCACTTCCCCGGTTTCCTTGTTGACGACGTTCTGAGCGAGCGTGCGGCCGATGAGGAAGTCTTCGGGGACCACGATGCGGTGCAATCCGGCCTGCTCCATCTCGCGCATATGCTTGACCGTGATGCGTTTATCCTTGGCGACGATCACCTTGCCGCCCTTGGCTGTGATGTCGAAGCGTGCGATCTCGCCGCGCATGCGCTCCGGGACGAGTTCGAACTCGACGCCATCGCCGCCCAAATGGAAGGTATCGAATGCAAAGAATTCGCTGAGGATCCGCTCCGGCACGTAACCCAGCGCCTTCAGCAGGATCGTCACCGGCATTTTGCGGCGGCGGTCAACGCGGAAGTAGAGATAATCCTTGGGGTCGTACTCGAAATCGAGCCACGAACCGCGGTACGGTATGACGCGCGCGGAAAACAGGAGTTTCCCCGACGAATGCGTTTTGCCGCGATCATGCTCGAAGAACACGCCGGGCGAGCGGTGCAGCTGCGACACGATCACGCGCTCGGTGCCGTTGATCACGAACGAGCCAGTGGGCGTCATGAGCGGAATCTCGCCCATGTAGACTTCCTGCTCCTTCACTTCCTTCACCGTTGGCTTGGACGCCTCCTTGTCCATGATGGTAAGGCGCACCTTGGCCCTGAGCGGCGCGTGATAGGTGAGCCCGCGCTGCTGGCACTCCTTCACGTCGAACGGCGGCTTGCCCAGCGCGTAGCTCACGAAATCAAGACGCGCATTCTTGGAATGGCTCTCGATCGGGTAGATGCTCCTGAACGCGGCCTGCAAACCCTCGCTCTTGCGGGTGTCCGGCGGCACGTGCTCCTGCAAGAACGCCGCATAGGACTCGAGCTGCGTGGCCAGCAGGAACGGCACCGGCAGCACGCTGTCACGCTTGGCAAAGCTCTTGCGGATACGCTTCTTTTCGGTAAAAGAGTACGCCATATCGACTCCGGGAAGAGTTAGTTAGCTAACGAAAGCACAGGCCACAGCACGCCCTGCGGCGCGCCGCATGACGTGTTGGGACATGTAACCTTTTCAAAAATGGGAATGGCTGGCGGTCGTCCGCCAGCCAGATCTCCATGCAGCGGTTACTTGATTTCCGCAGTCGCGCCAGCTTCGGTAAGCTGCTTGGTGATTGCTTCGGCATCGGCCTTGGAGATGCCTTCCTTGACCGCCTTGGGCGCGCCGTCCACCAGGTCCTTGGCTTCCTTGAGGCCAAGCCCCGTCACCGCGCGCACCACTTTGATGGTGTTCACCTTGTTGGGGCCGGCGCTGTTCAGCATTACGGTGAACTCGGTCTGCTCTTCCGCTGCTGCTGCGGCGGCGCCCCCGGCCGCGGGAGCGGCGATCGCTACTGCTGCTGCGGCGGCGGATACACCGAACTTTTCCTCCATGTCCTTGATGAGCTGGGAGAGCTCAAGGACGGTCATGTTTGCGATTGCATCGAGAATTTCAGCTCTGGCAAGTGCCATTTCTAACTCCTGTTAATTCGAAGATTGATGATGAAGGGTAACGGTCAAGCGACTACGCAGCCGCCCTCTCTCTCTGTTCACGCACGGCGGCTATGGTCCGCACGAATCTGCCCGGCACCTCGTTCAAGGTGCGAACAAGCTTCGCGACCGGTGCCTGCATCGTCGCCATGAGAGTGGCGAGCAGTTCCTGACGGCCGGGCATCCTGGCGAGGTCCGCCACTTCCTTCGGCGACATCACCACATTGGGCATGGCGCCGGCCCTGATCACGAACTTCTCGTTGCCCCTGGCAAACTCGTGCAGCACCTTGGCCGCCGCCACCGGATCGCTGGATATGCCGTAGGCGAGCGGGCCGACCATTTTTTCGGCAAGCCCCTTGAACGGCGTATCCGCGACTGCGCGGCGCGCAAGCGTGTTTTTCAGAACGCGCAGGTAAACGCCCGATCTGCGTGCTTTCTTGCGCAGTTCGGTCATCTCGCCCACCCGCAGGCTGCGATATTCGGCCAGCACGACCGCTTGGGCATTCGCCAGCTCGGCGCTGATTTCAGCCACTACCGCCTGTTTCTGTTCAAGATTTAGACCCAAGGTCGACCTCCAGATAACGTTTAAACGATGAACGATGAATGATGAGCGATGAACAAGAGCCAAAATCCGCGCTGCGGCTGTTCGTTCATCGTTCCGCGTTCTGCATTCATCATTCCCCTACCGGCGACCTTTGATCCAGGAGTCAAACATCACCACGTATGACCTGTTTCTGGGTGCACCGTCTGCGTAGGACATCCAGGAGTGAGGATTGAGGATCGAGGATTGTGCAACTGCCCTAAGACAGCCTCTGACCCCTGAACCCGTGATCCGTTCCCGAAAAATTAAACCTCGCGGCTCCTACGGTCTTTGACAACGCGCCAGGGAAAATCCCCGGCGGCCCAAAGCTCTGCCCCCGCCGTCAGGCGGGGGACAAATTCTTACTGCAACAAACTCGACTGATCGATGCGCACACCCGCGCCCATCGTGCTCGATACGCTCAATTTCTTGAGGTAGATGCCTTTCGTGCCCGACGGCCTGGCCTTGTTGACCGCGTCGACTAGCGCTTTCAGATTTTCCGCCAACGCCTCGACACTGAACGAGGCGCGGCCGATCGTGCACTGGACGAGGCCCGCCTTGTCGGTGCGATACTGCACCTGTCCTGCCTTGGCGTTCTTGACCGCGGTCGTCACGTCCTGCGTGACCGTGCCCACCTTGGGGTTCGGCATCAGGCCGCGCGGACCCAGGATCTGGCCGAGTCCTCCCACCACGCGCATCGCATCCGGCGTGGCGATCACCACGTCGAAATCCAGCTTGCCGCCCTTGATCTCGTTGGCGAGATCCTCGAAGCCCACGATGTCGGCGCCGGCCTCCGCAGCCTGCTTGGCGCGGTCACCCTGCGCGAACACCGCTACCCGCACCGTCTTGCCCGTGCCCTGCGGCAGCACAAGCGAACCGCGCACCGATTGATCCGACTTCTTGGCGTCGATACCGAGATTCATCGAAACGTCGACCGATTCGTTGAACTTGGCGGTCGCATTCTCCTTGATGATCTTCAGCGCCTCCTGCACCGGATAAAGTTTGGTGCGGTCGACCTTGGCGCGTATTGCCGTGTAACGCCTGGAAGTGTGTGCCATTTTACAGGCCCTCCACGTCGATGCCCATGCTGCGGGCGCTGCCGGCGATGGTCCGCACGGCCGCTTCGAGATCGGCGGCGGTGAGATCCGGCATTTTCATCTTGGCGATTTCCTCAGCCTGGGCGCGCGTGATCCGGCCGACCTTGTCGGTGTGCGGACGCGGGCTGCCCTTCTCGATCTTTGCCGCCTTCTTGATGAGCACCGCCGCAGGGGGTGTTTTCATCACGAAGGTGAAACTCTTGTCCTGGTAGGCGGTGATCACCACGGGCACCGGCAGACCCGGTTCCATCTTCTGCGTAGCGGCGTTGAACGCCTTGCAGAATTCCATGATGTTCAGACCGCGCTGGCCGAGCGCGGGGCCGATGGGCGGAGACGGATTCGCCTTGCCCGCCGGCACTTGCAACTTAATGAGTCCGACTACTTTCTTCGCCATGACTACTCTCCTGAAAACGGGTACTCGCGGGACTGACCATCCCTCCCCAAATTACTGTAATCGGTAAACGGTGAACGGTGAGCGGTCAAACGGTCTTGCCGCTTACTGCTTGCCGCTTACTGCTGACCAATCAGGCCTTTTCCACTTGGCCGAACTCCAATTCGACCGGCGTCGAGCGCCCGAAGATCGTCACCGACACGCGGAGCTTGCTCTTGTCGTAATTGACGTCCTCGACGTTGCCGTGGAAGTCCGCGAACGGCCCATCCTTGACCCGTACCGCCTCGCCGACCTCGAACAACACCTTGGGCCGCGGCTTCTCCACGCCCTCCTGGATCTGGTGCAGGATGTTCTGCACCTCCTTCTCGCTGATCGGTGTCGGCTTGGTCGCGGTGCCGCCGACGAAGCCGGTTACCTTGGCGGTGTTCTTGACGAGATGCCAAGTCTCGTCGGTCATCTCCATTTCGACCAGCACGTAACCGGGGAAGAACTTGCGCTCGCTGATGTTCTTCTGCCCGCTCTTCATTTCCACGACTTCCTCGACCGGTACCAGGATCTGCCCGAACTTGTCCTGCATGCCGGCACGCTGAATGCGGTCCTGTAGCGCTCGCTGCACGCTCTTCTCGAAACCCGAATATGCGTGCACCACATACCACTTCTTGCTCATTAATCACCCTGACCTATCAGCTTTTTGACCGCCCACAGCAGACTCGCGTCCACCAGCCACAGGAACAACGCCATGACCACCACAAACGCGAATACGATACCGGTCGTCTGCAGCGTTTCCTTGCGGGTCGGCCATACGACCTTTTTCGTCTCGACAATCGACTCCTGGGCGTAGACGTAAAACTGCTTGCCTGGCTCGGTCGTCCAGAACACGACAAAACCTGCCGCCAAGCCCGCCAACACGGACGCGACGCGAATGATGGCCGCGCTTTCGCTGAAGTAGTAAAAGCCGGCAAGGCCCGCCACCACCAGCAGGGCTGCCACCACAATCTTGATCTTGTCCGCCATTTAACCTGTTCCGGGTTCAGAGTTAAGGGTTGAGTGTGAAGATCCTCTACCCTCAATCGATCGCCCTACCGTTGACACCGAACTCTCAACCCTCGACTCTCAACCGCCCATGTGGCAGGCCAGGAGGGTCTCGAACCCCCAACCTTCGGTTTTGGAGACCGACGCTCTGCCAATTGAGCTACTGGCCTTTAAAGTCAGGATTGAGTTTTCAGGATTGAGGATTGAGTCAAAACCTCGATCCTCGATCCTCGATCCTCAGTCCTCGTTATTCGATAACCTTCGCTACCACGCCGGCGCCCACCGTTCTGCCGCCCTCGCGGATGGCAAAGCGCAAGCCCTCTTCCATCGCAATGGGCTGAATC
>MERI01000267.1 GCA_001772005.1 Betaproteobacteria bacterium RIFCSPLOWO2_12_FULL_62_58 | reverse complement strand
CGCTGAAATCCCCGACCTCGAAACGCACCGGCGCCTCGTTGCCCGCGAATAGCTGCCTTCCGATCAATTGCTCGGCGGTTGCCGGTAATGCCCCCCCGTAGCGCGGATCGATCGCATACACCGTTCCTCCGGTCAACACGTACTGCTCGCGCGTCACCGCGCTGACGGTGCCGAAGCTGAAGCTTTGCCCGTCGATAGTGAGGCGCGCCTGTGGCCGATCGAGTTCGAAGCGCGCCAGATCCGTTCCCGCGAACCGATGCACGGCCCGGGCGGTGACGATTGCGAGCAGACGCTCCAGGTGGAACGGGTCAGCGCGCGCGGTGAACGGCGCGGTGATCAGCCAGAGGTCTTCCTTTTTCTCGATCGCAATCGCAGGGCTTCCGCCGCGCTCGAGGCGGACGTGTCCGACCTGATCGGCCTTTAGCGTCGACAGGGCATAGCTTGTCGGCTCATCGCTGCGCGGCTTGAGGTAGGCGAACCACCCGAGCGCTACAACCAGTACCAGCAGGGCGGCATTCAGCAGCCATGATTTTTTCATGTCGCTCGCCGCCGCCGCCACCAGATCACCGTGCCGGTGATCACGAAGGCGAGCGGCAGGACGATCAAAAAGGCAAACGCGATGAGATAGAGCGTGATCTGGTCGATATCGAGGCTGCTGTCCAGCGCCGGCCGCGGCTGGACCGCGATCAGGTCGTCGGCGCCGGCAAGCCAGTTGACCATGTTGAGACCGAGGTCGAGATTGCCGCCATTGCCGAGAAAAGTGTTGGACAGAAAATAGCCGTTGCCGACGACCACCACGCGCTGCTGCCGGTCGCCGACGGAGCGCTCGAACGCCTGCGCGACGGTGACCGGGCCGGGGATGTCGCGCGCCTTGTCGAACGTGACGTTCCGATCGAGCTTGCCGACCTCCACCCAGCCGCGTTGCGCGACGTCGATGAGCGGTGTCACGCGCCACTCGTCGTTTTCCGTGGCGCCGATCGGACGTGCGTGCGCAAACAATGTGTTGAGACTGAAGCCGCTGGTGATCGGGTGCCGCCCATAATTGCCGGCTGCGCCGATCGCGAATACCGGCGGGCCGTTGCGGGGCGTGAGCACGAAATCCACCACCGTGCCCGGGGTGAGCACCACTCGCAGCATCTCGGCGATCGGCTGCAACCCGCGCAGCGGCTCGGGATCGATCAGCCACAGCAAATTGCCGCCGCTCTGAAGATAACGCTCGATCTTCTCAACTTCGGCGGCGAGCAGGTCGACCTGCGGGCTGGCGATGATCAGCACGGCGGCGTTGGCAGGCACTTCCTGCGCCACCGCCAGATTCACGCTGTTCAACCGGAAACCCTTCTGCTGCAACTGGCGGCCGAAATCACCCAGGTCGTGATTGGCAACGCCGTTGAGCTTCCTTTCGCCGTGCCCGTCGAGCCACAGCACCAGGCTGTTGGTGCCGCGCGCGAGCCGCATCAACAGATTGGCGAACGTCTGCTCGTTGAAGTCTTCCACGGCGAGGTGCTCGCTGCGTTTCCTGTATTCGACCACCATTTCGTTCGGCGTGCGGATGCCGGCGGCTTCCGCCTGCTTCGGTTGTTCGCGCGGGTCGATCAGCGTGACCGTAATGTCGGGTTTCGCGCGCTGGTAGGCGCGCAGGCGCTCCTCGATGCGCTTATGCACGTTGGCTCCGCCCGCGTCCTGGGTCATGGCGTAGGCGGTGATATTGAGCGGACCGTCCAGCTGCTTCAGCACGCCGAGCGTCGCCGGCGACAGCGTGTTGCGCGTGCTGCGCGTGACATCCCATTCGTTGCGGTATTCACGCGCCAGATAGGCGAGCAGCGTGACCAGTACGACCAGCAGCACCAGGAACAAACCGTTTTGCATGAGCAGCTGCAGGCGCAGCTTGCGGGTCAGTTGCATTGCGCTAACCCCTCAGCCGCGTGGCGTCGAGCCTGCGAATCGCCAGCACGAGAAAAGCGACGGTCAACAGCACCGAGCAGGCGATGGCATAGGTATCAATGAGACCCCTGCTCAGCGGTTCGAAATTCTTGAGCGGGGAGAGGACCTGGGCGAGCGCGGCCGGTATGTGCCAGCCGCGCGCGCGCAGGCCATCGCCGGCGGTTTCGCCCATCAGCAGCATCGCCAGCAGCCCGCTGAACGCGCCGATTGCCGCCGCCATCGGATGCACGGTGAGGCACGACACATAGAGGCTGACTGCGGCGAAGCATGTGGCAAGCAGGGCAAGACCGGCGGTGAGACTTGCGAGCAGGCCATAGTCGAGACGCGTGGCGCCGGCAAGCGCGAGCGGCATCAGCACGATCAGCCCGATGACGAGCAGCAGGAACGCGACGAGGCCCAGAAACTTGCCGACTACGATATCGGCGATCGACACCGGCGCTGACATCAGGAACACCATCGTCTGGTTGCGCCGTTCCTCGGCGATGAGCCGCATCGCGAGGAGTGGCACCGCGAACAGCAGCACCGCCGCAGCGGTGCCGAAGGTCGGCGCCGCGACCAGTTCCATGACGCCGGGCGGGCTCGTCATCTGGACGAGCCGCGGCCGGAGCTGCAGGAAATCGTCGAGCCGTTTGAGAAAGCTGTAGCCGAGGATGATCTGCATTACCGTCAGCACCACCCACGCCAGGGGTGAGGCGAACAGTGCTTTGAGTTCCTTGCCGGCGATGGTGAAAATCATTTAATACCCTTTAGCCACAGAGGGCACAGAGAGCACAGAGGTAAACCTGCCGTTCCGTCCCGGTACTTCTCGGTGTCCTCCGTGATCTCTGTGGCTGAAGTCCTTCATGCATTTTCCTCGCGCTGGGTGAGGTTGACGAATACGTCTTCGAGGCTGGTCTGCGCCGGCGCGAGCTGGTAGAGGCCCCAGCCTTGCCCGACTGAACGTTTGACGAGTTCGTCGGTCGGATCATGGTTTGGGGCGAATTGCATGCGAAACAGCGTTGCCGACACCTTTTCCACTGCCGCGATACCGGGCAGCGCCGCCAATTCCGCCGGTGGCGGCGGCCGGCGCAAACCGAGCAGCACCGTGCGCCCGCTGTGAAATTCCTTGAGCGCGCTGATGGTGTCGCTGTAGACCAGGTTGCCGTGATGGAGAATCTGCACGCGGTCGCATATCGCCTCGACCTCCGGCAGGATGTGGGTGGACAGGATGACGCTGTGTTTGCCGCCGAGTTCGCGGATCAGGCTGCGGATCTCGCGAATCTGATTCGGATCGAGACCGACCGTCGGCTCGTCGAGAACGACCACGTCGGGGCTGTGCACGATGGCTTGCGCGATCCCGACGCGCTGCTGGTAGCCCTTCGACAGCGTGCCGATCAGCTTCTTGCCGGCGCCGGCGAGCCCGCAGCGCTGCTTGGCAATATTGATGGCGTCGCGGCGAGCGGCCTTGGCCACGCGGTGCAGCTTGGCGGCGAGCAGCAGATATTCGTCGACGTTGAGCTCGCGATACAGCGGCGGCGTTTCCGGCAGATAGCCGATCTTGGCCTTGGCGCGAGCAGGGTCATCGAGCAGATCGATGCCGCAAATGCTGACCGCGCCGCTGGAGGGCGCGAGATTGCCGGTCAGCATCTGCATGGTCGTGGTTTTGCCGGCGCCGTTGGGGCCCAGGAAACCGAGCACTTCCCCGCGTTTGAGTTCGAGATCGATGCAGTTGACTGCGGTATGGGCGCCGAAACTGCGCGTGAGCCCGCGCGCGGAGATCGTGGTGACCGTTTGCTGATCGGACATCGACGGTGCGCAATTCGTTGCGGTGTCTTGTGGTGTGCGCAAAATATACCTAATATGTGGTCGTTTATGAAGCAGCGGGCGCTTTTTTTCTTCACGTTCACCGATTTATCCTGCGGCGGCCGCAACCGGCCGTTCACATTATGACGATTCCCAGACTGGCTGCCATCGCGGCGTGTGCCATGTTTGCCGCGTGCGCCCAGCAGCCGACCCAGCCGCCCGCGAGCGCGGCGCCACCGGCCACGAGCCAGGCCAAACCGCCGGCCAAAGTTGTCGTGGCGAGACCGGAACGGCGCCAGCCGCCGTTGCCCGGACAGGAACTCACCGAAGCGGTGCTGTTCAAGATGATGCTGGCGGAAGTTGCCGCGCAGCGCGGACAACCGCACGTCGCGGTGCCGGCGTATCTTGAACTCGCGCGCGAGACGCGCGATCCGCGTGTGGCACAGCGCGCGACGGAGATTGCCTGGAACGCGCGCTTCATCGCGGCGGCGATCGAAGCTGCCGGCATCTGGCTGCAGGCTGATCCGGAGTCGCCGCAGGCGCGCCAGGTGATTGCGACGCTGCTGGTCAATCAGGCACAGCTCGCCGACGCCTTGCCGCATCTCGAAAAATGGGTGGCCGCTGCCAAGCCCAATGTCGGGCCCGCTTTCCTGCAGATTTCCGCGCTGCTCGCCCGGCACGAGGACAAGAAGGCGGTGTCGGAACTGATGCAGGCGCTGGCGAAGCCCTATTCCGAAGTGCCTGAGGCGCGGCTCGCGGTGGCCCAGGCGGCGTGGAACGCCGATGAATCCGAACTCTCGCTCACGGAAGCGCGCGCCGCACTGGGCTTGAGGCCGGACTGGGAAATCGCCGCTCTCTTCCAGGCGCAGGTGCTGCAGCGGCGCTCCAACAGCGAGGCGCTCGCTTACCTCGCCGATTATCTCAAGCAGTATCCGCGATCCAAGGATGTGCGGCTTAACTACGCGCGGCTGCTGGTTAACGAAAAAAACTACAACGAAGCCCGCAAGCAGTTCGAAGTGCTGCTTGCCGATTTTCCGAACAATGCCGATGTGACGATGGCGGTGGCGCTGCTCGCCATGCAGGCCAACGATTACGATGCCGCCGAGGCTCAGTTCAGGCGCGCGCTGGAAATGAATTACAAGGACCCCGATGCGGTGCGCCTCTATCTGGGGCAGGTCAACGAGGAACGCAAACGCTACGACGAAGCGCTCAAGTGGTACCAAACCATTGGTCCCGGTGAACAGTACATCAGCGCCCAGGCGCGCTATGCAGGCGTGCTGGCGAAGCAGGGCCGGCTCGGCGATGCCCGCAAGCACCTGCAGCAAGTAAGCGCAGAAAACAACCAGCAGCGCGTGCAGCTGACGCAGGCCGAAGCCCAACTGCTGCGCGAGGCGGCGGCGTACCAGGACGCGTTCGATCTGCTGGGCCGGGCGCTCGAGAAGTTGCCCGACTTCCCCGATCTGCTCTATGACCACGCGATGGCGGCGGAGAAAGTCAACCGCTTCGACGTGCTCGAAAGCAACCTGAGAAAACTCATCCAGATCCGGCCCGATCACGCGCATGCCTATAACGCGCTCGGCTACACGATGGCCGACCGCAACGAGCGCCTGAGCGAAGCGCGCGAGCTGATCGCGACCGCGTTGAAGCTCGCGCCCGAGGACCCGTTCATCATGGACAGCATGGGCTGGGTGCTCTATCGACAGGGCCGGAACAAGGAGGGCCTGAGCTATCTGCAGCGCGCCTATGCGCTGCGTCCGGACCCCGAGATCGCGGCGCACCTGGGTGAGGTGCTGTGGGCCGAGGGCCAGCGCGAGCAGGCGCAGAAAATCTGGTCCGAAGTGCTCAAGGAACACCCCAAGAACGAGTTGTTGCAGAACACCGTCAAGCGCTTCATTCAGGCGAGTAATCCCGCGGCGCGATGATCTCGTTGAGAACGGCCGCGCTGGCCGCCGCGCTCATCGTCGCCGGGTGCGCGACGCTGTCGCCGGACGCGGGCGGTCCGGGAGAACCGTCGCCGACACCGTTCGATCTCTCGGGCCGGGTGCTGGTGCGCTACGATGGCCGTGCTTTTTCCTCCGGTTTGCGCTGGCAGCATGGGCCGGGGCGCGACGAGATCTGGCTGCTCACCCCGATCGGCCAGACGCTGGCTCACATCGTCAACGAGCCCGACGGCGCAACGCTCACCGGCGCCGACCAGCAGCAATACCGCGCGATCAGCGTCGACAGCCTGACGCGCCAGGCGCTGGGCTGGGAGTTGCCGCTCGCGCGCCTGCAATACTGGGTGCGGGGCGAGATCGCGCCCGGCAGCGCGCCGGGAGCAGTCGAGCGCGACGCGAATCAGCGCCTGATCCGCCTGGAGCAGCATGGCTGGCGCATCGTGTTCGCCAACTACCCGCTCGAGGAGCACAAGGGGCTGCCGCGCCGGCTCGATCTCGCCCGGGATGACCATGAAATCCGGCTGGTGATCGACGCCTGGCGCCGCCATGCCGCTGCACCATGAGCGTCGAGACCCGCAGCTTCCCCGCTCCCGCCAAACTCAATCTGATGCTGCGCGTCGTGGGCCGGCGCGCCGACGGCTACCACTTGCTGCAGACGGTATTTCGTTTCATCGATTATGGTGACACGCTGACCTTCCGGGTGCGCGGCGACGGCGCGATCGCTCGCGTGAACGCGGTGCCCGGAATCGATGCCGCGGACGACCTGGCGGTGCGCGCGGCGTGGGCGCTGCGGCGGGCAGCCGGCGACGCGCTCGGCGTCGATATCGCCCTGGAGAAACGCGTGCCGCTGGGCGCGGGACTCGGCGGCGGCAGCTCGGATGCCGCCACCACGTTGTTGGCGCTGAACCGGCTGTGGGGGCTTGACCTGCCCAAGGCGCGGCTGCTCGATATCGCGTTGGAGCTGGGAGCCGACGTGCCGGTATTCGTGTTTGGCGACAACGCTTTTGCCGAGGGCATTGGCGAGCAACTGCGGCCGATCGTCCTGCCACCGGCGTGGTACGTGGTGCTGACGCCACCTGTGGCGGTTGCCACGGCTCGCATTTTTGCTCACCCGGAATTGAAGCGAGACTCAAAAAAGGTTACAATACAAAGCTTTTCGGCTGAGCCTGCGGGGAACGATCTGGAACCGCTGGTGTGCCGGGAGTATCCGGAAGTGGGACGACATCTCGACTGGCTGCGGCAATTCGGCCGGGCGATGATGACCGGTTCCGGCGGCGGCGTGTTTGCCGGCTTTGACAGCGAGGACACGGCGCGCGCGGTGCTGGCGAAGCTGCCCGGCTCCATGAAGGGATTCGTCGCGCGCGGATTGGAGCGACATCCGCTGCGCGGTCTGGCGCGCTGAGCGCGAGCCAAGGTTTGCCGTGACGGCCGATGCAGCATGATCGGCCGTTGGCGTTAGAACTGTTGGGGAGTCGCCAAGTGGTAAGGCACCGGATTTTGATTCCGGCATTCGTAGGTTCGATCCCTACCTCCCCAGCCAATTTTGCACGGGCGGTGCGGGCGGCCGCCCTGTTTTGTTCGGGGTGAGAGCGTGCTTTTAGACAGATTGATGGTGTTCACCGGCAATGCCATCGCCAAGCTTGCCGGGGACGTGGTCAGCCATCTGAACATTCCGCTTGGCCGCGCCAAGGTCGGCCGCTTCAGCGACGGCGAGGTGATGGTCGAGATCCTCGAAAACGTGCGCGGCAAGGACGTTTTCGTGCTGCAGTCGATTTGCGCGCCGCCCAACGACAACCTGATGGAATTGCTGGTGATGGTGGACGCGCTTAAGCGCGCCTCCGCCGGCCGCGTCACCGCCGCCATCCCCTATATGGGGTACGCGCGCCAGGACCGGCGCCCCAGCTCGGCGCGAGTGCCGATCACGGCCAAGGTGGTGGCCAACATGATGAGCGGTGCCGGTGTCGACCGCGTGCTGACGATGGATCTGCACTCGGAGCAGATCCAGGGGTTTTTCGACATCCCGGTGGACAACATCTACTCGGGACCGATCATGCTCGGCGACGTGTGGAAACACGATTACCAGCATCTGGTCGTGGTGTCTCCCGACGTCGGCGGCGTGGTGCGGGCGCGGGCCCTGGCGAAACGGCTCGAAGCGGATCTGGCGATCATCGACAAACGCCGGCCGCGGCCCAACGTGGCCACCGTGATGAATATCATCGGCGAAGTCGAGGGCCGCACCTGCGTGATCGTCGACGACCTGGTGGACACGGCGAACACGCTGTGCGAAGCGGCGGGCGCGCTCAAGCAGCACGGCGCGGAGAAAGTGCTGGCCTATTGCACGCACGCGGTGCTGTCGGGCAAGGCGGTCGAGCGCATTTCAAGCTCGGCGCTTGATGAGCTGGTGGTGACCGATACCATCCCGCTGCACGAGGACGCGAGAAATTGCCGGCGTATTCGCGTGCTGACGGTGGCGAGCCTGCTCGCCGAAACCATGCGCCGCATCAGCGCCGAGGACTCGGTCAGTTCGCTATTCGTTGAATAGCGAACTGAACGATGAACGATGAACGATGAACGATGAACGATGAACGATGAACGATGAACGATGAACGATGAACGATGAACGTGGACACACTCCGCGCTGCGAAGACGGAATTCTCTTGTTCAGCGTTCAGCATTCCGCGTTCCGCGTTGTATTTTTTGGGGCGGTCTGGTCGCGGGCGTCCCGTAACTTAGGAGAGTGAAATGAAGATCGAAGTCGTCGCATTTCCGCGCACGCTGCAGGGAACGGGCGCGAGCCGCCGCCTGCGCACCAGCGGACGCGTCCCCGGCATCATCTACGGGGCGGACAAGCCGGTGCAACCTGTAGAACTCGACCAAAACGCGCTGTTGAGGCACCTCAAGCTCGAGGCTTTTCACGCCTCGATCCTCGATATGACAATCAACGGCGCCAAGGAACAGGTGCTGCTGCGCGAGTTCCAGATGCATCCGTGGAAGCCGATTGCGCTGCACGCCGATTTCCAGCGCATCGACAAGAACAGGAAGATCCATATGAAGGTGCCCCTGCATTTCGTCAATGCCGACATCTGTCCGGGTGTGAAGGTAGGCGGCGGCGTAGTGCAGCACGTGATGAACGACATCGAAATCCGGTGTCTGCCCGGCGACCTGCCCGAGTACATCGAGATCGACCTCAAGGATTTGCAGCTCGCTCATTCCATACACGTCAACGAACTGGCGCTGCCGCACGGTGTCGAGGCGATATCCAAGCTCAAGCACGACAACCCGGCGGTGGTGACGGTGCAGGTGCCGAAGGCGATCGTGATCGAGGAGGAAGTCGCGGCGCCGGTCACCGAGATCATCGGCCAGGTGCCAGCCGAAGGCGAAGCCGCTGCCGCCGAGGGCGCGGAGGCGGAGAAGAAGGAACCCGAAAAGGCCGAAAAGAAGGAACCGGCCAAGAAGGAATAATCGGACGCAGGCATTCCGCGCTGCAGGCCCGCCATGTTCCGCAGCTCGAATATGGCGGGCTTTTTTTACGCTGAGAGTGGAGTGTTAAGCGTTAAATCAAGCCGATTTCTGGGCGCTGCTCCATAACGGCACTCTAAACTCTTTACTCTTAACTCCATGAAACTGGTAGTCGGCCTCGGCAATCCAGGAAAGAAGTACGAGGCGACGCGCCACAACGCGGGCTTCTGGTGGGTGGAACGCGTCGCGCGCGCGGCGGGCGTCAAGTTCAAGCCCATGGCGCGCTTTCACGGCGAGGTCGCGAAGGTGGCGGTGCCGGCCGGCGAGATATGGTTACTCAAGCCCGGCACCTACATGAACGAATCGGGTCGCGCGGTGGTGGCGCTGGCGGGCTTCTTCAGGATTGCGGCGGAACAGATCCTCGTGGTGCACGACGAACTCGATCTGGTGCCCGGCAGCGTCAAGCTCAAGTTCGGTGGCGGGCTGTCCGGCCACAACGGATTGAAAGACATCGCGTCCGGGCTCGGCACGCCGGATTTCTGGCGGCTCAGGATCGGCATCGGCCACCCGCGCGACCAGGCTGTGACCGAACGGGACGTGATCGATTACGTGCTGCATGCGCCTCGCACCGATGAACTCGCGCAGATCGAACAGGCATTGGTGCGCGCGCTGGAAGTCTGGCCGCTGGTCGCGGAGCACAAGCTCGAGGCCGCGATGCTGAAACTGCATACCAAGTCAGTGAAAGGTGAAACGTGAAACGTGAAATGTGGCTTTAGAAGCGCTTTTCCGTTTCACGTGTCCCTTTTCACGTTTCACGCATCATGTCACTCAAATGCGGCATCGTCGGTCTGCCCAACGTCGGCAAGTCGACGTTGTTCAACGCCCTCACCAAGGCCGGCATCGCGGCCGAGAACTACCCGTTCTGCACCATCGAGCCCAACGTCGGCATTGTCGCGGTGCCCGATCCGCGCCTGGAAAAACTCGCGCAGCTCGCAAAGCCTGAAAAGGTGACGCCGGCAGTCGTCGAGTTCGTCGATATCGCGGGGCTGGTCGCCGGCGCGTCCAAAGGCGAGGGACTGGGCAATCAGTTCCTCGCCAACATCCGCGAGACCGACGCGATCGCTCACATCGTGCGCTGTTTCGACGACCCGAACGTGGTGCACGTCGCGGGCAAAATCGATCCCGTGTCCGATATCGAAACGATCGACACCGAGCTCGCGCTGGCCGATCTCGCGACCGTCGAGCGTCAGCTCGCGCGGTATGGCAAAGCCGCGCGCGCCGGCGGCGACAAGGAAGCGCAGCGCCTGGTCGCCGCGCTGGAAAAATGCCAGGCCGTGCTGAACGAGGCGCGGCCGGTGCGCGCACTCGAGCTCGACGAGGCGGACAAAGCGGTCCTGAGACCGCTATGCCTGCTGACTGCGAAGCCGGCCATGTACGTCGCCAACGTGAAAGAGGGCGGTTTCGAAGGCAATCCCTATCTCGAAGCGGTGAAGCGGCACGCCGCGCAGGAAGCCGCGCCGGTGGTCGCGGTATGCGCCGCGATCGAGGCCGAAATCGCCGACATGAGCGACGAGGACAAAGCCCTGTTCCTCGCCGACATGGGGATGGACGAGCCGGGGCTCGACCGTGTGATTCACGCCGGCTATGCGCTGCTCGGCCTGCAGACTTTCTTCACCGCGGGTCCCAAGGAAGTGCGGGCGTGGACCATCCACAAGGGCGACACCGCGCCGCAGGCCGCCGCGGTCATCCACACCGACTTCGAAAAAGGCTTCATCCGCGCTGAAGTGATCGCCTACGACGATTACATCGCCTGCAATGGCGAGCAGGGCGCCAAGGAAGCCGGCAAGATGCGGCTCGAAGGCAAGGACTACCTCGTGAGGGATGGCGACGTCGTCTTCTTCCGATTTAACGTCTGATAAATACTGATAAAACGGACGCAGAGCGCCGTTTTATCTGAGCGAATTGCAGCGGACAGCAGGCCGCCGCTGAATTCGCGCGGTACCGACCGCGCGGTGATCGGCGTGAGCGTCAGCCCAGCAGCGGTCGCTCTTCTTCCCAGATGACATGGCACTCGCGCTTCGCCGCGCGGGCGAGCAACTCGATCAACGGAAACGCACGCTGCCGCAACGACACCCGGGGTTCGGCGTCCTGATTCTTATCGTCAGGCGTGGGTGACGGTTCCCCGTGCGCGGCAACCGCGCGTTTGAGGCGTTCGAGCGCGGGCGGGATATCCTCCGGCCGGATGGCGCCCGGAACCGCGCCGCTCTGGCCCATCATCTTGAGCAGCGTAACGGCCACGTCGCCAAACATGGTGATCATGCCGGCATCGCTGTTGAATCGCACTAACATGCCACCGCCTCCGGTCACACCTGCGTCTGATTTCTTGATATCTTCGCACAACCGCCTGGCGCCGATGCGGATATTGAAAGCCAGGTTAGGCCGCGCGGCGCTGTACGCCCCGGCGCGCACCGAGCATTACAGCGAGCAATTCAGGCACCAGCGCACCGGTCTTTCCGTCGCGGTCGAGGTGCGGGTTGTACTCGACGATTTCCACGCCGGCCAGGGCGGTGTTGCGAGCCAACGGTTCCAGCGCGGGCAGCAGTTCGTGCGCGCGTATCCCGCCCGCGACCGGGCTGCCGACGCCGGGCGCGTCGCGCGGATCGAGGGCGTCGAGGTCGAGCGTTACGCCGAATCCCGCGGCGCCGGCGGCGGCGATGCCGAGCGCTTCGTGCATCACCGCGGCCAACCCGCGTCGCCTGATTTCGGGCATGCGGATCACGCGCACGCCGAGGCGCCGGAGCAACCCCGCTTCGCCGGCTTCGAAGCTGCGCACCCCGATCAGGCACACTTTCTCAGGGTCGAGCCGCGCGCCGGCGCCGATAGTTACCAGGTCGGGTGCGCCGTATCCCAAGAGGCAAGCGAGCGGCATACCGTGCGGCCTTCCGCTCGGCGTGGTTTCAAGCGTGTGTGCGTCCATGTGGGCGTCGATCCAGATCAGGCCCAGCGATCCGCGCGGAGCGAGCGCCTGGGCAATACCTTTCCAGGTGCCGATTGCGCAGGAATGGTCGCCGCCGAGCACCACCGGTAGCGCGCCGCGGGAAACGATGTCGGGCACGCGCAGCGCCAGCCGCTCGCAGATGCCGCTCACGGCGGAGCACGGGTCGGTTGCGGCGGGATCGGCGTAAAGGGTTGCGTTCCAGAGAGCCGGTATCCCGCGTGCAGTGAGCATTTCAGCGATGCCGTTGCGACGTAGCGTCTCAGGCGCGTCACCGCAGCCGGGATCAGGTGCGCCGGTGCCGCAGGCGATGCCGACGAACTCTATGCGCCTGCCGCGGCGCACGCGCCGCGGCAGGCGGTGTTGCTGGTTTTCCGGTTCCACCTCGGGTACTGATCCTCCTGTGGCAGAGACTTGCGCTTAGAGTGCGTGCTGCGCCCCAAGTTCAACCCGGGAGATGTGGCCGCCTAAGCCGTCCTTGGCTTGACGCTGATCACCACCACGCCAACCAGCACCAGGGCGGCGCCCGCCATCTGCAACGGCGTCATGATCTCCTCCAGCCCCAAGTAGCCGAACGCGATGGTGGTGACCGGACCCAGCGCGCCGACGATTGCGACGGTGTTGGCGCCCACGCGGCGCAACGCTTCGGACGTCATGAACACCGGGATCAACGTACTAACGACGGCCATGCCGATCGCGTAGAGGTAGACCGGCAGCGGCAGGTCGAGCGCCGCGAGCGGGCGCAGCAGGAAAAACTGCAGGATGCAGGCGGCGCTCGCCGCGCTCATCGCATACGCGGTGAACCGCACCGATCCCACGCGTGCGATGACTTCGCTGCCGGCGACAAGATAAACCGCGTAACAGACGGCGCTCGCGAATGCCAGCGAGGCGCCCAGCCAGAACTCCTTCTGCTCGCCCTCCAGGGAATGGGCGAATACCAGCACCAGTCCGCCGTAGGTCAGAACGAGGGCAAGCAGTTCCCACCGCGTTACGCGTCGGCCGAGCGCCAGAGCCGACAGCATGACCACGATCGTCGGGTAGATGAAAAGCAGCAGTCGCCCGAGGCCGGCCGAGATGTACTGCAGCGCCAGAAAATCGAGAAAGCTCGCTCCGTAATAGCTCAGCACGCCGAGCGCGGCAACCGCGGCGAGCTCGCGGCCCGCCAGCGGCCGGTGTTGCGCGCCACTTCGCACCCAGACCGCGGCGATGATGAAAAACGGCAGGGAGAAAATCATGCGCAGCGCGAGCAGGGTGACGGGATCAACGACGTAAGCGTAGGCAAGCTTGATAAAGATCGGCCGGATCGAGAAGCAGACGACGCCCCCGATCGCGAGGAAAAGACCGGCGACGAGGTAGCCGCGGGAATGTTCGCTTGAACTCACCGCGGCTTGCCTTGCGGGAACGCGACTGCGCAAAGTATCGGTTCCGGCATGGCGGCTCCCGCGGGTCGGTATGGTAAAATTTCAGATATTTTAACGGGTTATTTGCTCTTTTAGAGGGCGGCATGGCGGGTCATTCGAAATGGGCCAATATTCAGCACCGCAAAGGCCGGCAGGACGCCAAGCGCGGCAAGATTTTCACGCGGCTGATCAAGGAGATCACGGTCGCGGCGCGACTGGGCGGCGGCGATCCGGCTGCCAATCCGCGGCTGCGGCTGGCGATCGACAAGGCCTACGACAACAACATGCCGAAGGAGAATGTCGAGCGCGCGGTGAAGCGCGGCAGCGGGGGTCTCGAGGGTGTCAATTACGAGGAAGTGCGCTACGAAGGCTACGGCATCGGGGGTGCTGCGGTGATGGTCGACTGCATGACGGACAACAAGCACCGCACCGTGGCCGACGTGCGTCATGCTTTCACCAAAAATGGCGGCAACCTCGGCACCGACGGGTCGGTCGCGTTCCTGTTCAAGCACTGCGGCCAGATGTTGTTCGCGCCGGGCACGAACGAGGACAAACTCATGGAAGCGGCGATCGAGGCCGGCGCCGAGGACGTCGTCACCAACGACGACGGCAGCATCGAGGTGATCGCCGGGCCCCACGATTTCTCCGCGGTGAGAGGCGCGCTCGAAAAAGCCGGTTTCAAGCCCGCGCTCGCGGAAGTCACGATGAAGCCGACTACCGAGAACGCGCTGACCGGCGACGACGCCGCGCGCATGCAGCGGCTGCTCGATGCGCTGGAAGCGGTCGACGACGTGCAGGAAGTCTATACGACCGCCGTCTTTGACGGCGGCTAGAGAGGCGAGAGGAGAGAGGCGAGAGGAGGGTGAATGGCGCGTGCGCACCACAATCTCGCGGCTTGGCAACAAGCGATTGCTCTCGTAAAAGCCGTGTACACGCTTTCGGAGCAATTCCCGCCAAAAGAAGCGGAACTTGAAAATGCCATCAACAGGGAATTCGCCCTGCTAAACGGATTGATGAACGCGGAGCGCCGCAAGGGTGCGGCAAGATGACTTCCACTTCTCATCGCCGGAGTCGTGCTTCTCCCCCAGCATCTTCCGTCTCTCGCCTTTCGCCTCTCGCCTCTCCGAATTCGCGTACGCGAATTCTCGGCATCGATCCGGGTCTCCGGATCACGGGCTTCGGGGTGCTGGATAAATCCGGCCAGAAGCTCACGTACGTCACCAGCGGCTGCATCAAGGTGCCCAACGGCGAATTGAGCGCCCGTCTTAAAACCATCCTCGATGGGCTTACCGAAGTGATCGCCACCTGCAAACCCGAGCAGGTCGCGCTCGAAAAAGTGTTCGTCAACGCCAACCCGCAAACGACGCTGCTCCTGGGCCAGGCGCGCGGCACGGCGATCTGCGCCGCGGTCATACACAACCTGCCGGTGGCCGAATACACTGCGCTGCAGGTCAAGCAGGCGGTGGTCGGCAACGGCCACGCCAAGAAGGAACAGGTGCAGGAAATGGTGAGGCGGCTGCTCAGGCTCGCCGGGGCCCCCAGTCCCGATGCGGCCGACGCGCTGGCGTGCGCCATCTGCCACGCGCACGGTGGGCAAGGCATGGGCGGGCTCGCGACGACGGGGTATCGCATGCGCCGGGGGAGGCTGGTTTGATTGGAAGAATCAGCGGCAAGCTGATCGCGAAGCACCCGCCACAGATCGTGGTTGACGTGCAAGGCGTCGGTTACGAGATCGACGTGCCGATGAGCACTCTCTATCAACTTCCGGCCACCGGTACCGAAGTTACGCTGCTGACGCATCTGATCGTGCGCGAAGACGCGCATCATCTCTACGGCTTCGCCACAGAGCAGGAGCGCCAGGTTTTCCGGCAGTTGCTCAAGATCTCGGGCGTCGGTGCGCGTACCGCGCTTGCGGTGCTCTCGGGCCTGAGCGTCGCCGATTTGCACCAGGCGGTGAGCGAGCAGAACAGCAGCCGGCTCACCAAGGTTCCCGGCATCGGCAAGAAGACCGCCGAGCGCCTGCTGCTGGAATTGCGTGACAAGCTCGAATTGAAAGTGGTCGCGACGGCTGCGTCCGGGGCCGCAAGTTCCAGCAATGACATCGTCAATGCGCTGCTGGCGCTGGGATACAATGACAAGGAAGCGGCGTGGGCGATCAAGCAGTTGCCGTCCGGCGCCAACGTGAATGAAGGGATCCGCCAGGCCCTTAAGCTTCTTTCAAAATCGTGAGGGGTGAGGAGTTAGGTGTGAGAAGAAAAAGCGTGCAGACCCGATACCCTTGCGCCTCACGCCTCACGCTTCACGCCTCTCTGAATTTCCATGATTGAAACTGACCGTCTGATCTCGGCCGCGCCCGCTTCGCCGCAGGAAGAAGTCTTCGAGCGCGCGCTGCGCCCGAAGGCGCTTGACGAGTATATCGGCCAGGAAAAGATCCGGGGCCAGCTTTCGATTTTCATCGAGGCGGCGCGCAAGCGGCGTGAGTCACTCGATCATGTGCTGCTGTTCGGCCCGCCGGGGCTCGGCAAGACCACGCTCGCGCACATCATCGCGCGCGAGATGGGCGTGAACCTGCGCCATACCTCCGGCCCCGTGCTCGAGCGCGCCGGGGACCTCGCGGCGATCCTCACCAACCTCGAGCCCAACGACGTGTTGTTCATCGACGAGATCCACCGGCTCTCGCCGGTGGTCGAGGAAATCCTCTATCCCGCGCTCGAGGACTTCCAGATCGACATCATGATCGGCGAGGGCCCGGCCGCGCGCTCGGTCAAGCTCGATCTGCCGCCGTTCACGCTGGTCGGCGCCACCACGCGTGCCGGCATGCTCACAAATCCCCTGCGCGACCGTTTCGGCATCGTCGCGCGCCTCGAATTCTATTCGCCGGACGAATTGATGCGCATCGTGCAGCGCTCGGCCAGGCTGCTCGAAGTCGAGGTCAGCGCGGAAGGCGCGCGAGAGATCGCTGGCCGCTCGCGCGGCACGCCGCGGGTCTCGAACCGGATCTTGCGCCGGGTGCGCGACTTCGCCGAGGTGAGGGCGGAAGGCAAGATCACGCACGAAGTAGCGGATGCCGCTCTGAAGATGCTCGATGTCGACCCGCTCGGGTTCGACGTGATGGACCGCAAGCTCCTGCTCGCCGTGATCGAAAAATTCAGCGGCGGGCCGGTCGGCGTCGACAACCTGGCGGCGGCGATCGGGGAGGAACGCGACACCATCGAAGATGTGCTCGAACCGTACCTCATCCAGCAGGGCTACCTGCAGCGCACCCCGCGCGGGCGCATGGCCACGGTGTCCGCCTACCGCCATTTCGGCCTGGCCCAGCCCCAGGCCGCCGGCACGCCGGATTTGTGGAACGAGTCCAAGAGCGATGAATGATGAACAAGGAACGATGAACTCGTCCCGGCGGCGACCGCTCATCGCTCATCGTTCCGCGCTTGGCGATTTCTCCTGGCCGATTCGCGTTTATTACGAAGACACCGACAGCGGCGGCGTTGTCTATTACGCGAACTATCTGAAGTTCCTGGAGCGGGCGCGCACCGAGTGGCT
>MERI01000266.1 GCA_001772005.1 Betaproteobacteria bacterium RIFCSPLOWO2_12_FULL_62_58 | reverse complement strand
CAAAACGGATGGCGTGGCAGTCATCAATACCCGCGACACGTCGGGTATGCGGATCGCAGCGGCGATGAGGTCGAGAAGTACTCGCGTCATCTCCTACGGAGAAGCAGGCAGCGGCGCTGACCTTGTGGTGCTCGGGCGAATCCCGCATGTACAGGGACAAACGCTGAAGTTATCGGTCTTCGGCACTTCATATGAAGTGGCGGCGCCGGTGGCAGGTGCTTTTCAAGCCGAGAACATACTATGCGCGCTCGGTTTGGCCGTAGGCACAGGCGTGCCAGTCGAGCGTGCGCTTGCCGGCATCGCCCGCCTGTCGAGTGTTCCAGGGCGCCTCGAACTGGCTGCCGTTCTTGCCAATGGCGCGGCAGTCTACGTGGACTACGCGCATACTCCCGACGCCCTGGACAACGTTCTGCGCAGTGTGCGCCCGCACGTCCGCGCGAAAAGTAAACTACACGTGCTCTTCGGATGCGGCGGCAACCGCGATCCGGGCAAGCGCCCGATCATGGGCCGCATCGCCGAAGAACTTGCCGATTGCGTTTGGGTGACGGATGACAATCCGCGAAGCGAAGACCCGGACGCCATCCGTAGACAAGTTCTCTCGGGTGCAACGCGCGCAAGGAACGCCGGCCCGCGCCGTGAAGCGCTGCAACTCGCGCTTTGCGCATTGCGCTCGGGAGATGTCCTTGTCGTCGCCGGCAAAGGCCATGAAGACTATCAGATCGTACTTGAACGGGACGCCGGGGGTCTGCCCCTACGCGATTCCCGGGGACGCCCCGTGACGAAGAAGATTGCGTTCTCCGACGCCATCGTCATCCGTGAAATCATTGCGTCGATGTAGCGCAGGTCCGCCAGCAAGTGAACATGGCCGCATTCTATAATGCTCGTGGCAATACCTATTTTGTAGCCTCGCCGGAGGAGATCGGCGGCTTCGCCGATCTTGCGCGAACTGCTCCTGAAGCTGCCAGGACGCGCGAGCGTTGGGCGCGACGCGCTATCGAACGCATTTGTGGCCGAGCGAACGTTTCTGCAGGAATCGAAACGGGCGGCGCCAAGAGGTACCGGTCGGACGGTTTGTTAGTGGGACCGTTCCCGGACGAACACGCTTTCGCGTTGCTGATCGTAAACACCGACGGAACGCTTGCGGAGCGCAGCGGGAACGGCCTGACGATCTTCTCCCAGTACCTCATCGACAGCGGACGCGCCAATCGCTCGGATGCATTCTTTTTGCGCGTCTATCACGACGCGCCTGAGCCGCCCTGTGTCGAGGCTCGGATAGAAGCAGGGGAACGAGAGGGGCGTAAAGGGTTTTGGATCGACATGGGCGTCCCGACATACGGACTTTCAGCAGTTGGGGCAGCGCCCGAACACGTCGGGGTCTCTGAGTTTGACGGTCGCATCGTTGCTCGTGTTTTCGATCTCGAGAAGATTGAGGCATCGTGGACATGCAGCCAGTTTGTCAATGTCGGGAATCCGCACTGTGTGACCTTCCTGAAAAGCCCAGACCAGCTGCCTTCGATGGAGCAACTCGGATCCGAGAAGTGGCTGCCCAGGCTAAGCGCCATTGCGAACAGCACCGAGAGCGATGGCATGCGCGGCGCGGGGCGTCCGTGCAAGAACGGCATCAATCTGCAGTGGGCCTGCGTCATTGGTTCGGATAACATCGAGGCGCGGGTGTTTGAGCGCGGCGAAGGACCGACCCTGTCTTCCGGGTCAAGCGCGACGGCCGTCGCGAGCGCTGCACGGAAGCTCGGGCTTGTCGATGCGAAGACAATAAACGTTAGAATGCCGGGAGGCGTTGCACCGGTGCGATTCGATGAACGCAATGGGAGCCTGGAGCGAGTGATGTTGTTTGGCGAAGCGCAGCAAGCGAATCCACCTGTTTAGGGGTTTTGAGAATCGATTATGACCTACATTAATGAGCATTATCTCAAGTTAACCGCCGGTTACCTGTTTCCTGAAATTGGCCGGCGGGTGCAGGCATTTTGCGACGCAAACCCTTCCGCGAACGTCATTCGCTTGGGCATCGGCGACGTCACCGAACCTCTTGCCCCCGCCGTGATTCAGGCGATGCATACGGCCGTCGACGAGTTGGCCGCTCGATCGTCGTTCCGTGGCTATGGGCCTGAACAGGGCTACGATTTTCTGCGCGAAGCCATTGCCGCACACGATTATCAGGCTCGTGGAGCCGAGGTCGACGCGGATGAGATCTTCGTCTCGGACGGTTCCAAGTGTGATTCGGGGAATATCCTGGATGTCTTCGGAGAGAATAACGTCATCGCGGTGGTGGATCCTGTCTACCCGGTGTATGTGGATACCAACGTCATGGCCGGACACACGGGTCCGGCCGATGCCAGTGGCCGCTACGGCGGCTTGATCTACCTTCCGGTTACCGCCGACAACGATTTCGTTCCTGAACTTCCCAGGCAGCGGGTCGACCTGATCTACTTGTGCTATCCCAATAACCCGACTGGCGTGGTCGCCACCAAGGAGATGCTCAAGCGTTGGGTCGAGTACGCCCAGCAGAACGGTTCGGTGATCTTGTATGACGCCGCCTATGAAGCGTACATCACCGACCCGGCCATTCCGCACTCGATCTATGAGATTGACGGAGCCAGGGAAGTCGCGATCGAGTTCCGCAGTTTCAGCAAGACGGCCGGTTTCACCGGTGTGCGCTGTGCCTTCACGGTGATTCCGAAGGACCTCAAGGGAAAGACGCGAGATGGCCGCGAGGTCTCGATTCATCCGCTCTGGAATCGACGGCACTGCACAAAATTCAATGGTGTCTCGTATCCCGTGCAACGCGGCGCTGCTGCGATCTACTCGCCAGAAGGCAAGCAGCAGGTGCGCGAGACCATCGAGTTTTACCTCACCAACGCGAGGCTGGTGCGTGAAGCGCTGACGCAACTGGGGATACAGGTCTACGGCGGGGTGAACGCACCTTACGTGTGGCTGAAGACTCCCGGCAATTTGAGCAGTTGGGACTTTTTCGACCAACTGCTGCAGAAAGCCCATCTGGTGGGAACGCCAGGGAGCGGATTTGGCGCCTGTGGGGAGGGCTATTTCCGACTGAGTGCCTTCAACAGCCGAGCCAACGTCGAAGAAGCCGGACAGCGCTTCGCGAAAATCCTGTAGGGCCAGGACCGGCGTATCCTAAATCGTGACATTGATAGCGGGCTTGGAAACGACCAATGGGAGCACTTCTTTGCGGAGGCCTTCTGGCAATCAGGCGCTCATATGGGAGGTCTATGAGAACACGGATCTTGTCTACAAAAATCATAGGCAGGATTCCCCCATTACAGAAGAAAACCCACCCGAAGCGGCCGAATATGAAGAAAAACAGGGCTAAATTCGCATATCCGTCATCCTCCTTTGAATTTTTCTGGCGCCGGTTTTGCATTAGGAGTTTGTCGGGGCTAAGCGCGACAAACTCCTAGGCAACACGTTCGCGAGTTGGCACAATATCCATATCAACCGGAACGAGTAGCGCAGGAACGCCGTTCGTCACGACCTGGGTGACGCCTGTGGCCGCGGGCCCGGCGAATAACCGTTACATGCAGAGGGGACAGCCATGTTCGTGACACCGCTTTTCAAGCTGATGGCCGAAAAACAGGCCTCCGATATCTTTTTCACTTCCGGCGCGCCGATCCAGATCAAGATCAACGGCGTGGTGATGCCCATCAACGATCAGGCGCTGGCGCCGGAACAGCTCAAGACCATCTGCTACGAGCTGATGTCCGAGAATCAGGTCAAGGAATTCGAAGCCCGCCACGAGATGAACTTCGCGACCAGCGAACCCGGGGTGGGCAACTTCCGCGTCAACATCTTCCATCAGAGAAACTCCGTGGCGATGGTGATCCGCTTCGTCAAACCCGATATCCCGGTGTTTGAAACGCTCGGGCTGCCGCAGATTCTCAAGGAGGTAATCATGGAGAAACTGGGGCTGATTCTGGTGGTCGGCTCCACCGGTTCGGGAAAATCCACGACGATGGCTTCGATGATCGATTACCGCAGCGGCGTCAAGACCGGTCATATCCTGACCATCGAAGATCCGATCGAGTTCACCTTCAGGCACAGAAAATCGATCGTCAACCAACGCGAAATACGGGTCGATACCTATACCTACGATAACGCGCTGATCAGCGCCATGCGCGAGGCGCCGGATTTGCTGATGATCGGCGAAATCCGCGACCGCCCGACGCTGCAGAGCTCGCTGCTGTTTGCACAGACCGGCCATCTGTGCATGTCCACGCTGCATGCCAACAACAGCTACAACGCGTTGAACCGGATCATCAACTTCTTCCCGCGCGAGGCGCGCGAAGCCCTGCTGGCCGACCTCTCGATTGCGCTGCGTTGCATCATTTCGCAGCGGCTGGTGCGCACCGTCGACGGCGGTCGCGTGCCGGCGGTCGAGGTCCTGCTCAACACCAAGCACATCCAGGAGTTGATCAAGGACGGTGAGATCGGCCAGATCAAGGACGCGATGGAGCAGAGCCTGGCACCCGGATCCCAGACTTTCGAACAAGCGTTGTTCGAACACTACATCAATGGGAAAGTAACGCTCGATGAAGCGCTGGCGTACTCCGATTCGCCGACCAACCTGCACTGGCTGATCAACAATGCCAAGCTGCCGGGCGCAAAGGCGGCAGCAGATGCCAGAGCCGCCGCCCCCGAGGCGGACGATCTGTCAAGCATCAAGATCAATCTGAAGGTATTGGATTAGACCCGCTCGCCGCATTTGAGTCAGTACTCTCGGTGGCCAGGTGGGCCAGCCGACTGTCTTGCTGAAACACACCTCCCGTCGTCGCCGGACGCGCGCCCAACCGCAGACCGTGGGCGAGCTCGTGCAGCATGGCGCTGCCCGCTTCAAGGCGATGCGCCTCAAATTTGGACACGGCACCACCAACGCGCACGACGAAGCGGCTTACCTGGCGTTGCACGCGCTCAGGCTGCCGCTCGCGCGGCTTGAGCCGCATCTCGATCTGCGGCCGGCGCCGCGCCAGATCGCGAACGTGCTGAAGCTTTTCGAGCGCCGCATCCGGGAGCGCCGACCCGCCGCCTATCTCACCCGTGAAGCGTGGCTCGGTGAATTCAGGTTCTACGTCGACGAGCGCGCCATCGTGCCGCGTTCCTACATCGCCGAACTGCTGCGCGACGATCTGGCGCCATGGATCGCCAAACCCGAAAAGGTCAGGACCGCGCTCGATCTATGCACCGGCTCAGGGTGCCTCGCCGTGCTGCTCGCACACAGTTTTCCGCGCGCGACCATCGATGCCGCCGACATCTCGCGTGATGCGCTCAAAGTCGCGCGGCGTAACGTTGCGGACTACAGGCTGCAACACCGTATCCGCCTCATCGCCTCCGACCTGTTTGCCGCCCTGGCCGGCAGGCGCTACGACCTGATCGTCGCCAACCCGCCCTATGTCAAGACGGCGGTCATGCGTCGGCTGCCGCGCGAGCATCGCCACGAGCCGCGCCTCGCGCTTGCCGGCGGCCGCGATGGCCTTGATACCGTGCGCATCATCCTGAGCGAAGCCGCAGCCCACCTTAAGCCAGGCGGATTGCTGGTCGTGGAAGTGGGGCATAACCGCTCCCGGGTCGAGCGGGCATTCCCGCGGCTTCCGTTCACCTGGCCCGACATCAGCGGCAGCGATAATTGCGTGTTTCTGCTTTACCGCGAGCCGCTGTCCAGCCTCAGTCACCCTTGAGCTTGAGCCATTCCATCAGCCGCGCGACTTCTTCCGGCGCAAGTTCATTCAGCTGACCGCGCTTCAGCCGCGGCGGCAAGCTGATGATGCCGAAGCGCACGCGCAGCAGGCGGCTCACCGTCAGCCCGAGCGCTTCGAACATGCGCCGCACGACACGGTTGCGGCCTTCGGCCAGCACGATGCGATACCAATGGTTGGCGCCCTCGCCGCCCTCATCCTCGACCGCCGAGCAGCGCGCAATACCGTCGTCGAGCATGATTCCGGACTTGAGTTTTGCCACCTGTTCCGGACTCAACCGACCGAGCGTGCGCACCGCATATTCGCGCTCGACGGCGAAGCTTGGATGCATCATGCGGTTCGCCAACTCCCCGGAAGTCGTGAAGATCAGCAATCCGCAGGTGTTGTAGTCGAGCCGCCCCACGGCCAGCCACTTCGCGCCGCGCAACCTGGGCAGCTTGGCGAACACCGTCGGTCGACCCTGCGGATCATCACGCGACGCGATTTCGCCTTCCGGCTTGTGATAGATGAGCACCCGCGGCAGCCGTCGCGGCGCCGGCCAACGCACTTCATGTTTGTCAACCCGGACCAGGTCGCGCGGCGTGACCCGGGTGCCGATGCCGGCCACGATGCCGTTGACCGTCACCCGGCCGTCGCGTATCCACTGCTCCATGGCCCGCCGCGAACCCAGTCCGGACTGGGCGAGCACTTTATGCAGCTTCTGTGAATTCGCGGCTGCGGATTTCCCGGTAGACTTCAAAACCGCCTCAAGATGATGACCGGCCGCGCGGTCAGGCCTCGCGTCTCTCGAGCACGGCCTGGGCCAGCGTGCCGCTATCGACATGCTCGATCTCGCCGCCCACCGGCAACCCGCGCGCGATGCGGGTAACCTTCAAGCCTCTTGCGCGGAGCAGCTCGCCGACGTAGTGCGCGGTCGCTTCGCCCTCGACCGTGAAATTGGTGGCCAGGATGGCCTCGCGCACCACCCCGTCAGTAGCACGCTCGATCAGGCGGTCGAGATGGATTTCCCTGGGACCGACGCCGTCGAGCGGCGACAGCGACCCCATCAATACGAAGTACAGGCCCTGGAAACACTGCGCCTGCTCCATCATCAGCAGATCTCCTGGGGTTTCCACCACGCACAACAGCGTCGGATCGCGGCGCGGCGAGCGGCACAGAGTGCAGATCGCTTCTTCGGCAAAGCTGTTGCATCGCTCGCAGTGACGAATGCGTTCCAGGGCGAGGCTCAGCGCGCCAGCCAGACGCCGCGCGCCCGCCTGGTCGCGTTGCAGCAGGTGATAGGCCATGCGCTGTGCCGACTTGGGACCGACGCCGGGCAGGCAGCGCAGCGCGGCGATCAACTCTTCGAGCGATGAAGGTGTCTTCATCGCTCGAAGAGTTGATGAACGATGAATGATGAACGATGAATGATGAGCGGGTCCACGGTATTCGACGATCCATTCATCATTCTGCATTCAGCATTCCGCATTAAGGATTAAAACGGCAGTTTAAGTCCTGGCGGCAGCGGCAATCCGGCGGTGACGCCGGCCATTTTCTCCTGCACCGTCGCCTCGACCCGCCGCACCGCATCGTTCATCGCCGCCGCGACCAGGTCCTCGAGCATCTCCTTGTCATCCTGGAGCAGGCTCGCGTCGATGGTGACGCGCTTCACATCATAGCGGCAGGTCATCACGATCTTCACCATGCCGGCGCCGGACTGGCCTTCGACTTCCACGCTCGCCAGCTGCTCCTGCATCTTTTTCATGTTTTCCTGCATCTGCTGCGCCTGTTTCATCAGGCCGCCCAATCCGCCTTTCATCATTGCCTGTCCTATCATTGTGTGGGTTTGATCGTGGACTCGATAATCCGTGCATCAAAATTCTCGACGAGTTCACGCACGAACGGGTCCTGCTCGATTGCCGCGACCGCGCGCGCCTGCCGCTGCTGTTTTTCGCGGTCAGCGAGCTCGGCCGGCGAGTTGCCGTTGCCGTCCCCGGTTCCGATGCTGATCGTGATGCGCAGCGCCGCGCCAAAGCGCTGCTGCAGAACCGCCTTGAGCTTGTCCTGGTACGGTTTGTCGAGCAGCCGCTCGTGGACCTTCGCAATCGTCAGTTCAATGCGGGTTTCATCGCGGCTCACGAGTTCGCAATGCTGGGCCAGCACGCGCGCCATGCCGGAAAGCCCGAGCTGCTCGATGATTTTGCCCCAAGCGGCGTTACTGTCGTTTTTTTTTGATTCGGCCAGAACGGCGGGGGTAACCGGCACGAGCGGACCTGCCGCGCGGCCCGGCGCAGCTCGTGCCGCCGTGCCGGAATGCTCCGGCGCAAACGCGAGCATGCGCAGCAGCGTCATGGTAAAACCTGCGTAGTCGTCCGGCGCAAGCCCGATGTCGTTCCGGCCCTGAAGCGCAATCTGGTAATACAGCTGCAAGTCCTCCGCGTCAAACGACCCGGCCAATTCTTCGAGCATACCGCGGTCGGGGTCGTCGGCCCCCACCGCGCCCGGAACCGCCTGCAACAGCGCGAGCCGGTGCAGCATTATCCCCAGGTTCTGCAGCGCCATTTCGAACGACAGGCTGCGATCCGCCATGCGATCGGCCTCCGCGATCAATCCCGCGCCGTCGCGCGCCGCAAGCGCTCTCATGATCGCGTAGAGATAGGTCTGGTCCACAACACCCAGCATGGCCCGCACCGCAGCTTCCTCCACGCGGCCGCCGCCATGAGCGATTGCCTGGTCAAGCAGACTCAAGCTGTCCCGCATGCTGCCTTGCGCCGCCCGCGCCAGCAGCGCCAGCGCGGGCGACTCGAACCCCACGCCCTCTGCGTCGAGAATCTTCTGCAATTGCGCCTTGATCTGCGGCTGCGGGATCTGCTTGAGATTGAATTGCAGGCAGCGCGACAACACCGTCACCGGAATCTTCTGCGGCTCGGTCGTGGCGAGAATGAACTTGACGTGCGGCGGCGGCTCCTCGAGCGTCTTCAGCATCGCATTGAACGCGTGTGTCGTAAGCTGATGAACCTCGTCGATGATGTAAACCTTGAAGCGGCCAATAGTCGGTGCGTAAACAGCCTGCTCGAGCAGCGTTGTCATCTCAGCGATACCGCGGTTGGACGCCGCGTCGAGCTCGAGCAGGTCGACAAAGCGCCCGGCGTCGATCTCAGTGCAGGCAGCGCATTTGCCGCATGGCTCGGCGGTAACGCCCGTTTCGCAGTTGAGCGCCTTGGCGATAATGCGGGCGAGTGTCGTCTTGCCCACGCCGCGCGTGCCGGTAAACAGATAGGCGTGATGCAGCCGTTGCATCTGGAGCGCGTTGGTCAGCGCCCTCACGACGTGTTCCTGACCGACCAGCTCGGAAAAAATCCTGGGGCGCCACTTGCGGGCGAGAACCTGGGTCATGGTAAATCGGTAAGCAGTGAGTGAGCGGTTAGCAGCGAGCAGCGGTTGCCCTACAGTTTACCGCTCACCGCTTCCCGCTTACCAGACTTTCTAGAAATGATACTGGAAGCGGATCTGGTTGAAAGTGATGCCGTTGTTTGGCCGTTTGATGCTGCTGTTTGACAAGTGCTGGTAACGGTAGCTCAAGTCGTATTCGCCTTTGGCTCCGAAACGATATCCGACTCCCAGATGATCGCCAAACTGAAACATGGTGCTGAACCGCTTGTCGCCAATCGAGGTCTTGGACAGCACATGAAACCCGATCGCAGCTTCGACGTACGGCCCCTTCAGGTCGTTGCGCTGCCAACGGAACACCGGGGTGAGGCCGATTTCGGTGATATCCTCGTTCAATCCCGCACGCGCGTCTCGATGCCAGTAGCCGAGCGACAGGTCCCAGTAGCCGCCAAGGTGCCAGTTCGGCCCCTGGAACCACTTGCTTTTCCAATTCCACTGCGCGCCGATGCGCCCCATGTCGGCGCCATCGCCGTTCCCGCCCTCGACCGATACGCCGTCGATCGCATGGGACGACGCGCTCGCCACGGTCCACGCCAGCGCCAACGCCGCCAACAACGATTTCTTTTTCATGCCGTTATTCCGTTTCTCCCGATCACACTCGAAATCATAACGCACAAAAAAAGGGGTGGCGAGCCTGACCCCCGGCACTTGCAGAGAATAGCTGTGGCTGCTTCCTTCCGGACCTGACCAGGTTCACTACCATGCAATGCGGGGAGGCCCGCCGTAAAAAAGTTGTAAGCATTATGCCCTTCCCGCGCCTTTCGCGCCAGACAAGGGGTGTCACGTCTTTACAAGCGCGTTGTTTAATGCTTCCATATTCACGGAAAATTAAGGAGAAACCGTAATGTCAGACGACCAGCAGCTCCGCCGTTCGAAGGAGCAACAGACTGCCGATATTTCCGAGGCGCAGATCGCCGTGCATTGGCCGGAGGAGGACTATTTCTCTCCGTCGGCCACGTTCATCGCCCAGGCCAATCTGACCGATACGAGCGTCTTCGAACGCTTCAGCCTCGACAGGTCCCCCGACTGCTTCAGGGAGTTCGCAGACCTCCTCGACTGGTACCAGCGCTGGGAGAAGACCCTCGACACGAGCAACCCGCCCTTCTGGCGCTGGTTCGTCGGCGGCAAGCTCAACGCCTGCTTCAACTGCGTCGACCGGCATCTCGCCAAGCACAAGAACAAGACGGCGATTCATTTCGTGCCCGAGCCGGAGCACGAGACGGTCCAGCACATCACCTATCAAGAGCTGTTCGTCCGCGTAAACGAGTTCGCGGCTCTTTTGCGCGACTTCTGCGGTCTGAAGGCGGGCGACCGGGTCACGCTGCACATGCCGATGGTGGCGGAGCTGCCCATCACCATGCTCGCTTGTGCGCGGCTGGGCGTCATTCACTCCCAGGTGTTCAGCGGCTTCAGCGGCAAGGCGTGTGCCGACCGCGTCGTCGATTCCGAGAGCCGCGTGCTGATCACCATGGACGCGTACTACCGCGCGGGCAAGCTGCTCGACCACAAGGAAAAGGCGGACATCGCGGCCGCCGAATCCGCCAAGGACGCCCACAAGGTCGACAAGGTGCTGATCTGGCAGCGCCACCCGGGCAAGTACTCGAGCCCGACGAAGCTCGTGGAGGGGCGCGACGTCATCGTCAACGATCTTCTCAGGAAGTACCGTGGCAAGCGCGTCGAGCCGGCGCACATGCCGGCCGAAGCGCCGCTGTTCCTCATGTACACCAGCGGCACCACGGGCAAGCCCAAGGGCTGCCAGCACTCCATCGGCGGCTACCTCGCCTACGTCACCTGGACCTCCAAGTACATACAGGACATCCACCCGGAGGACGTCTACTGGTGCATGGCGGACATTGGCTGGATCACGGGCCACTCCTACATCGTTTACGGCCCGCTTGCGCTCGGCGCCTCCTCGGTCGTGTACGAAGGCGTGCCGACCCATCCCGACGCGGGACGGCCCTGGCGCATCGCCGAGGATCTCGACGTCAACATCTTCCACACCTCGCCCACGGCGATCCGCGCGCTGCGGCGCGACGGTCCCGACGAACCCGCCAAGTACAACTACCGCTTCAAGCACATGACGACGGTGGGTGAGCCGATCGAGCCCGCGGTCTGGAAGTGGTACCACAAGATGGTCGGCAAGGGCGAGGCGGTAATTGTGGATACCTGGTGGCAGACCGAGAACGGCGGCTTCCTCTGCAGCACGGTGCCGGCGATCCATAAGATGAAACCCGGCAGCGCGGGTCCTGGAATTCCCGGCATCCATCCGGTCATCTACGACGACGAGGGGAAGGAGTTGCCGGCCGGCTCGGGCAAGGCAGGCAATATTTGCATTCGCAACCCGTGGCCCGGCGGCTTCCAGACCATTTGGAAGGACCCGGACCGCTTCGTTGCGCAGTACTACGCGCGCTACTGCAAGGATCGCAAGAGCAAGGACTGGCGCGACTGGCCGTACATGGCGGGTGATGGTGCGGTGCAGGCGGCGGACGGCTACTACCGAATCCTCGGCCGCATCGACGACGTAATCAACGTGGCCGGCCATCGCCTCGGCACCAAGGAACTCGAGTCGGCGGCTCTTCTCGTTGACGAAGTGGCCGAGGCGGCGGTGGTCCCGGCCGCCGACGAGATCAAGGGCAAGGTGCCCGACCTCTACGTTTCTCTGAAGCCGGGCTTGCAAGCGTCCAAGGAGATCGCGAACAGGATCTCGGCAGCGATCGTCTCCGAGATCGGCGCGATCGCCAGGCCGCGCCAAGTGATCATTGTCCCCGACATGCCCAAGACGCGCTCGGGCAAGATCATGCGCCGCGTGCTCGCGGCGATCTCCAACCACCAGAACCCGGGCGATGTATCCACCCTCGCCAATCCCGAAATCGTCGACAAGATCAAGGAGCTGGTGAAGTAATGCGGAGCACGGTGCGCGCGGTAGCGTACTTCGGCAATCGCAACGTCAGGCAACGCCCGCATCCTTCATCCCTGATCCTTCTCCCGCTTAGCGGGAGAAGGGAACTGTCGGGGGTGAGGTAAGCGGGCTTTGTTTTTTGGCGGTGTGCGGCCCTCTGTTAAAATGCCGGTCTCCGGAGAGGTGGATGAGTGGTTTAAGTCGCACGCCTGGAAAGCGTGTGTACAGTGAAAGCCGTACCGCGGGTTCGAATCCCGCCCTCTCCGCCAGGCGAAATTCCTTGCAAACGCGCGCTGTTATTGGCTCCCAGCCTTGTTTTCCGACCGATTCAACCCGTGGATAAATGGGCAGGAATGGGCATCAATGGGCATAGTTTAGCCAGCTTTTTTCAGGCCCAACAGTCTCGCAATTTCTCCTGTCCATGGTGAATTACCAACCTGCCAAAATGCTACCGCGAGGTGCAGTCTTGTACGCAAAAGGGACCAATGGTATTTCTTGGAAGGAATCGAACCCACAAAACGCAACAGGGGTTGCCGAGCTGCAGTTTCCGTGCGGTGGTTGGTGTCCGGAAGGCCGACGAGCCGAAGACGGCGTTATTCCTGAACACTACCCGGTCACGGTGCCTGTACTCCGCAATAACTCACGCCGTGCATCTCCTGTTCGCTTCTGGACACCCGATCAAGTGCCCGCCGGACGCGCTGCAAACGAATACTCGTAGTGCGGCCCACCCAGCACCGAGTTCGCGAGCACGAGCGTGCCCGCCGCCAATCGATGTCGGGATTCTAACTTCGAAACCACCATAGATTCCTTCGGAGGGTCTGGAACGCCTGGACCCAGCGCACTATGAGGCCGTCCACGGTTGTAATGGGTTATCCACGATTTCAGAATTGACCGCAGATGTGCCTCAGACAGCGGAATCATCCAGTCCAGGCATTCGCGTCGTATTGTCCCGATCACGCGTTCGCAGATCGAATTTGCTTTCGGACTCGCCACCGGTGAGCGCAGCACTGCTACGCCCAGCGCCCTCATCGAATCATCCAAGTGCTCGACGAAGATCCGATCCCGATCATGGATCAGGTACCGATGCCCGCCTTCGTCTCCCACAACCTCCCGCAACTGCTATAGCGTCCAGGCCGCACTCGGGTGCGCAGTCACGTTTACGTGCGTCAGTCGGCGCGTCCCGTGCTTGATCACCACGATGACATACAACATCCCGCCTCCAGCGCCTTATCAACCATCTCTGGCTGCTGCCCGCCACGAGAGTAGCGATACCATATACTCCCCTCGCCAAAGTCTACCGCGGATCCTCGGCCGAATAAATGGACACTATGACATCGGACTTCGTTCGAATTGTTGGAGAGGACGGGCTCGGGGGCTTGGGCGAGTCGAAGGATTATTGAGTATTTCTGCAAAGACGCTTGACGTTATAACGTCAGCAAAGCTTCACGCAGTGACGTCCTGCTCGCCTGCCGCGTTCTTCCCTGCGATGCGGCCAAAAACCAGCGCCTCGCTCACGTTGCCGGCGCCC
>MERI01000265.1 GCA_001772005.1 Betaproteobacteria bacterium RIFCSPLOWO2_12_FULL_62_58 | reverse complement strand
CCACGCGCCTGAGGGTAGAGTTTTCTTGACGGCGCCGAATGACTTCGCCGCCGAGCATCCACAAGTGGTCGCGGTGCTTGTGCAGGGTCTTGGCGCTGAGTCGTTGGTTCAGCAGGTGAAGAAGGAACGGTTTGAGGAATTTGACGATGCGTTGCCCTTGAACGAGATCGCTCTGCTCATAGCACCAGCTCCGCGCCCAGTTCTCCAGGTCCGGGCAGTACTGCGCGAGCGCCTGAGCGGAGGCTTCGTCGGCGATAATCGGGCTCTTACCCACGCTCTGGCTTTTGCTACTCATGCTGCTTATCCGCCTGCTGAATGCTTGTCATCATTTTCCCGGTTTTGTCTACCAAGGGGGGTGGGCAAGGAACGCACGCGGGAGAGCTTTGAGCAGTTCTTCACTTTGATCGAGAGACCTTGGCAGAGACCTTGGGGTCAGGCCTTTACTTTATAGTTCCTCGCCGTTGGTCGAACCAATGAAGGGCTTATTCACTATAAAGTAAAGGCCTGACCCTGATCTCCTGACCTCTTGCGAAGAAGCCAGGAGCTGGGGCAATTTCCGCCGCAGCAATTGGTTGTTGTGGCACATCAATTGTTGCGACTCCGCGCGACGCGAGTTCATCGAGTGCAACTGTATGCGCCTCGGCAGTTAATGTTCCAGTCTTGAGCCGATCGCGAAGCTCTTCCGTTTCTAATGTCCGGAATGTTTCGCGGACCTCTTCCGCATATGTACTCACCAGCGCTCTCCAGTCGCCCAACTAGAAGTCGACCTCCCAGTGACGCAGTATAGAGCGTCAACGGGACGGATAAAACTACCGGCCACACCCCGAGGCAGGGTGGCACGCTCAATCCGGTGGAATACCGGAAGAAATTCGCCCAAACGCCGGAGAGGTGCGCCTTGTAGCGTGTCCATCGCCCGACCCACTCGTTCACGAATTGGACTAATGCGTTGAATACGCGAGGGTCGTTTGGTAGCATGCTCGGAAAACTCCAGCCCCGTATTCTTGCACCGCCTGTCCTGGGAGGACGCTGTTCGATGCCGAAGACCACCGGCCCCCGCTTTGTCGCCGAGACTCTGCGCGCGTACGGGGTGACCCACGTCTTTTTCGTGCCGCAGATGTTGCTGGAGACGCTCACTTCGATGGAGGGCATGGGCATCCGGCGCGTCATGACGCACGGGGAAAAGGCCGCCGCGTACATGGCGGACGGTTACGCACGGGCGAGCGGCAAGCCCGGGGTGTGCATGGCGCAGCATGTCGGCGGCTCCAACCTTGCGGCGGGACTGAAGGATGCGTATCTCGCGTCTTCCCCGGTGATCGCGATGACCGGCGGACCGGCGCCGCTGGCGCGCCACCGGCACGCCTACCAGGAACTCGAGGATTTCACCCAGTTCGAGCACACGACCAAGTTCAACGCGCACGTGGATCACATCGCGCGTCTTCCCGACATGTTGCGCCAGGCTTTCCGCGAGGCGACCACCGGCGCGCCCGGTCCCGTGCATTTGCAAATCGGTGGCCACCATGCGGAATCGGTGATGACCGAGGCGGACATCGAACTGATCGTCGAGGACCCGTTCAGGCAGGTTCCGCCATTTCGTCCTGCGGCGGACAACTCGCTGGTCATGGAGGCGGTGAGCCTGCTCGATGCCGCCGAGCGCCCGGTCATCGTTGCCGGGGGCGGGGTGGCCTGGTCGGGCGCACAGGCCGAAGTCGTGGCGCTTGCGGAAAAACTGCAGATTCCGGTTGCGACATCGCTCAATGCGAAGGGCACGATCCTCGATACGCACCCGCTGGCAGTCGGTGTGGTCGGCACCTATTCACGGGCGTGCGCCAACCGCACGGTGGGCGAATCCGATCTCGTGTTCTACATCGGCAGCCATACCGGCGGCCAGGTCACCGCGCGCTGGCAGGTGCCGCGTCCGGGCAAGCCTGTCATCCACCTCGATATCGATGCGCGGGAAATGGGCCGTAACTATCCTGCGAAAGTTGCGCTGCTCGGGGACGCCCGGACGGTGCTCCGGCAGATGCTGGCAGTCGCGGTCGCAGGCGGTGCGGCAAAGCGCGCACCGTGGCTTGCAAAGGTGCGCGGGTTCGTCGAGGAATGGCGCGCTTCGGTCGCGGCCAACGTCAATTCGGATGCGGTACCGATGCGGCCCGAGCGCGTCTGCCGCGAAATCACGCGTGCGCTGCCCGAGGGCGGAGTGCTGGTGTGCGATACCGGGCACTCCGGCATCTGGGCTGGAAGCATGGTCGATTTCACCAAGCCCGGCCAGCGGCTGATCCGCTGCGCGGGTTCGCTCGGCTGGGGATTCCCCGGCGCGCTTGGAGTAAAATGCGCTCTGCCCGATAGCGCAGTCATCTGCTTCACCGGCGATGGCGGCTTCTATTATCATCTCGCCGAACTGGAAACCGCAGCGCGCTACGGCATCAATCTCGTCGTCGTCGTGAACAACAACGGGGCGCTCAACCAGGAGATACCGCATTTCGACAAGGCATACGGCGGCGACCCGGACGAGCGCGGGCGCGAAATGTGGGGTTTTACCGACGTGAATTTCAAGAAGGTTGCGGAATCGCTCGGTTGCGTCGGCATGCGCGTCGAAAAGCCGGCTGAGCTGCCGGGTGCGCTGAAGCAAGCGCTCGCCGTGCGCCGGCCGGTCGTGATCGACGCGGTGACCGATCACCGTGCTTTCTCGCAGAAAACGTGGACGGGAGCCTAAAAGCAAATTGAAGGAGAAACTAATGCACGGATCGCTGGACGACCTGAAGATTGAACTCGACATGCTGGCTCCCGGGGCGGAGCGCATCGTCGGGAAGAATCCGCCGCTCGACATCATCGCCCGGGACATCATCTTCGGCGAAGGCCCGGTGTGGGACGGGCGCAACAAGCAGCTTTTTTTCACCGACATCATCGGCGACGTGATCTGGAAGTGGAAGCCGAAAGGCGGGCTGGAGGCCGTGATGATGCCGTCCGTCAAGGCGGACGGCTTGGCGCTCGATCTCGAGTACCGGGTGGTAGTCGCCGGCTGGGGCGGACGCACGGTGTTCCGCATAGAGAAGGACGGTTCACGCACGACCCTCGCCGACCGCTGGCAGGGCAAGAAGCTGAGCAGCCCGAACGACATCATCGTGAGCTCCGACGGCGCGATCTGGTTCACCGATCCGGTGGGCGGACTGCTCAACGTCGGCATGGTGGGCGAGGACCTGCAACGCTACAACGACAAGCAGCCCGTGTTCCGGATCTCCCCGGACGGCAAGCAGATGACGCTGGTGACCGACGAATTCGTCTATCCGAACGGTCTGTGCTTTTCGCCGGACGAAAAGCTGCTGTACATCAACTGCAGCCGCGAACGGCTGATCCGGGTTTACGATGTGAAGCCTGGCGGCACCGTGGGAAAGGGGCGCGTCTTCTACCAGTACTCCGGCCCCGAGCGCGGCGTGCCGGACGGCATGAAGTGCGACAGCGAAGGCAACCTCTATTGCACCGGCCCGGGCGGCATCTTCGTGCATGACCCGTCGGGCAAGGTTCTCGCGCGGATCAGGACGACGGGTCACCATCCGACCAACTTCGCCTGGGGCGACGACGACTGGAAATCGCTCTATATCACCAACATCGGTTCCGTGGTGCGTACGCGGTTGAATATCCCCGGTGTTCCCGGACGGTGATAAAAAAGCGTTGTCATTCTCGTGAAAACGGGAATCCAATGGATGCATCTTGCGAGGTGAAGCGCCGTATGGGTTCCCGCTTACGCGGGAACGACACTCGTTAGTCGAATGCGCAACGAACAGGAACGACGGAGAGAAAACTATGACCTGGAAATTCGAGCTCGTAGCCGGACCGTACAAAGGCAGGACCGGCGGCCTGGCGTGGGACGGGAGCGGCATGCTGTTCAGCGCGGTGGCGGAGGAGCGCATCATGCGTTTCGACCCGGCTACCGGCAAGGCGGATCTCTTCCGCCCGTATACCGGCCGCACCAACGGCCTGGCGCTGGCGAAGGACGGCACGGTGTTCGGGGCGCAGGAGGGCGGCAGGCGTGTCGTCCATTTCCTGAAGGATGGCTCCACGGCGCCCACGGCCGACCTTCTCGACGGCAAGCATCACAACCAGCCGACCGACGTCGTCGTGGACAGCAAGGGCCGCGTGTGGATCGCCGACGCCTACAACGCGCAACTGCCATACGGTCCGCCGGTGTATCCAATGCTGGACCATGCTTCGGTGCTGCGGCTGGAACGTGTTAGTGACGGATGGCGGCTCACGCGCGTCACGCACGACACGGCCGGGCCGCGCGCCATTCTGTTGTCCGCCGACGAGAAGACGCTGTACGTCGCGGATGGCGACGCGGAGCGCGGCAACCTGCAACGGCTGAGCGCCTATCCGGTCAGGCCCGACGGCGGTGTGGGAGGAGTGAAGACGCTGATCGATTTCGTGGTCGTGGAGCGCGGCATCGAGGGCATGTGCCTCGACAGCGAGGGCAACATCATCGCGTGCGCGGGCTGGAAGAAGAGCGGCGTGGGACCGGTGATCTACGTGATTTCGCCCTCGGGAACGATACTGGAGACGCACCCGGCGCCCGCCGACATGCCGATGAGATGCGCTTTCGGCGACGCCGGCCTGACGAGCCTCTACCTGACCGCCGCCGACGGCGGTCTCTACCGCGCGACTGATATCGGCCGCCGTGGATATAAGCGGTGAGCGGTGAGCGGTGAACGGATGAATGGGTAGGGTGGGCATTCATGCCCACCGGCGAATTGGTGGGCCAAGGCCCACCCTACGATTCGCAGCTACAGAGGACCAGGAGTTCACAGAGTATGAACCGACAAGAATCTGGTACTCGGCATTTTGCTCTTATCTCTGTGTTCTCTGTACTCTCTGTGGCTAATGGCCTTGCGGTGCCGAGCGCAGTCGCCGCGGCCCAGGCCTACCCGACCAAACCGATTCGTATCATAGCCAGCACCACACCAGGCTCCGGTCCGGACATTATGGCGCGTTTGATCGGGCACAAGCTCACGGAAGCCTGGGGTCAGCAGGTTGTCGTCGATAACCGGGCCGGTGCGAGCGGTATTATCGGAACGGAGATCGCGGCCAGGGCAGCACCGGACGGCTATACATTGCTGATTCTGACATCGAGCCACGTCATCGTCGCGGCGTTGTACGAAAAGCTCAACTACGAGCTGCTCAGGGATTTTGCGCCCATCAGCCTTCTGGCCTCGACGCCTTTTGTGCTGACGGTCCACCCGTCGGTTCCGGCGGCGTCGGTTAAGGAACTCGTTGCGTATGCGAAATCGAAGCCGCGGGAGCTTCATTATGGATCGGGAGGCCCCGGGACCCCTCCGCATCTCGCCACCGAAATATTCAAGAACATGACGGGCATAGACCTCGTCCATGTTCCCTACAAGGGGATCACGCCCGCGCTGATCGATACCGTGGCCGGCCAGGTGCAGCTCACGATCGCGGTGGTGCCGGCGGTGTTGCCGTTTATCAAGACGGGCAAGTTGAAAGCACTGGGTGTCACCAGCCTGAAGCGCACGCCCCTCGTTTCCGGCGTGCCGCCGATCGCCGAATCCGTTCCGGGCTACGAAGTCATCGGCTGGTACAGCCTCGTGGCGCCCGCGAAAACGCCGCATGAAATCATATCCAGGCTCAACGCGGAAGTGGTAAGGGCCTTGAAGGCGTCGGAATTGCAGGAGCGCATATCGGGTCTCGGAGCCGAGCCCATAGGCTCCGCGCCGCAGGAGCTCGGCGCGCACATGCGCGCGGAAATCGAGAAGCTGCAAAAAGCGGTCAAGGCGACCGGCTTGCGGCGCGACTAGCATGATCTTGTTTTCTTAATGACATACCGCGGGGAGCGGTAACATTGCAGCTTTTCAAGGGGGAGTGAATTCATGCCAAAAATGACCGGATCGCGGCTCTTTGCGGAGATGCTGAAAGGCTATGGCATCACGCACGTGTTTTTCGTGCCGACCATCCTGATGGACGCGCTGGCGGAAATGGACGACCTGAACATCCGCAAAATCCTGACGCACGGCGAGAAGGCGGCGGCCTACATGGCCGACGGCTATGCGCGCGCGAGAGTGGGTCCCGGGGTTTGCATGGGGCAGCAAATCGGCGCGTCCAACCTCGCGGCCGGTCTGCGCGATCCCTACATGGCCTGTTCGCCGGTCATCGCCATCACCGGCGGACCCGCCACCGCCGGGCGTTACCGGCAGGCTTACCAGGAAGTGGAGGACTTCAGCCAGTTCGATTCGGTGACGAAGCTCAACGTGCAGGTCGATGACGTAATGCGGCTACCCGACCTGTTGCGTCATGCGTTCCGCGCCGCGACTTCGGGCGCGCCCGGCCCGGTGCATCTCCGGTTGCGCGGATCCCACGGCCAGGGCGTCGAGGGAGAGGCCGATCTGCAGGTGATGACCGAGCCGCAGTTTTCGCGCCTGCCGGCGTTTCGCCCCGGTCCCGAGATGGAGCGCGTGCGCGATGCCGTTGCGAGATTGTCGCAAGCGCAGCGCCCGGTCATCGTCGCCGGGGGCGGCGTGGTTGCGTCCCAGGCGCAGGCCGAGCTGGTGGCGCTCGCCGAAAAACTGCAGATACCCGTCGCCACTTCGCTCAGCGCCAAAGCCGCAATACTCGATAACCATCCGCTGTCGGTCGGCGTGGTCGGCACCTATTCGCGCGCGTGCGCCAACCAGGCGGTGTCGGAGGCCGACCTCGTCTTTTTCATCGGCAGCCACGCCGGCGGGCAGGTGACCGCCAACTGGCGGATACCCGCCGCAGGCACGCCGGTGATTCAGCTCGACATCGACGGCGAGCAGTTGGGCAAAAACTATCCGAATGCGGTCTCGCTGATGGGCGATGCCAAGGTGACGCTGCGGCAGATGGCCGATGCCGCGCAGCGCAAGGAACCCGCAAGCGCAAGAGCGTGGACCGGGCGCGCGCAGCAGCTCGTCGCGGAATGGCGCGCGAAAATGGAACCGATGCTCAAGTCGGATGCGAGCCCGATGCGTCCGGAACGCATCTGCCGGGAGATCGCGCAGGCGCTCCCGGCCGACGGCGTGGTGGTGACCGATACGGGACACGCCGGCATGTGGAGCGGCCAGATGGTCGACTTCACGCAACCCGGGCAGCGCTACATCCGCTGTGAGGGCTCGCTCGGCTGGGGCCTGCCCGGCGCGATGGGCGTCAAGTGCGCGCTCCCGGATCGGCCCGTACTGCTGTTCACCGGCGACGGCGGCCTCTACTACCACCTCCCGGAACTGGAGACCGCGGCGCGCCACGGCATCAACCTGGTGGTGGTGGTTAACGACAACAGCTCGCTCAACCAGGAGATCCCGCTGGTCGGCGCCGCGTACCAGGGCAAGAGGGGCGATCGCTATCGCGCGGACGAGATCTGGCGGTTCCAGAAAGCCGTCGATTTCGCGAAAGTGGCGGAATCGTTGGGCTGCGCCGGATTCCGGGTGGAGAAGCCGGCACAGCTCAAGGAACTGCTGCCGCGCGCATTCGCCATGGGAAGGCCGGTCGTGATCGACGCCGTGAGCGACGAACAGGCATTGGCGCCGACCGCCTGGGTACCGGGAGGTCGGTAAGAATGGAAATTATTGATGATTACGTAACTGCGTGACGGCCAAGAGCCCAGTCGTGCGACGTAACCACCCCGTCGCCTTCGGCGCCACCCCTCCTTGGTAAGGAGGGGAAAATTGCCCCGTCGCCTTCGGCGCCACCCCTCCTTGGTAAGGAGGGGAAAATTGCCCCGTCGCCTTCGGCGCCACCCCTCCTTGGTAAGGAGGGGAAAAAATCTCTCCCCTCCTCCGCTGAGGAGGGGTGCCCCATAGGGGCGGGGTGGTGTGGTTGGGTGTCACGGGGATAGGTAAAGTTGAATAAATAGTCGCGCCTGCCCTGGAGCGCGCCGTGACCGGCAAGCGGCGCGCAACACGATTATCAGGAGCGAATTGCAAAGCGGGCGACGATCATCCCGGCCGCGGGCATCAAGCGGCGAGCATCGATGAAGGAGTAAGCAATGAAACTTGATTCGCGCCTGATGCTGGGTCTTGCCGCTTTCGGCGTGGCGCTCCACGCCGGGCTGACGCCGGCCCAACAGAGCAGCGCCGCGGCGGGTTACCCGAGCAAGCCGATACGACTGGTCGTACCGGTCTCGGCCGGCGGCGGCACGGACATCGTCGCACGCTTTATCGGCCAGTGGCTCACGGACACTTGGGGTCAGCAGGTAGTGGTGGACAACCGGGCGGGCGCCGGCGGCAGCATCGGCGCAGACATCGTCGCCAAATCGACGCCCGATGGTCACACGCTGCTGCTCGGGAGCATCGGGCATATCACGTTCACGCCCGCGCTCTTTCTCAGGCTTCCCTACGATCCGCAGAAGGGATTCGCGGCGGTTTCGCTGGTGGCGCAGCAGCCGTTCGTGGTCGCCGCACATCCGTCGTTGCAGGCAAACTCGATCAAGGAACTGATCGCGCTCGCGAAAAGTCGCCCCGGCAAGGTGATTTACGGTTCCGGCGGCAGCGGCGGTGCTTCGCATCTCGGCATCGAACTGTTGACGCTCATGACCGGGGTACAGTTGGTGCACGTGCCGTACAAGGGCACCGGTCCGGGAATGACGGCGCTCCTGAGCGGAGAGATCCCGATGCTGCTGGTTGGCGTGGCGACCGTGCTCCCGCACATCAAGAGCGGCAAGGTCAGGGCATTTGCAGTGAGCGGGGCGAAGCGGTCCCAGGCGCTGCCGGAAGTGCCGACGATAAACGAGGCGGGGGTGTCCGGTTACGAATTCGACGTGTGGTACGGCATGCTGTTTCCTGCGGGAACGCCGCCCGCCATCGTGAGGAAAGCGAATGCGGAGATCGTGCGGCTGTTGAAGTCCGCGGCGACCGCCGAGCGTTTTCTCAATCTCGGTCTCGAGCCGCTGAGCAGCACGCCGGAAGAATTCGCGGCGCTGATCGATCGCGAAATTCCGAAGTGGAAAAAAGTGGTCAAGGCGGCCGGAATCAAGCCGAACTGAACCTGCACGGCTCCGCCTCTCGTGGCGGGAAAGGAGGATTGCAATGGCATTCACCTATGATCGCGTCCGGGCGATCTGTCTCGCGCTGTGCTGGACGCTCACGCCGGCAGCCTTTGCCCAGAGCTATCCCACCAAACCGATCCGCGTCGTGGTGGGTGGAAGCCCTGATGCGGTGCCGCGCATACTGGGACAGAAGATCGCCGAAGATTGGGGACAGCAGCTCGTGGTGGACCAGCGCGGCGGCGCCGGCGGCACAATCGCCGCCGAAATCGTGGCGCGCTCGGCCCCCGACGGCTACACGCTGCTGCTCGCCACGTCGACGCACATGATGTCGGTGAATTTCTTCAAAGTCTCCTACGACATGGTCAAGGATTTCGCGCCGATCACGCAGATCGCATCCACCTCCTTCGTGCTGGCGGTGCATCCGTCGGTGCCCGCAACGTCGGTGAAAGAGCTGGTTAGGCTCGCGAAGCAAAGGCCGGGTGCGCTCAACTACGGTTCGGGCGGCAACGGCTCGCCGGCTCATCTCATCGGCGAGATGTTCAGGGGCGAGACCGGCATCAACATCGTGCACGTACCGAATAAGACGGTAGCGGGGGCGGTGACGGACTTGATGAGCGGCCAGGTCCAGATGATGTTCGTCGTCTCCACCGCGGCCGTTCCGCAGATTCAGGCGGGCCGGATACGCGGACTTGGCGTTACTTCGCTCAAGCGCTCGCCGGTGGTGCCGGACCTTCCGACGCTTGATGAACTCGGGGTGCGCAAGTTCGAGGCGACCGCGTGGTACGGCTTTATCGCGCCCGCGGGCACCCCGCCGCCGATCGTCACCAAATTGCACGACGAAGTGACGCGAGTGCTCAGGCTGCCGGAGATCGCCCGGCGGCTGGCGAACCTCGGGCTCGAACCGATCGGCAGTCCGTCGCAGGCGTTCGGCGAGTTCATCAAGGCGGAACTCGCGAAATGGGCGAAGATCGCGAAGTCGTCCGGCGCGAAGGTGGAATAAAGAGTCCGGGCCAGGGGCGGTCTTGTTACGGCCAACCAAAAGAGACTCAAATGAAAAGCGAAGCATGTATCGAGTAACCGCAAAAGGAAAATATCGTGGCCCCCCGTCTCCGCTCATCAAATTTCGCGAACTGCTCGCCCGCCCGCGCTTTATCCCGGCCCTCGGCATATGGGATCCGTACACGGCGCGAGTGGCGGAAGCGTTCGGCATCGAATGCGTGCACATCGGCGGTTACCAGTTGGGGGCTCACTATGTGACCAGCGAACCGCTGCTGACGCTGACCGAGCTTGCCCACACCACGCGCTACGTGACAGCCGCCGTGCGCATTCCCGTCGTGGTCGATGCGGGCGCCGGCTACGGAGAACCGCTGCACGTCATGCGCACCGTGAGAGAGCTGGAACGCGCCGGCGCCGCGGGTCTCTGCACATCGAAGACCAGATTTATCCCAAGCGCGCCCATTACCACAGGGGAATCGAGCACGTGGTCTCGCGGGAAGAAATGGTGGCCAAAATAAAGGCGGCGGTGGCGGCGCGCGCCGACCCGAATTTCGTGATCATGGGACGGACGGATGCCATGAAAACCGACGGCTTTGCCGAAGGCGTGGAGCGCGCCAATCTCTTTTTCGAGGCCGGCGCCGACATGGTCATGATTTTCCCCAACACCGTTGAAGAAGCCCGCCAGGTGCCTCGCGAAATCAAAGGGCTCCTCGCGTATACCAACAGCGAAGGCAACAGGTTCGGGCGTCCGCTTTTCTCGGTGCGGGAATTCGAGGACATGGGGTACAAATTGTCCACCTATCCGACGGCGCTGCTGTGCCCGGTGACCCAGGAAATGAAGCGCGTGATCACGAACCTCACGACCCGCGGGGAGACCGGCTTGCCGCAGGACAAGATGATCGTCTGGCGCAAAGAAGTCGAGGATCTGATCGGTCTCGAAGAGTATTACGAGATCGAAAGCGAGACGGTGGAACGCTAAGGATGCCTGGCGCCCGTCATTCCACGTGGATGCCGGCATCCTTGATCAGTTTGCCTATGCGGCCGATGTCGGATTTCATCTTTGCGGAAAACTCCTCCGGCGTACTGCCGACGGCCTCTCCCCCGGAGTTGAAAAGCCGCTCTTTCACGTCTGACTTGTTAAGCACTCGCACGATCTCCTGGTGCAGTCGATTGACGAGCGTCACAGGCGTCCTGGCGGGCGCCAGGACGGCCTGCGGCGATACCGTTTCATAGCCGGGCAGGCCCGAGGCCGCCACTGTAGGCAAACCCGGAACCAGCGCAGAAGGCTGCGCATTGCACACTGCCAGGGCCCTCAACCTGCCCGACTTGACGTGCGGCATCGCCGAGCCGGCGTTGGGAAACATCAGTTCCACCTGCCCGCTCATCACACCGAGGATTCCCGGTCCCGTGCCTTTGTAACCCACGCGCACCATATTGACGCCCGCCATGACTTTGAATAACTCCGCCGCGAGATGAGGCGTGGCGCCTGGCGTGCCCGAAGCATAGTTGAGCTCTCCGGGCCTCGCTTTAGCCAAAGCGATCAGTTCCTTGACGGACTTTACCGGCAGTGATGGATGCACAACGAGAATGCTGGGCGAACTCACCGCCAACGTGATCGGTGCAAAATCTTTCACCGCGTCCCACGGGGTGTTGGCCCGCAATAGCGGCAGGACCCAGAGCGGGCTGCCGCTGACAAGAAGCGTGTAACCATCAGGCGGCGCTTTGGCCACGATTTCCGGGGCGATGGACCCGCGGTTATCGACGATCACCTGCTGCCCCAGGCTCTCTGTTAGCCCTGGCGCGATCAGCCGCGACAGGATGTCGGAACCGCCTCCAGGCGCAGAGGTGACGATGCGTATGACCTTGTTCGGATAAGCCTGTCCCGAGCCTGTCGAGGTGGTCTGACCGGCAACCCCGCTCGCACCGAGAACCAGCATGCCAATCGGGAACATCCATGCGGCGAAACGCGGCAACAGTATGATCATATAGCGTGCCCTTTTTCTCGTGGCCCCGTCAACGGCGTCGGCAACCGTCCTCAATGCCTTGGCCGCCGAAGCGGGTGCTGTGCGCACGCTAGCTCAACGTGGAACACTTTACAAGGGCCAGGAGCGCAGCTGCTATCGATCCTTGCATAATTGACTAACAAATGAGTGTCGTCCTCGCGAAGCCTGTCCTCGAGTGTCTTAATCGGGGAGCGGGGACCCATACTGAGCTACCACGAAGCGCGATGCATGGTATGGATTCCCGTTTCCACGGGAATGACAGTCAGGGATACTTTGCAGTTGGCTTCAAGCCGACATGTCCTGAACCCCTCGGCTTACTACGGAGGGTTGTTTAGTGAAAGCTGCGAGTGCTTCGCGGTAATCCGCCGCCACAGGCATAATGCTGATCGTGCTCAGGGAGGCGACGAGATGAGTGAAATGGAGGGTGAAGAAGCATTCGGGATAGCGGGGCGGATCGCTGTGATCACCGGCGGCAACCGGAACATCGGACGCAGCATTGCGTGTTTATTCCTGGTCAGCAATCTTGCGAACTACACCACCGCCCAGGAGTTTTTCGTGAGTGGGGGCGCTTTCCCGCTGGTCCGCATGCCGGGCGAGGAGTATTCGGCGGAGGAGTTCTAGATAGAGTACGGAATTGCCGCGCTGACTTGCATGGCCGCTCGTGCCGAAAAGGCGTAGGTCAGGTTGCCGTAGCGGCGGCTACCTGACGCTTGGCGGATGTCGGGGAACGCTACGCGTACCCCGACCTACGCTTCGTTCGCAATGACAGCAAACGTAACTTCTGAACCCTCGAAAGGAACACGCAATGAATAGCGTTTTCACTTCCTGGCCGAATGGCAAGAAGATCGCGGTCGCGCTCACGGTCATGATCGAGGTCTGGCCCGACGGCAAAGGACCGCCCAATCTGGTCCAGAGAACGCAGATCAAGCCCGGCACCGTCGATCATCAGGCGATCACGTGGCCGCACTACGGCGGCAAGGCCGGCGTCTGGCGCATCATCCGGATACTCGATCGATGCGGCGTGCCGGGCACCTTCTGCACCAATGCCCGATGCGCCGAGGTCTATCCCGAAGCGGTGGCGCAGATCGTGCGTTCGGGACACGACATCGCCGCGCACGGCTATACCCAGGATCAGCTTCTGGCCTACATGACGCCGGAGGAAGAGCATGCTCTGATCCGCCGCAGTCTCGACGTGCTGGAGAAGCACACCGGCACTCGTCCGCAAGGATGGCTCTCCCCGGTGCTGGCGTGGACCGGGCATACGGCCGATTTTTTGACCGAGGAGAAAGTCGTATGGCAAGGCGATGCCAACTACATCGATTTGCCGCGCCGCGTGGCCATCCGGCACGGCACGCTGGTTCACATTCCGCACAGCGATTACACCGACGAAATCGCTCTAACGCATTGAAACGTATAGGTGGGACGGGATGGCGCTGGCTATGTTACCCGCGCCGTTACCCGAAACGAGACGGGATGTTAAGCGAAGGGGCGGGAGTTTCCGGGCCGTATAATGAAACGATGCGTTCCATCGAACCCCAAGGAGACCATTATGGCAAGTCTAGCGAGGGTGGCATATGGTTTTGTGCTGGCGCTACTTGTCTCAGGCAATGCGAACGCTTGGTTCATTGTTATTCCGACTGGAGCCATAGCGCGCGCACTTGAGACCGATCCAGACACAATTGTGGTGTCGTCTGCGGATCGAGCACTTGGGAAATGCGCCGGACTCCACGTCAATCAGGGGCAAAAGTTCTCCACAAGCCAATCTCCGTTCCCTGACGACGTTACTACTCGGCCAGAATCACCAGAGGCGATTTTTCATGGCAACATGGCGAACATGGCTGTAGAGAAAGCCTCGGAGAAAGATAAAGTAAAGGACTTGGCGAATGCTTACAGCGCAAGATGGGGACGTGTGGCGGGAGCCGACCTCAACGCAAATCGCGCATACGGCGCCGACCTGGCGCGAGGTTGCATGCAAAACGATATTCCTTTGAGGACCTCAGATTACACTGCCTGGCAGGCCAAGCAAGAGGAGACAAAGCGTAGGGCGATGGAAGAAGAGCGCATACGCGCTGAAGAAACGCAGAAGCGATTGCGAGCAGAGGAGGAGGCAAGGCAGGCCAGAGCTGCGATAAAGGCGTCTCCACCGCCGGAACCCATACAGGTTTCTTCGCCACCTAAGAACATCGACTACACAGCCGAAGCGAGAAAGTCAGCGCGCATTTTAGGTTGCGCCACAGAAGATGTCCGAGTAATCGGTATTGAGGTTCAGAATATTCTTTTCTCCGCAAAGTGCGAAACGGGGCAATCGCTTGTCTTAACCTGTGATCAGTCGGGATTGTGCCTAAGAAAGTAGCTTGGTCGCGCCGCACTTATTTAGCGTGGCCCCGCCTTAGCCGACGGAACGAACCTCGACCGTAGCCCCAGTGTTCGGGTTGCCCCCGCCCTGGGGACTCAAACGAACTCCATCCCGTTCTGCTGCAAGCCCACGAGCCCTATGTGATCCTGATTGATCTGAAGCGCAGCCACCGTCGCCAGAAAAGTGGCCTGCGTAAACTGCCCGCTGGTGATAAAGTCGATCAGCACAGCCTCGGTCGCGGCATCGGGCAAGGCATCCACCAGATTCAGGAACATCCAGTCCACGAAGTGCTTGTTGTCCGCGCCTCCGGCAAGCTGCGCGACGATACCGGCATCGACCAATACTGTGGCCGCGTCAGTGAGCGTATAGCCGCCATCGAAATAATCCAGAATCGCACCCACGGTGGCCTTGTCGTTCAGGCCGCTTGCGCCCAGACAGGCGCCCAGCAGCAGCGCGGTCTTGCCCCCGGCCTCGCTCACAGTCATGTCAATGGCCAAGGACTTGTCGGAAAATTTCAGCCGCTCGATGGTGCTGAGCGTGTCCGTGCCCTGAGGCCCTGAAACGGTATAGTCAGATATTGTTTTGGTGATCGTGTAGGCGGAGCGGTTTCCAATAAAGTCCGCTCGATCGAGGCCCACCCCACCATTCAGCCTATCGTTGCCTTCACCACCGTACATCGTATCCCTGCCGGACTTCCCATCTAGGACGTTCGATCCGCTGGTGCCCTTTAAAATATTATCGAGAGCATTGCCAGTGCCAGAAATAGAATCTGTGCCGGACAGAACCAAGGCTTCTACGTTAGCGACAAACTGAATCGAGTAGTTTGTAAACGCAAAGATGGTATCGATTCCCTCACTGCTGTTTTCTATGACTTGATCGTTGCCAAAAATAACGTACTCGTCGTCCCCCGATCCGCCGGCAAGAGTGTCCGCGCCGGCACGGGTGGAGGATTCCCAGTCAAAGCGGTCGTTCCCAGGTCCGCCCTCTAGTCGATCATTACCATCACCACCCTCGATCGAGTCGTCCCCTAGACCACCTAGTATCGTGTCTGCGCCGCCGTGGCCCTCCAGCGAATTCGCAACATTATTTCCATAGATGAGGTCGGGGCCATCTCCTCCGATCGCATTTTCTATGACAACGGTGTCATAAATCACCACGGTATAGATGCTCGAATACGAGAAATCCTGGGTGTACAGAGTATTACCGAGGTTGCTCAACGCTCCCGGCCTGAGGTCGATTTCCGAAGGATCGGAGGCGGCAATATATTGGATAGTGTCGCTTCCTCCCGCGTCCCAAATCGTCTCGAAGTAGTTTTGCCCCGCGTAATACGTGTAAACATCATCGCCAGCGTGGAACTGAAGATTTGGCCCATACAAGTACTGCAGCGCCTCGATATCAAAGCGCATTGGCGTCGTCGGCTGGTAAGTCCAGACTACCAAAGGCGAACCGGGAACACCCTCATAACTCATTACCGTATAGTGCCAAGCGTCGTACTGCTCCGGTAATGTGTTGGAGTTCCACGATAACGTTTCAAACGGGTGCTTCAACCCCAGTGCGTGCCCGAGTTCGTGCAGAATCGTAAAGAAGCCGTAACTACCAAAGTTCAGATTGCTATACGTCGTGAAGTAGCCATTCGCATTGAGCCAAATATCTCCGCCTTTCGGACCATATGAAGGAAAGTATGCGTGCGCAGCTTCTGACGAGTTGGCGTTGTATGTGAAACTCACCCTAATGTCGCCGGCAGTGGTTTGATTGTCGGCTGATTTCGAAAAGCTAATGTTCGCCACATTCGCCCATTTCTGAAGCGCACTTTGGAATGCGGATTGCTGAACAGAAATTAGCCCGAACGAGTTCCAGGGTTCCCCGCCGCCTGATGACGATCCATAGCCATTGACGGGATCGGTCGACCAATACGACGAACCGCCTTGCGGGAAGCTGAACGTTACGGTGGTGCCTGTCCCCACTGACCCACCCCATTTTGTTCCTCCCAGCAAGGAGTCTATGAAGACGTTGCCAGAGAGGGGAACGCTGGATACTGGGCCTGATGTTGTAGGCGTTGCCACGGATTAACCTCCACCAAGCACCCTACAATCCCACTGAGGGAAAGAATACCTCCCAACCGTATATCGGTTGGTTGGGTCAAAGCTTCCTGTGCCGGGCCTGCTTTCCCTATTCCCCGGTCCAAAACTTCCCGTCGAGATCCGGCGCGAAATCGCCGTCGATCAGCACATAAAGCATTTTCACCGGCTTGCCGGAGCGGTTGCTCCAGGCGTGGCTGGTGCCGCGCTGGATAACGACG
>MERI01000264.1 GCA_001772005.1 Betaproteobacteria bacterium RIFCSPLOWO2_12_FULL_62_58 | reverse complement strand
TCTGTCAGGAAGCCGATTACCGCCAGCAGCAGCAGCGCAATGGTGCCCACCGTATTGGCGGCCTGCGCGCGATCGAACACGGTCGGCCCGAGAAACGAGCGCGTGAGCGCCAGCGCCAATGCGACGAGCAGCGCTGCAGCGACTGCCGCGAACATCAGCCGCTTCCCTCGAACCTGGTCACGCGCCGGTCCATTTCGCCTGACAGCAGGCCCGCGGCCGCTTCGCGCGTCAGGGCATGCACCAGGATTTCGCCCTGGCTGACATCCACCGAAATGGTGCCCGGCGTGAGCGTGATCGAATTGGCGTAAGTGACTATGCCGACCGTCGTTTTCTGCGAGGTTTTGGTGCGAACCAGCGTGGGGCTGACCGGCAGGCGCGGATTGAGGATGATCCGTGTAACGTCCCACGCGCTTTTCGCGATCTCGACGAGCAGCCACGGCCAGTAGGTAAGCGCTTTAATGCCGAGGTGGATCGGATGACCTTCGTGATCGACCACGTACATGCGGTGCGCGAGCAGCACAACGGCACCGGCTGAACCTGCGCCGGCCGCAATCAAGAATGGCTCGAAGTAGCCCGACAGCAGGAGCCAGAAACCAAACAAGGCAAAAAATAAACTCAGCGCGCGCATTGCTTCCTCCCCATGCACCCCCCTCAGTGCTGCGTTGGCGGCGATTCTACCATCGAAATTCGAACCAGCGCTCCGGCGTGCTGCGTACGAAAGGGAACGCGAACTCTAAATGCGGCGCGCCCGCTGCGAACCGCCCGTCACACTGCCGCGATAAAACCGGCGGCGGCGCACCAGCCATTTCTCGATCTCTCCCATGGCAAACACGATCGCGGATATAGCGATACAAATTGCGAGTTCGGCCGGTGTAAGCGGCAACAACTTGAAGATCCTGCTGCAGAACGGCAGATAGATCACCGCGAGCTACGCAAGAAAGCCCACGATCACATCGGTCGAAACCGGGGCGAGGAAATCGACACCGTAAAGCACGAGGTTACCGAGGATCACAGCCACGCGCGAAACCCGTGGGGACCGCGATGATCATCGCGGTTCGCCGCCGTTGGCGGTGTGCTAATGCCGGCGCGAATGGCGCCAATACTCGGCCAAGAGGCCGGCGATCGCCACGACGAACGGCAACGCAAGCAGGAATGTGAAAACCGGATCGAGCCCGGAAAACCAATCGATGATCTCAGACATGTGCGCGTAAATCTCCGATCTGACCGACGCAACGGTGCTTTTCGAGTGGCGTTGCCCGAACAAGGTCCGAGCAGGGTGCGCTCATTCAACCCGCTGCGCGTGTCGAAGTCGCACGCGCCAATTTTAGCATTAGATCGCATGCTCGCGCGTAGTTCGACGCCGCGATGAGCAGCTGGTTCGGCGCAAACCTCGCGCCCCTGTACCAGCTTGATCGGCTTGCGCAGCTCGGGAACCAGAGAACCAATGGAAGAACCCGCGAGACCGGATGCCGAATAGTGCTGGACCGTCGGCTGGACCTACGGATGCGGCTGCCGCCAATTCACTAAAGCTGAAGCCCGCAGTGAATAGCGTGATGGCTGCCGCAAGATGCCACCTGGCGCATCCGTCATGCCGGTCGTCCGGTATGCCCACGCCTCCCCCTAAAAAAAAGACCTTTGCCCATTTCGGCAAAGGTCTTGCTTGCAAATTCGCATTTGCCGGCGGACCGGGGACCGGATGGTATCCGATGTCCCGTCTTGACGATCCGACCGAAGCGGCACCTTCTGCGGCGCCGCCTTAGCTACTCCCCTTTGGAGCGGCGCCCCGGGGTGAGCCGGAACGTGCGGTTCGCGTTTTTACCACGGCTGTTTCCCGCGCGTCAACAAACGCGCGCCGGAGCTATGGCTCGAGCAACCCGACCACCTTGCTTTCGGCGTCCACGTCAATCCGGCACGCCGAAGGCATTTTAATTTACCAGTAATTCCGCTCAAAACCCGCTCCGATTGCGGCCTTCGCCGGGTTAGGACCAAGTAAAATCGACACCGTGCCGCTTATTGCGGCTGACTGGCTGTTCATGCTTCCGTTCTTCTTCGCCTCGCCGGTTGCCATGGAACTGCTCATCAAGGAATTCATGAACGACACGGCGATGGAGATTCATCTGCTGAATGTCCAGACGCCGTTCAACAGGGACATCTCGCGCTTTGTCAGCAGGAAGAGCCTCCACGACTACCACCGTGATGAGGCCGAAAAGGCGCTGGCACCGATCCGGGTTCTTTGTAGCCCTCTGAGGGTGCGGAAGGCGGTATTCCAGCGCCCGCCACATTGGCGGCCGTCGTGCCGCGCGTGCTACGATTTGGCGCAGGCGGGATATCCTGCCGTAACGGCGTGGATCGGTCGTTTTCAGGCGCTGCCCGGATACGTACCGGTGCCGGCGTTGAAGAAATCCTGGTTCCAACGCCGACCGCGCTCGCCTGCCGTAAAATCCCGCTTTCGGGTTATCGAAGATGCCGACTTTCCGCTACGGTCACGCAACCGGTTCTGACTGGCGTCAGGCGGCGCAGTCGTGCCTGGCGCAGCTTGGCCAGGGCGCGGCCAATCTTGGCTTTCTCTACGTCACCGACATGTTCGCCGACCACGCGGGCGACATCCTCGCCCTGGTCAAGAAGCATACGGGCGTTTCGAACTGGGTCGGCACGGTCGGCATCGGCATCTGCGCTACCGGACGGGAGTATCTCGATGAGCCCGCGATCGCGGTGATGGTCGGCGATTTCGAGCCGGGCTCGTTCCGGGTTTTTGCCGGCGTCGTCAACGAAAGCGACGTCGATGGCGTGCAGCTCAAGTGCGGCAACGCGCAGCCCAATTTCGCGATCGTCCACGCCGATCCGCGTAACCGACAGGTCACCGAACTGGTGACGCGGCTCGCCGAGCGCGTGGAAAGCGGGTTTCTGGTCGGGGGGCTGACCAGTTCGCGGCGCCAGAACCTGCAGATCGCCGACGACGTGATCGACGGCGGGATGTCGGGCGTGTCGTTTTCGGACGGCGTCACCGTCGCGACCCGGCTCACCCAAGGCTGCACGCCGATCGGCCCGAAACATGTCATCAGCGCCTGCCAGCGCAACGTCATCATCAGCATCGACGGGCAACCCGCGCTCGACGTGTTCAAGGACGACATCGGGGAAGTGCTGGCGCGCGATCTCAATCGCGTCGGCGGCCACATCTTCGCGGGGCTCCCGATCCCCGGCAGCGACACCGGCGATTACCTGGTGCGCAATCTGGTGGGCCTCGACCCGACGAACAAGCTGGTGGCGATCGGGGAACTCATCGAGCCCGGCGCCGGCATCATGTTCTGCCGCCGCGACGGCAATACCGCCCACGATGACATGGCGCGCATGCTGGAGAGCATCAGGCAAGGGCTTTACTCGCGGCCGCGCGGCGGCGTGTATTACTCCTGCCTCGGCCGGGGCGCCAGCCTGTTCGGACCCGATTCGGAAGAACTGAAAATGATCCGCGAAGCGCTCGGCGACTTTCCTCTGGTCGGCTTCTTCTGCAACGGCGAAATTTCCCACAACCGGCTCTACGGCTATACTGGCGTGCTGACGCTGTTTGTGTAGCCGCTTGATCGCGGGAAGGAAAACGCCCGATGTACGGCATGCGCATGTTTCTGGAAGCCAACGTCACTTGGCTCGACGTGGTGGCGCTCGCGTTTTTCGTTGTCGCCTGGGTCGGCTACGCCGTGTTCTCCGTCAGGCACGCCAAGGATGCACCAAGCCTGCGCACCGCCATGGACAACTTCCGGCGCGAGTGGATGGCGCGCATGATCGAGCGCGACAACCGCATGGTCGACGTCAACATCATGCGCAATCTTACGCGCAGCTCGCAGTTTTTCGCGTCCATCACCATGCTGATCCTGGGCGCGCTGATCGCCTTGATGGGATATATCCAGCAGGCGCTGCAGCTGGTTTCGGAGCTGCCTTTCACCGTCAAGGGTTCGCAGACGCTGCTCGAAATCAAGATCCTGCTGCTGGTGATCATTTTCGTTTACGCGTTCTTCAAGTTCTCGTGGGCGATCCGCCAGCTCAACTTCTGCTCGGTCCTGATCGGCGCCGCGCCGAAGATGCCGAAGGAAAATACCGAGCAGTATGTGCCGCACATCAACCGTGCCGCCCGCATCACCTCCTATGCCAGCGTCAACTTCAACAACGGCCTGCGCGCCTACTATTTCGCGCTGGCGGCGCTGACCTGGTTTTTGCACCCGTGGCTGATGATCGCGGCGACGGGTTGGGTGGTTTACATCCTCTACCAGCGCGAATTCCGATCGAAGACGCTCAAGGCGCTGGTGGAAGAGGACGCTTCGCCGACGCTCGGGACTTAGAAGCAGTATCGAGAATCTGCTGATGCTCCTCCTCAGCAACGACGACGTGCAGAAAGTGCTGGACGTCAACTCCTGCCTCGAAGCGCTGGAGCAGGCTTATCGTGTGCACGCCGCCGGCAGGACGGTGGTGGGAGATCGCGGACAGAGTTACGTGCCGCTTGCCGAGCTGGGCCTTTCGTACTGCCTGAAGACCATGAACGGCGCGCTGTTCGACTCCGGCTATATGGCGCTGCGGCTGACTTCCGACATCGTCAGCGAGGAAAGTGTGAACGGCGTGGCGCGGCGGGAGAAATTGCCGCGCGGTCCCGGCGGCACCTATTGCGGCCTGATCATCCTGTTCAGCGTGACGGAACTTGCGCCGGTCGCTATTCTTCACGACGGTTATCTCCAGCTGTTCCGCGTCGCCTGCACCAGCGCGTTGAGCGCCAGGCTGATGGCGCGCGAGGACGCCGGTGATCTCGGGCTGATCGGTTCCAGTGGACAGGCGTGGGCGCACGTTACGGCGATCAACACCGTGCGCAAGCTGCGGCGCGTCAGGGTGTACAGTCCGAACGCCGAGCGGCGCCAGTCTTTCGCCGAACGCGCGCGCCGTGAACTGGGGCTGGCGGCCACCGCGGTAACGAGTGCGCGCGAAGCCGTGGAAGGGGCAGACCTGGTGGTGGCTGCGACCAATTCCAGTCAACCGGTCATAGACGGCGCCTGGATCGTGCCCGGCGCGCATGTGATCTCGATCGTGAGCGGCGACGAGAAGACTCCGCGCCGCGAGCTGGACGACGAAGTCATGCGCCGCGCCGCGGTGGTGATCTCCCATTCTAAGCAGGTGGCGATGGCGAAAAATCAGGGCGATCTCGCTGATCCGGTGAGAGCCGGCATCCTGAGCTGGGAGAAGATTCACGACTTGAGCGAACTCATCGCCGGTGCCGCACCGGGCCGCCAAGGTCGCGATGACATTACAGTGTTCAAGAACAACGTCGGCATGGGACTGCAGTTTGCAGCGGTGGCGCCGCGTGTCTACGAAGCGGCGCGCGCTGCGGGCATTGGCCGCGAGCTGCCGGCAGAATGGTTCCTGCAGAAGATGAAGCCGTAGCCGCCGGAAAAAGCGGCACCGGAGCAACCCGGAGCCGGGCAACGGCCGTGGTGGCAATTCTGGAAGAAATAAGTGGCGAGGAACGACACCAAACGGATCTACAGGTAATGGCCGTTACGCGTCACGCTACGTCAGCTTGATGACGCGCCGGCCTACGATGTGCCGGTCGAGCGCAGTTAATCGTCTCAGGAAGCCACAAGTGAAGCACGCCGAACGGGTTGTTTCGGAGGTCGTGCGGTGAACGCGCTGCTTGTTCGCGTGGGCGCCGACCTCAGTCCAGGCGGCGGTTCGTGGAATGGGCCGGTCGACGGTGCGTCCGGTGACTTCGCATATGTTGCCATTCCGGAAACCAGCTCGGTCCACACCGGAATGGAGAAGCAGTACAGCACCCTTACCTCCGTGCTGGCACGCTTTCGTATCGAGCTGCCGGCGCACCTTCGGCTTCAGCATATGCACCTGGACCCCGACTTCGCGCATCTCACGTACGGCGACCAAGGCGAGCGCGCGAAGCAGTTGCGCGAGTACCTACACGCAAACGACATGATCGTGTTCTACGCGGCGCTTAAGGATGTGCGCGGCGCACCTGAGTTGGCGTACGCCATTATCGGCCTGTTCGTCGTCCAGGATTTCGTTCTCGCTGCGGACATCCCGGCAGATGACCGCGACACTAACGCGCATTCACGGCGCATCCTCGCGCCGGGCGCCCAGGATCTCGTTGTGCGCGGTCGGTCGGGAGCATCGGGTCGGCTCAAGCGATGCCTGCCGATCGGCGAGTACCGCGAGCGCGCCTACCGCGTGAGGCAAAAACTGCTCGACGAATGGGGTGGGTTGTCGGTCAAGAATGGCTATCTGCAGCGTAGTGCCAGGCTACCGCACTTTTGCGACCCGCCGCGGTTTCTTCGCTGGATGGAGAAGCAGCAGCCAGTCCTGGTTCAAGCAAACAACTGAGGCACCTATGCCCAACATCTATTTTTATAAGCTGACAGCCGCCCGATTACAAGAAGGCCAACGTTCTTCTCAGTACAGACTTCCGATACTTTGGTAAGAATGGAACCGCCGAATACAAATCCCGATTCCAGCTTGTGAGGAAAGCGGTCGAACAGCTCGGTCGAGGACACCGCGTCACACACGACCAGCCGTTACGCAGGCAACTGATAGCGCTCAAGTACTGGATCTGGATGAATAATCCGAAGAGGGTCGCTGGCGAACCCACCAGTGTGCCCCGACGCGGCGTATGCCATCGCAGCAGGTCGTGCGGCGTTCTCGTCAAGAAAGAAGTAATCGGATGACGACGACGTGGGCGGAAAAGTAGGCTGACTAAGAGCGCTGCGGCCGACGCAAAAAAACGCGCGGAAGTCTGTAGGCTCCGACATCCCGTCCGAACCGCCGTGGACTGTGTGCTTGAAATGCCGTGGAACAAGCGCTCGTTTTCCCGTGGAATGACCGCTCGAATTGCGTGGAATGCGCGGGCGTGGCTCATGGCGGGCGTTTGGCCCCTTGGCCCTGTCGGGCGTATTATGGATTGTCAGCGGCTGGAGGAAGGCATGGAAGAACCGAAAATCGTTATACATCGCGACCCCGAAATCCTTGGGGGAACGCCGGTTTTCGTCGGCACTAGAGTGCCGGTGAGAATACTGTTCGAGTACCTGGAGGCCGGCGACAGCCTCGACGTGTTCCTCGATGAGTTCCCTTCTGTGAGGCGCGAGCAGGCCGTTGCAGCCTTGGAGCTCGCGCGCGAGGTGATCGCCTCCGATGCGCATTCTGCTTGACGAGTCTTTGCCGAGGACGCTTGCGCGGGAGCTCACCGGACATGAGGTACAGACAGTCCAGCGGCTAGGCTGGGCCGGGCTGAAGAATGGCGCTCTGCTTCAGGGAGCCACCGGCGAATACGACGTTCTCGTCACCGGCGACCGAAATCTCGAATACCAACAGAACCTGACACGGCTGCAAATTGCTGTAGTTGTCCTGGTGGCGACCAGCAACCGAATCGAGGCTTTAAAGCCCTTGGTTCCCGAGTTGCTCCGGGCACTGAGTTCGATTCGCCCAGGGCAAATCGTTCATGTGGGTGCCTGACGAGTGCTCCGATGATCATCGGCATGCTGATATTCCCGGACATGACGCAGCTCGACTTCACCGGCCCGTGGGAAGTCTTTTCGAGATTCCCGGGGTGTGAAGTCAGAGTCATTTCTCATTCTTTGCAACCCGTCAGCGCGAAGGGCGGACTGAAATTCGTCCCGGATACCGCCATTGACAGCGCTCCGCTGCTCGATTTGCTCTTCGTCCCAGGGGGCGAGGGCATCGCGGCACTGATGGAAGATCGTAAAGTTCTCGAGTTCCTGAGGCGCCAGGCGCAACAGGCGAGATATGTGACTTCAGTGTGCACCGGTGCTCTCGTTCTGGGGGCCGCGGGTTTGCTCAAGGGTTACCGCGCCACGACGCATTGGAACTCTGTCGAGCTCCTGCCGATCTTTGGCGCAACGCCCGTATCGGAGCGAGTCGTAATCGATCGGAATCGGATTACGGGCGGCGGCGTCACGGCGGGAATCGATTTTGCGCTGACCATCGCCGCAGAAGTGTTTGGTGTCGAAAAGGCAAAATCGATCCAACTGGCGATGGAATACAATCCCGCGCCTCCGTTTGCTTGCGGTCATCCTTCGATTGCCGACGCCGCAATTGTCGAAGAGTGGCGCCGCGTGCGGGGTCCTTTGCAAGCTGCGCGGCTCGAGCAGGCCAGGAAGGCTGCGCGATTATATTGTGGATGAGATGCCGTTCTTACGCGGCTGGTGGTCACGGCTTTCGTTCATCGCGCACAGCACCAACACGGCCGGGATCAAGATCGGTTTGTTCACCGCAACGACGCGCATGAAGAAGCGCACGCTCAACGCGTAGATCAGGACCATGATCGGGTGCGCAAGCAGGTACGCAGCGTAGATGCCGTAAGCGACACTCGGATGCTGCGTGATGAACAGCGGGCCGGGCGCCGGCGTGGGACTGAGTTTGAGAAGTGTAACGGGTGATTGATTACCGGCCAGGGAATGCACGGCGATTCGCGGAACAGGCGGAATCAGAACGATTTTTTTCGACGTTCGGACGTCCCGCCCCGGTCTCCGTCTTTTTATTCCGCCCGCCCGCCGCGGTTCCGGTTGTAATACAATGAGCGTTCAGGAGGATCGACAGAATCCTCCCTTATCCACAAAGGAGGGCTCAACCATGTTAAAACGCGCGCTAATATTATTGGTCGCGGGCCTGATGGCGGCCTGCGGCCCCTCGGCGTGGTCGCAGGTGAAGGAGATTCCCTGGGGCACCTCGGCGGTCGGATCGTCCGGACACAAGGCGCTCGTTGCCCTGGCCGAGGTGTTGAACCGAGAGATGCCGAACTACCGTGTCACCGTGCAGCCGACGCCCGGCGCGATCGTGACCGTCAAGGGTTACGCCACGGGCCAGTTCGAAGGCTACTACGGCGCCGACATCGCCTTCTATGAGCTCGCCAAAGACGTCAACCGCTTCAGGGGCTTCAAGCCGAGCATGAAGCGCCAGCCGGTGCAGTCCTTCTGGACCTACACCGTCGAGGTCGGCACCGCGATCCATTCGCGCGACAAGGGCAAGTTCAAGAGCTGGGCTGATCTCTCCGGCAAGCCCGTGTTCACCGGGCCGCTGCCGTGGGACGTGCGCGCCCATCTCGAGCGTGCCTACGGCGCGCTCGGCGTGAAGCACCAGTACCGCCAGGTCGACTTGTCCGCCGCCGGATCGCTGCTCCAGGGCGGGGGCATCGAAGCCTTCATCATCTACACCAACGGCGAAGCCACGACGGCGCCCTGGATCACGGAGGCCTCGCTGGCGGCCGACTGGGCAGCCCTCAACCCGGCCCCCAGTGAGATCGAGACCCTCAAGCAGGTCGGCTTCGCCACCACCGAGGTGAAGCCCGACGTATTCAAGAAGGACGTTCACACCGACAAGGTGATCCTGCTGCCGTTCTATTACGGCTTCCACGTCGGCCTCGAGGTTCCCGAGAACGACGTGTACAGGATGCTGATGGTGATCGAGAAAAACGCCGCGCAGTTGGCCAAGGCCGATGCGGGTTTCGCGCAGATCGTCAAGGACATGCCCGGGTTTCAGCGCCGCGGCGTCACATCCGCGGTGGACTACGTGCCGATCCACCCGGGCCTCGCGAGGTACATGCGCGAGAGGGGCGTCTGGGACGCGAAGTGGGACGCCCGGATCGCAAAGAAGTAGGGCTGGCTTCGTGAATTGAGCCGAGGGGCGCGCACCTGCGCCCGCCCCCCGCTGTTCGTATGGACCCGTCTCCGACCATGACCGCCACCGCCGTGCCTTCCACCCGACCGGGCCTCGTGATCGAGTGGCTCTACTACCTGACGGCGGTGTTCTTCTTCGTCTATCTCTTCGTCTATTACTGGACCAGCGCGGGCGGGCCGACCCTGCTCGCGATCACGCTGGTGCCGGCCACCTTCGTTCTGTTCACGCTGGACGAGTTGCGCAAGAACGAGTTCTACCCGCGGCTTCCGCTGGTCGCCAACTACCTCATTGCCACCGTCTACATCATCGTTTCGATCGCCGTCGCCGTGTACATGCACACGGAATACTTCGAGATCGGCACGGTGCGGGCCGGCATCTGGAGCACGGCCGACCTCACCATGGGCACGCTGATGGTCGCGCTGATCATGGAATACGCGCGCAAGCGCTACCTGCCGCTGTTCATCCTGAACATCGTCCTGATCCTCTATGCGGTGTACGGCTCGGTGGTGCCCGGTATGTTCAACCATCCCGGGCTGAGCTGGCCGCGCATCGCCAGCGCGATGAGCGTCGAAATGTCAACCGGTGTCTTTTCCAGCCTGCCCCAGCTCGCGCTGACGCTGATCGGCTCGTTTATCCTCGTGCTGAGCGCGCTGCGCGCCTTCGGCTGCGTCGACTCGATCCTCAGGGGCTCCTCGCGGATCGCCGCGCGCTCGCCGCACGCGCTGCCGCAGGCGGCGGTGTTGGGTTCGATGGGCGTCGGCACCGTGAGCGGCAGCGGCGCGGCCAATGCCATCACCGTGGGCTCGGCGACCATTCCGGCCATGATCGGCGCCGGCATGCCACGAGTGACCGCAGCCGCCATCGAGACGGCGTCATCGCTCGGGGGACAGTTGATGCCGCCGGTCATGGGCATTTCCGCCTTCCTGATGGCGGAATTCCTCGGGCGCAGCTACTTCGATGTCGTCGCGCGCGGCTACGCGCCGGCGATCATCTATTACGTCGGCGTCAGCGTGTCGGTCTACCTGCTGTCGACGCGCCACCGCGCGCGCCTCGACGCTGTCGTTGCGGAGACCATGCGCTGGACCGACTGGACGAACCTCGCCGCCTTCGTCGCCGTCGTCGGCGGGCTGATCGGCCTGATGGCGATGCTGCATCTGGCGCCGATGTTCGCCGCGCTCTACGTCTTTCTCGCCGTCGGCGGCGCGCTGCTCGCCGCGCACCTGGTGGCGATCGCGCTGGCGCACGGCTGGCCGTGGCGCGCGCTCGCCGCCCCGCTCGGGCGCTTCGTCGACAACTTCGCGAACATGACCTCCGACCTGACGCTGCTGCTCGCGACGCTGTCGATCATGACCGGGGCGTTGGTCATTACCGGCGTGCCGACGAAGATCGGCGCCATCCTCATCGCGGCCGCCGGGGTCAATCTCGCCGCCATGGCGGTTGTCGCCTTCTTCTTCGGCGCGCTGCTCGGGACGGGGCTGCCGCCGGCGCCGACCTACATCATCACCGCCCTCGTGATCGCGCCGCCGATGATCCGCGTCGGCGTCGACCCGTGGGTCGTGCACTTCTTCGCCTTCTTCCTCGCGGTCTGGGGCGAGCTCACTCCACCCACCTCGGTGGTCGCCGCGGTCACCGCGAAAATCGCGGACGCGCCCTTCATGCAGACGCTGTTCCGGGCGATCACGATCTGCGTTTCGCTGTTCGTACTGATGGCCGGCGTCTTCACGCGGCCGGAACTCGTCCTGGAGCCGGGGCTCGCGCAGCTCGCGGCGATGCTGCTGCTCATGACCGCGACGATCGGCATCAGTTTCAGCATCCAGGGGCGGTTTGCCGACCGCCCCGCGATCGATGTGCCGCTGCGGCTCGTACTCGCCGCCATCGCGTTGGTCGTGCTGTTTCACCCGGATCAGCAAGTCGCGGCATTCGCATGCATCCCGGTAGGCCTGTTCGTCGGCTACTGGGTGCTGCGGCGCCGGAACGCCTCGGTGGTCGTGCGGGCCGGCGCCGTCTGAGGGCGGGGCGCCTTCATCCGCCGTGCCGCCGCGCGGCCGATGGAATGCCCGTTTATCATGTTGCTGCCGGTCTCTACTTTATGAGCGCCCTTTCGATCCGGCTCGCCACCAGAGCCGATGCCGAGGCCATCAACAACATCCAGAACTACTACGTCGTGCACTCCACGGCGACCTTCCTCACCGAGCCGCTGACGCTGGAGCAGCGTCTAACCTGGCTTGAAAGCCGCTCGCAGGCCCACCCGGTCGTCGTCGCGCAGGCCGACGGTTTGGTCGTCGGTTGGGGATCGCTCGAGGTGTTCCGGGGCCGCCCCGCTTACCGGCACACCGTCGAGTTTTCCATCTACGTCCACCACGAGTGGCATCGCCACGGGATCGGCCGCGCCATCCTGGGCGATCTGCTCGCGCGCGCCAGCGCTCTCGGACACCACACGCTCGTCGGCGGATGCTGCAGCGAATCAACGGCCGTCATCGCGCTGCTGGAGGCGGCAGGTTTTTCCCGCGTTGCCCACTTCCGGGAGGTCGGCCGCAAGTTCGACCGATGGCTCGATGTCGTATTCCTGCAACGTATCCTTTGAAGGCCGAAACAGGAGAAGGATGTCGGTCATTACTTTTTACCATGCCTTCAGGGTCAACGCGCCGAGCATCGCCGAGGTAGGCGGGCGCCGCGGAAGCCGGCACTTCGACGCCGCCCGAAAACCGCCAGACGTGATTGCGGCTGTAGTTCTTATAGCCGAAATCGGCGCCGTCGCGCCACCAGGTAATGGTGGCTTTATGTTCAGACATAGGACTCCGTGTGTCGTGAGGTCGGGAGATCGGGACATCGGGAGGTCAAGAAGACGGGAGGTCGGGAGATCGGGAGGTCGGGAGGTCGGGAGGTCAAGAAGACGGGAGGTCGGGAGATCGGGAGGTCGGGAGGTCGGGAGGTCGGGAGGTCAAGAAACCGGGAGATCGTGAGATCGTACGTTCGGAAAATCGTGAGAGGGCATTTTGCTTCGCTCTCACGCTCTCCCGCTCTCACGCCCTCACGTCCTCATGTATCAATAACCGACGGCCTGGCCATCGGTGCGCCGCTCGGAAGCGGCGAGATAGCCGTCGTCCATCTTGTAGATCAGTTGCGCGCGGCCGAAATCGGTCGACCAGCGATCGGCCTGCGGCATGTTGTGGCCGCGCGCACGCAAATCATTCACCACGTCCGCGGGCACACCGTGCTCAATGCCCACCGTAAGGCCGGTTTCAATGCGCCAGCGCGGCGCATCCGCCGCCGCCTGCGGGTTCTGCTGGTAGTCCACCAGCCGCAGCACCACCTGCGTGTGGCCCTGCGCCTGCATCGAGCCGCCCATCACGCCAAAACTCATCACCGGCTTTCCGTTCCGGGTGACGAAGCCGGGGATGATGGTGTGGAACGGGCGCTTGCGCGGGGCGACGATATTGGCGTGCCCCGGTCTCAGACTGAATCCCGATCCACGATTTTGCAGGCTGATGCCGGCGCCGGGCACGACGACACCCGAACCGAAACCCGAAAAGTTGGACTGGATATACGACACCATCATGCCCGACTCATCAGCGGCGGTGAGGTAAACGGTGCCGCCTTTGCCGGGTTTCCCGAAGCCGGGCGTGCCGGCTTTTTTCATGTCGATCAGCTTCGCCCGTTCCTTGAGATAATCCTTGTCGAGCATCTCGGCGGGTTTGACGCGCATCGTCGCCGGATCGGAGACGTATTCGTGGATATCGGCGAATGCGAGCTTCATCGCCTCGATTTGCAGGTGCAGGCTGTCGGCCGAGTCGACCGGAAGCCGCGCGACATCGAAGTTTTCGAGCATTCCCAGCGCCATCAGCGCGGCGATGCCCTGGCCATTGGGCGGAATCTCGTGCAGCCGCATGCCGCGATAGTCGATGCCGATCGTGTCCACCCAGTCAATCGCATGAGAGGCGAGGTCGTCGAGCGCGAGCGCGCCGCCGCATCGCCTGGCGTAGGCGACCATTTTTTCGGCAAGATCGCCCTTGTAAAACGCCTCGCCACGGGTCTCGGCGATGCGCCTGAGCGTTTTCCCCTGCGCCGGGAACGCGAATTTTTCTCCGGCTTCAGGCGCCCGCCCGCGCGGCATGAAGGCTTCGGCGAATCCCGGCTGCGACTTGAGTTCCGAAACCTGGTTCGCCCACAGCCGCGCGATCGTCGGCGATACCATGAAGCCTTCTTCGGCATACTTGATGGCCGGCTCGAACAGGTCGGCGAACGGCAGCTTGCCGAATTTCCGGGACAGTTCGACCCAAGCCGCAACACAGCCCGGCACGGTCACGGAATCCCAACCGCGCCTCGGCATCTCCTTGAGGCCCTTGAACCGGTCTGGCGTCCATGCTGCCGGAGAGCGTCCGGAAGCGTTAAGTCCCTGGAGTTTCCCGCCGTCCCACAAAATGCAGAACGCGTCGCTGCCGATGCCGTTGCTGGTGGGTTCCAGCACGGTGAGCGAGATCGCGGTCGCCAGCACGGCATCGACCGCGCTGCCGCCTTTCATCAGCATGCGCAGGCCCGCCTGCGCGGCGAGCGGTTGCGAAGTCGCCACCGCATTGCGCGCCAGGACCGGCATGCGCTGCGAAGGATAGGGAAACTGCCAATCGAATGGTTGCATGCGTTAACCCGTTACTCGTGAAATCGGGAGATCGGGAGATCGGGAGATCGATAGGTCAAGAAGACGGGAGGTCGTAAGATCGTGAAATCGTGAGAGGGAACGACTGCTTCGCCCACACGCGCTCCCGCTCTCACGGAATTTATCGCTCTCACGCCCTTACGTCGATCGTCACGGCCATTGCGGCTCGATACGGGGTTTTTGGCCACTTTTTGCCGCGCGGGCCACCGCTTCACGAAACGACGAACGATGAACGATGAATGATGAACGGAGGACTCGCAAATCCAGCGTAGTCGCCCTTTCGTTCATCGTTCCGCGTTCCGTATTCATCGTTTCCTCCTCACTCCGGCTGAATACCGGCTTCGCGCGCGACTTTGATCCACTTCGCGATCTCGGTCCTGTTGAACTTGTCGTGCTGTTCCGGTGTGCTCGCGACGACCTCTGCACCCTGCTTCGCGAGGCTCTCTTTTACAGCGGGATCGTTGAGCGCCTTCACCATGGCGGAATGGATCCGGTCTGCGATCGGTCGCGGCGTGCCCGCCGGCGCGAACATCGCAAAGCCACTCGATACCACGAAGCCCTTGAGCCCCTGTTCCTGCATGGTCGGGATGTCCGGAGCCGCGCTCGAACGCTGCTCGCCGGTCTGCGCGATCATGCGCAGTCTCCCCGTCCGCGTGTACTGGACCGCCGCGGGCATGCTCGGGAACTGCATCTGCACGTGGCCCGCGACGAGATCGATCATGGAGGGGCCCGATCCCTTGTAATGAACTGCGGTCAACTTGATCTTGGCCGTGGAATTGAGCAGTTCCGCCGAGAGGTGGCCGACGGTGCCGCGCCCGGCGGTCGAATAAAAAATGTCGCCGGGCCGGGCTTTGGCGATGGCGATAAATTCCTTGAGGTTTTTCGCCGGCAACGAAGGATGCACGACGAACGCGGTGGGCACGTCCGCAATCACCCCTATCGGCGCGAAGTCCTTGATGGAATCGTACGGCAGTTTCTTCGCCATCGCCGGATTGATGGTGTGACCCGCGGAAACCATCAGGATGGTATACCCGTCGGGCGCAGCTTTGGCGGCTAGTTCCGTGCCGATGGTGCCCCCGGCGCCGCCGCGGTTGTCGATGAATATCTGCTGTCCGATGATTTCAGCCATCTTCGACGCGTAGACGCGGGCGATGATGTCGGTGTTGCCCCCGGGCGCGAAGGGCACGATCATGCGCACCGCTTTTGCCGGATAGGTCTGCGCCTCAACGTTTGCCGCGGCGAACCCGAGCGGGGCTGTCGGAAGCAGCAGGCTGAACCAGCGCCACGATGATTTCATGAACGTCCTCCTCTTGATTGCCGCGATAGGGACTGGCAGCGACGCAACGTCGTCATGTCCGGCGCATCGCCGGTCACGGATGCCGGCGGGCTGGCGTGCGGAAATGATACTACACCGGCGGGCAGGCGCGCGGCCTCTGAGCGACTCCGCGTTCCAGCGTGCTGCTTCGCCGGCGCCGCAGAGACAACCGCCGCGAGCAGGCCGCGAGCGCGAGCATTGATTACTTGCCGTCGTTTCATGGCTAACATGAGGACTCGGATAGGGATAAAATCTACAGTAATTCCATCCGCACAGAAAGCAGCATCTATTGAGTTTTGCGTAAATGGATGACAATCCATGCGCGCCTCGAATCCCCCTTCTCCCCTCGGGAGAAGGGCGGGGATGAGGGCTGAGCATTGTCATGCATTTCTTGAATGCTCAGTAATCAGGAGAGACCACCTATGGCTTCCAGCCGCACGACCGTCATGGGCACCCGGCATGTGATTTCCGCCGGGCACTATCTTGCGGCGCATGCCGGATTCCAGATTCTGGAAGCGGGCGGCAACGCTATCGACGCCGGGGTTGCGGCGGGCATCGCCATCGGCGTGCTCCAGACCGACAAGGTCAATTTCGGCGGTGTCGCGCCGCAGATCATCTACACCGCGAAAAACAAGAAGGTGCACTGCATCGACGGGCTCGGCGTATGGCCCAAGGCCGTCACGCCCAATTACTTCATGAAGAAGCATGGCGGGAAGATCCCGCCGGGGGTCGAGCGGTGCGTGGTCCCGGCCGCGCCCGACGCATGGCTCACCGCGCTCGCTGAGTTCGGCACCATGACCTTCGGCGAAGTCGCCTCCGCGGCGATTCGCTTCGCGTGCGACGGTTTTCCGATGCATCCGATGATGTCGGAGTTCATCAAGAAAAACCGCGCGGCCTACGAGGGCTGGCCGGCGAGCAAAAAAGTTTTTCTGCCCAAGGGACGCCCACCGGAAGTGGGTGAAGTGTTCGTGCAGTCCGATCTCGGCCGGACACTGAAGCACATGGCGGACGAGGAAAAGAAGGCGCACCGCAAAGGCCGCAAGGCCGGGTTGAAGGCCGCGCGCGACGCGTTCTACAAGGGCGATATCGCGGCGCAGGTCACGAAGTTCATCGCGAAAGAGGGCGGCCTCATGCGCTACGAGGACTTCGCCGGCTTCAAGGTGAATTTTGAGCCGACGGTTCGTACACGCTTCGACGGCATCGAACTGCACGCCTGCGGCCCGTGGTCGCAGGGTCCGGTGCTGCCGATGGCGCTCAACATCCTCAAGGGCTGCGACCTCAGGACCATGGGGCACAATTCGACCGAATACATACACGTGGTGACCGAGGCGCTGAAGCTTGCGTTTTCCGACCGTCACAATCATTTCGGCGATCCGAAGTTCGTCAAAGTTCCGATTGCCGGTCTCATGTCTGACAAGTACGCCGCGTGGCGCCGTTCGCAGATCAGCGTCGAGAAAGCGTGGGCGGAAATGCCGCCGGCGGGCGATCCGCGAACGCTCTCCGAGATTCCGAACCGCTGGATGCCGGCGCCGCAGGCCGACGAAGCGCCAGGGCCGGGCGACACGTCTTACGTCTGCGCGATCGACCGGCATGGCAATGCGTTCTCGTGCACGCCGAGCGACGGCTCCGACAAAACGCCGATCATTCCCGGCGTGGGCATTCTGTGCTCGGGACGCGGCACGCAGTCGTGGGCCGATCCGACGCATCCCTGTTCGGTCGCGCCGGGCAAGCGGCCGCGGCTGACGCCCAACCCGGCGATGGCGTTCAAGAACGGGCGCGTCCACATGCCGTTCGGCACGCCGGGCGGCGACGTGCAGACCCAGGCCATGCTGCAGGTGTTTCTCAATATAAACGTCTTCGGCATGGCGCCGCAGGACGCGGTCGAAGCGCCGCGCTTCGCGAACTACAGTTATCCGGGCTCGTTCGAGCCGCATCCGTATTTTCCGGGGCGGCTTTATCTCGAGTCACGCATCGAGAAGGCGACGGGCGACGAACTCGCAAGCCGCGGGCACAAGGTCCACTGGTGGGATGAATCGACGTGGCTCGCGGGTGCGGTGTGCGCCATCGTCGCCGATCGCAAGAACGGCGTGCTGCATGGCGGGGCGGATCCGCGGCGGCCGGCCTACGTGCTCGGATGGTAAGGAGAAGGGGTCAGGTCTAGCAGACTTCAACTGGGTCTGCCATGCCTACTGCCTGATGGACAATCATCATCTGGTGGTCGAGACGCCGGAAGGCAATCTCTCCAAAGGAATGCGCCAGGTCAATGGCGTGTACACGCAGTACTCGAATCGGCGCCACGGGCGGG
>MERI01000263.1 GCA_001772005.1 Betaproteobacteria bacterium RIFCSPLOWO2_12_FULL_62_58 | reverse complement strand
CCACCCTCTCCCCCGGCGACGGGGGAGAGGGAGTTCTTACCCGTTCACTCGTTCACTCGTTCACCGCAATATAGGCTACCATTCCCGAGTTATTCGACTCACGGGTGCATTGGGGGATGATTATGAGCGTTCTGCGCTGCGTCTTTGCCGGACTCGCGGCAGCGCTGCTTGCGCCGCTGGCTGCTGCGCAAGACTATCCCAACAAGCCGATCCGTGTGATCTTGTCGGTCCCCGCCGGCGCGACACCCGATCTGACGGCGCGCCTGCTCACGCCGGGCCTGTCCCAGCTGCTCGGCCAGCAACTCGTCGTGGACAACCGCCCCGGCGCGGGCGGGCTTATCGGTGCGGAGATCGCGTCGAAAGCCACCCCCGACGGCTACACGGTGTTCATCAGCAGCCCGGGCGCGCTCACGATTCTGCCGCACCTGCGCAAGAGCATGCCTTACGACACGCTCAGGGATTTCGCGCCGATCCTCGCGCACGTCAAGGCGGGACGCTTGCGGGTGCTCGGTGTCGCCGGCGCGAAGCGCTCGCCGCAGCTGCCTGAAGTTCCGACGATCAGCGAAGCGGGCGTGCCGGGGTTTGAGGCGGTGAACTGGTTCGGGATGTTCGCTCCCGCGAAGACGCCGAAGCGCATCATCGCCCGCTTGAACGAGGCGGTGGTGAAAGTTGTGCGCTCGCCGGAGACCCGGTCGCAGTTCACGGCGCTGGGGGCCGACGCCGTCGGCAGCAGCGCCGATGAGTTCGCGGAGTTCGTCCGCCGGGACATGGCGCAGTACGCGAAGATCGTGAAGCTCTCCGGCGCCAAAGTCGATTGAGTCAGTCTGATTTCCAACGTGGAGGAGGGACGACTTGGCTGAAAACGTGGCACGCAATCTGAAGCCTATCGATGCGCTCGAAGTGCAGGTGTTGGTGGACAACGTCACCGACAGCCTGTCCACCGTGCCCAAGGACGTGAACAATGAGGTCTCCGTCCTGATGAAGCAAGGCAGCCTGAAGATGTCCGCAGGCGAATACCGCTGCTGCGCGCACCACGGGCTCTCGCTCGTGATTGGAGGCGGACGCCGTCAATCGATCTTCGCGCCGGCGCGCCTGACGACGTCCCCCCACTTGGCGTGCTCGGTGCGGATCAGTTCAGCGAACTGCTCGGGCGTGCGCGCCGAGGGCTCGGCGCCGATCGCGGCAAACCGCTCCTTCAGCGAGGGCGAGGCGAGCGTCTTGTTGATTTCCCGGCTGAGCGTCGTGAGTATGGCTTTTGGCAGCCCCGCCGGCGCGACGATGCCGTTCCAGGTGGTCGCCTCGTAACCCGGCACGCCCGCTTCCGCGATGGTCGGTATATCGGGCACCGCCGGCGAGCGTACCTTGCCGGTTACGCCGAGTCCCCGCACGCGGCCGGCCTTTGCGTGCGGCGTGATCGAGTTGAGACTTTCCATCATAAGGTGGACCTGTCCCGAGATGAGATCGAGGATGGCCGCCGCGCCGCCCTTGTACGGCACGTGCGTGATCTGTACGCCAGCCATCAGCTTGAAGAGTTCGAAGCCGACGTGGCCCGGAGAGCCGCTGGCGGAGGAGGCGTTGAGCAGTTTCCCGGGGTTCTGATTGGCGAAATCGACCACCTCGCGGATTGTCTTGAACGGATGTTTCGGCGACGCGGCGAGCAGCATCTGATTGGTGGCGATCAGCGCGACTGGCTGGAAGTCCTTCAACACGTTGTAGGGGGTCTTGCGGAACATGTTGGGGCTGATCGCCAGCGCGCCGATCGGCGCGTAGCCGAGCGTGTAGCCGTCGGGCGTCGCTTGGGCCGTCAGTCCCATGCCGATGGCAAATCCGCCGCCCGGCCGGTTGTCCACCACGATTTGCTGTCCGATCTGCTGGCTAAGCTCGACGGCGACGATGCGGGCGATGTTGTCAGATGCGCTGCCCGGCGCCTGGGGAACGATCAGCCTGATCGGGCGTGCCGGATAGCTCTGCGCGAGAACGTCGCTTGCAACCGTTGCTATGGCCAATAGAAATAGCGGCGGAACCATGACGTAGCACCAAGCAACTGCTCGCGACGCTCTTCGTCGCAGCTTCGGGAGCAGCGGCAAACCAATGCGTCGAGGTATGTTCATATCCCCCCATTCGGATCATGAGACGCAGGAGCAAAGTGCATCCGCATCGCTGCCGCCGCGTGACGAAGTGAGAGTCCCGGCGTCGCAATGCATTCTCTGTCCGGTTTCGCGCTCCTGTCAAATTTCGCGGACCCGGCTACCATTACTGAATGGCCCATAACGCCGGGCGGTCCCTCCGGTCTTCAACTGTAATGAAGCCGGGGCCTTATCCAGAACGTCGCCAGTTTCCGGCGAGCCCTGTCGCGATACGGTCGATGCTGATTGAGCGGCAAGCGCTCCGTTTCCGGCGGCTTGAAACACGAAGGGCGGCCGAGGCCGCCCTTCGTTGTTGCCGCATCGGATGTCATCCGCGCGGCCGTTTGGTCACCTCTGCATGCATGCGGGGCGCCGCTGCGTCAGTGACAACCTTTGCGATGTGACGATGCGTCATACGAGAGCGGTCAGGTCAATTGCCAGAGTCCGAAGACGAGCCGTTTTCCACCAACCCAACGTTCTCCGGAATTTCCTGGTCGGCGGATTGGGCCCGAGGCCGTAGCAGATTCGCGAGTTTCTCGCCCACGCCACGCAGAGATATATCGCTGCTCGTCACCGTCTGGTCGCCGGCCGCCAGTCTGGTGGCCTCCAGTCGGTCGAAGTATGCGATCTGGGCCGGCAGCAGGCTCATATCGTCTACCGAATTCGAACGCGGAAATGCATCGCCACGTGCCACCCACTGGATGCCAGCCGCCAGCCGGTCGGCCTCGAGCCGGTCGAAGTATGCGATCTGGGCCGGCAGCATTTTCCATTCGTCGGTGGAAGACGGAAACACACTCTCCCGCGCTTCCGCCTGCGTGGCGGGTGTTTCACGTGGCTCTACCGGGCCGGGGGCCGCTACTTGATCGACCGGTTCGGCCTGAGCCGGGGCCGGTTCTACGTATTCAGCCTGCGCCGGTGCCGGTTCCAGGTATTCCTGCTCAACCGAAGGGGGAAGATTACTTTCTTCGCTGATGGCAGCCACACCCGCTTGTGCGCCCACCAACAAACCCGCGATCAAAACAGCTATACGACGTTGCGACATGGACAGTCCTCCTTATGGGAAGTCGATCAATTCCTGAGACGGCTACCAAATCGATGGCACCGTAACGTATTCAAGCGATATCCGTGCCAGAGAAAAACACTCCACAAGAATCAACCTGTTAAGGCGGGGCACGACGGGGCAGCAAGGACCAAAACGTCGTCATATCACGACACGGATTCAGGCGTGCGCCGCAGGCAACTGATTTTCTGACTGTTCTTGTTTCTCAAATCGGCGACAGTCCTTCTCCCGTACGTATCGTTGGAAGCGGTGGACGTTGTGGGGTATCTCATAAAGGCGGAACTCTCGAAGTGGGCGAAGATTGCCAGGACGTCTGGGGCGAAACTCGATTAGCGTGCCGATATGCGCAAAGGGCGACCGTAGCCGCCCTTTGTTCTCGATGGACCGCTTGCCGGCAATTACCAACCGCTGCCGAGCATTCCGCCGAGGACTGCGCCAATCGCGGTCGCGGCGGCCCTGTCGTCACCATGGCCGATCTGGCTGCCGATCGCCGCGCCGATAATCGCGCCGCCGAGCGTGCCCAACCCATTGGCGGGTTCCGAATAGGCGGGTGGCCCAGTGTAATACGTCGGTTCGCCGTAGTACGTCGGTTCGCTGTAATACGTCGGTGCGCTGTAGTACACGGGACGTCCGTGGACCACGACCGGCCGCTGGATGTAGACCGGCCGTTCGATGAGCACCGGCCGTCTGACCACGACCTCGCGTACCTCCGGACGGTAGTGACGCTGGTTTACAACCACTCTCTCCTGGCGATCGCGGTAACCGTACGCCGGCGCCCAGTGTGGCGGGTCGGCGAATGCGGGCACTGCGGCCGCGAGCATCGTGCCGGCCGAGAACATGCAGACTGTCTTGTTCGCTTTCATGGCATCCTCCTTTTGTCGGTTGCCTGCAGGTTAGAACGCCGGCATGGTGGAAAATGCCGACATTCAAATGAAACAATGTGTTAAAGGGGTAACAACTTTGTTACGTTTGGCGGCTGCATTCCGAATTTTCTTCCGTTTTGAGCGAGGTATAATCAGTTCCGTAGCGTACCCCGGGAAACTTGATGTGACCGGATCTCCGGTGCCCATCAGGTTTCGCTGATGGTACACAATCTGCCACCCGATAAAAGCCAGGAGACCCGACATGCAACCACCGGTCGAAATCAGGGACCGCAGCGAATACAAACGCAGGATGAACGAACTGTTGAAGATCGATCCGCGGAGGACGGTTGTCCTCACCGTGGATATGCAAAACGATTATCTCGACATGAAACTGGGGACCGCGCCGGTCGCGCCGGAGGAAGCAAAAAGGGTCATCAGCCACACCCGGAGGCTCCTCGCCTTCGCCCGCGCAGAGGGCCTCCCGGTCATTCACGCCTACGTCAAGCGCCGGCCGATAGAACCCGAGCGCGGCTTCGTGACCAGTGTGTTGGGCGAGGCGAGCCGGCAGGCGCGGCTTTCCCAGAATGCCCAGGCCGAGGCGCGCAAGGGTCCGGACCGCGTCGATGGGACGCCGCAGGCGGAGTTGCCTTCGGAACTCGTCGCGCCGGGTGACCTCCATGTGACGACCAAGCGCGTGATGGACGCCTTCCACGGAACCGATCTCGATACGCTGCTCGGCAGGGTGTTCAAGGCGGAGACTGTCATCATCACCGGCATCAACACCGATACCTGCGTCTACGCGACGACGTTCGCCGCGGGCAACCGGGGCTACCAGCCGGTCGTGATCTCCGACTGTGTGGCCAGCATGCGGGGACTCGACCACCATTGGATGGCATTGGAACTCATGTCTCGCTCCATCGCGTGGGTGATGACGGTCGATGAATTCAAGGCCAAGGTTCAGGCGGCCAAGGTCCTGGAGCCGGTTGTGCTCCACTGATGCGACGCGGATCGTTCGGCGTCATTGCGGTCTGGTCGGCAGTTGCCGGCGTCGGCGCAAGCGCATTCAATGCCGAAGCGTTGGCGGCTGAGATCTATCCCCGGCGAGCGATCGAACAAGCCAACATTCGCGCAGAATAGGCTGGCTATTGGCTCTAAGTTCGCTGCTTCATTGCCGCTTATCGAAGGAGAAACAATGTCAGGCACAGTGCTTCTTTACGATCCGACCGCCCCGCGGCACGAGGATAAGCAGACGGTCTGGCGCAGCTTGTCCGGACTCACCGGAAAAGTTGTCGGTTTCGTCGACAACGCCAAACCCAATTTCGATCATCTGGTCGATGACCTCGCCGACCTGCTGATGAGCAAATACGGCGTCAGTCGGGTCATTAAGCGCAGAAAGCGGTCCGCGTCGGTTCCGGCGCCCACCGCCATGATCGAGGAACTGACGGGGCAGTGCGACCTGGTGATCACCGGTTCGGGCGACTGAGGGTCCTGCACGTCGTGGAGTGTCCACGACAGCGTAGAGGCCGCGAAGCACGGGCGGGCAGCGGTGACCATTTGCTCGACGGCCTTTACCACGCTCGGACGGGCCCAGGCGCGCGCTCTGGGCCATGCCGATTTGCCGATCGCCGTCGTGCCGCACCCGTTCGGTCTGCGCAGCCGTGAGGAGATTCGCCAGATCGCCGAGCAATGCGTGGACGATGTCGTCGGGCTGGTGAGTAAGGCCGGGTCGAAATGAGCGAAGACAACACTATGGCCGGCCGCGCGCCAGCCGCCGCGCGCGCCGCGCGGTTCGAGGCCTCCGACGATCTCGATGCGATCAACCAGCTCTACCGCGAGCGACGGTGGAGCGACGGGCTGCCGGTGGTGCCGCCGACGGTCGAACGCGTCGAACGTATGCTCCGCCACACGCGCCGCGCCCCCGAGGAATTCGTAGCGAGGGTTGCTCCCGGCTTCGGCGCCGCAACCGTCGAGCGCATCGCGATCAACGCCGTCCTCGCGGGATGCGATCCCGAATATCTGCCCGTCCTCATTGCTGCGACTGAAGCGACGGCCGACCCGGAGTTCAATCTGCAGGGCATACAGGCAACCACGAATCCCGTCGCGGTATGGCTGATCGTCAACGGTCCCCTGGCCCGGCGTTTGAACGTCAATGGAACTTGCAACTGTCTTGGCCAGGGCGCGTGGGCCAATGCGACGATCGGCCGGGCGCTGCGCTTGATTTTGCAGAACATCGGCGGCGCACTGCCGGGCGATATGGATCGCGCGACGCACGGCCAACCGGGAAAGTACACGTTCTGCTGCGCCGAGAATGAGGACGCGAATCCATGGGAGCCGCTGCACGTCGAGCGCGGCTACGCGGCCGACCGCAGCACGGTGACCGTCGTCGGCGCCGAGGGCACCATGAACATGAACAGCCACACCAAGAATGCCGGAGAGCTGGTGCGGGTGATCGCTGAAACCATGATTCATCCCCCGAGCAACGAATACACTCACGGCGGCGAGCCGTGGCTCATGCTGGGCCCGGAGCACGCGGAGATTCTAAGGCGCGGGGGCCTCAGCAAATCCGAGTTGAAGCGGCGTCTCTGGGAGGAGTCCAGGATGCCTGCGAGCCGGATGAGCGGCAAGGAGCTTCAACGGGTTCGTGACTCGCGCGCCCACGAACTGGGTGAGATTACGCCGGACACCCTGCTGCCGATATCGCCGCGGCCGCAGGACATCATGATCGTGGTCGCCGGCGGCCCGGGAACGCACTCGGTGTACATCCCGTGCTTCGGCAACTCGCGGGCCGTTACGCGCGAAGTCACCGGCGCGGCGATTCCGGTTTGATTGAGACAGTGCTTCGCTGCGCCCTGCAAAAATGCGATCAAGCGCATGGCGATGGTGAATGATCCCGGTGACTATCGTTGGTCAAGCTATCGGCATCATGGCTTCGGAGCGCCCGACGCGCTGCTCTCGGCACACGAGCAATATGAGCGCCTCGGCAGCACGCGGCAACAGCGTCAGCGCTCCTATCGCGAGCTCTTCCGCTAGGAAATGGATCAGAACGCGCTCGATGAAATTCGCAATGCGGCCAACCGCGGCTGGCCCTTGGGAAGCGACCGCTTCAAGGACCAGATCGAGCGGGCGCTGAACTGTGCTGCACGACTGCCCAAGCGGGGGCGGCCCACTCGTTCTATGATTGTGGTTCCATGATTCTGGTTCGACCGTTCTTGGAGCAACGTACACTGACCCCATTTATTTTTCTGGTCTGGCTTTGAGTGCCCGCCTTGGCCAGTTGCTGCCACGTTACTAACCGGACAAAATCCGACTTAGCAGAATATGACCTAGAGCGGACCACCCGCAATAAGTTAAGACACATGCAATTAAGAGAAATCGAACTGAGCAATTTTCGATCATTCTCGAAAGGGACGGTATCTGTCGAGCGGAGACTGACCGTCCTTCTTGGGGAAAATAATGGGGGAAAGAGCAATATTATTGATGCTCTTCGCCTGATTTCGACCCCGCTTAGTGGTCGACGAGAGATTTATTGCGAGGAAACTGATATTCGGTTCGGAAGCACCGAACGTGCGTTCGAAATAGCTGCAACCTTTTCTGGGCTATCACCACCTCAGCAAGGTCGCCTTCTCTCAGCCACGACAGATGATTCCATGACTGTCGCGAAGTTCGGCTTGAAATACGATACCACCGGAAAGCGCCCGCCAGTCAGACCGACACTTTGGGCTGGGCGATTCAAATCCGCACCCGAGCCCGGCTGCCATGAGATGATTCGGCATGTCTATCTGCCTCCACTTCGGGATGCGAAACGCGCTCTCGCCTCGGGTAATCCAACCCGCATATACGCGCTTCTCAACCACTTTCTTGGGGGGCGCGACCCGGACGAAGTGGCCAAGAGCCTCGCACGTGCAGGCAGCGACCCGATTCTTACAACCGTGGACGCGGCAGTTAAGACCGGTCTGGATGCCTTAACGACAGGCGTCCGTCAACAAAGTGCAGCACTCGGATTCAGCACGGACGAAAAGCTTATCGATATCGCTCGGGATCTTCGCTTCAAGCTCTCCGATCACGGTATAACGCTAGAGGATCTTCGATACTCCGGACACGGCTTCGCAAACCTCCTCTATATCGCCACAATAGCCGTGGAATTGGAGAAGGTCGACGACGCGGAGCTCACCATGTTCCTCGTTGAAGAACCGGAGGCGCATCTCCATCCCCAGCTTCAAGCCGCAGTCCTTAACTTCCTTGAAGAAGAAGCGGAAAAGTCGCTCAAACCGAAGTCGGATCCCAGCGCGCCTGCAGGCCACGTACAAGTCGTCGTCGCCACACACTCTCCGAACCTTTCAGCTTGGGTATCCAGTAAGAATCTTGTCTTCATTCGCTCGGTTCTCCCCGAGGTCAAAGAACAAACAGAAGAGACAAAAGAGGTAGAAGCATCTGCGGTACCTCCGAAGCCTCGACGTCGAGAAACACGCTGCATTCCGCTCGCGAAACTGAATTTGACAGACCCGGAGCGCAGAAAAATAGATCGCTATCTCGACGTTACAAAGTCTGCTCTGCTTTTCGGCGGCCGTGTGTTGTTGGTTGAGGGTATCGCCGAAGCGCTCTTGTTACCCATCATCGCCAAACGTTATGTGCTCAGGGATAGGCCAGCAGATCTTCGAACCTTTCGTTCCGCCGCATTTGTGCCAATCGACGGTGTCGATTTCTCACCTTACGTGAAGATCTTACTGACTCCCTTCGCTGGCACGCGCATCGCTGATCGACTTATAGTCATTACAGACGGTGATAAGACCGCTGTAGCGGACGGCGATGAACTTCCCGGCGACAAACGAAAAGCCACTCTTGACACTATAGCTGACGCAAACAATGCTCGCGCGGTTCTTGACGTCTTCGTGAATACATACTCTCTGGAGTCTGAACTCGTTGCTGTGGGAAATGCCTCAATAATGAAAGAGGTCTTCCTCGAATTTCACCCGCTATCCGAACAGAAATGGGACGCCGCTGTCGGTTTGACGGGAGACGCTCGAGCCAAATCTATCCAAGATCTATTCATGACGACGCTAAAGGGCGACTTCGCTCAGGTACTAGCGGAAAGGATCAATAGCAATGCTTCCTTCTTCGTCCCTGATTACATCCGCAGGGCCATAGAGGCTTTGGTGAAATGAGTGGAGAACAGTTCGAGCCCACGCTGCAGCAGCGACGAATCATTTGTCATGACGGATCGGCATTCGTAACCGCCTGCCCAGGTGCCGGAAAAACACGGGTGATGGTCGAGCGAGCCCGCCAGCTTTTTCAGGCGATGCCTCCCGGCCGAGGCGTCGCCTTTCTGTCATTTACCCGAAGCGCAATTTCGGAACTTGAAACACGCCTCAGACGGCAGGCGCTTTTGCCCGCACCCGCATTTCCAAGCTTCATTGGTACCTTCGACAGTTTCGTCTGGCAGTTCCTCGTTGCTCCATTTGGACTACGCGGTTCCGATGCCCGTCCCCGCCTCATCCCGGATATGCGAGATTGGCTTGTGACCCCCTTCAATGGCGCGCACCCTCTCCCGTTGTCGTGTTTTGACCCGTCGTCAGGTGCGATCGACCAGGCAGCTGCAATGCGAGAGGGTTTCGATACATCCGAAAAGCCTGAGTCTCAGCTGCGAGCCTACTCAACAGCGGCACTCAGCGTCCGCGCACACTCACGTGAACGGGGGCAGGTTGGGTTTGACGAAGCAAGAGTCGCAGCACTTGAACGTGTCGATGATCCCGCAACCGCGTCGCGCATTGCCACAGCGCTTTCTTCGAGATTCTGTGAAGTAATCGTTGACGAGGCCCAGGATTGCAATCCGGATGATCTCAAAATCATCTCTTGGTTTCGTGAATCCGGAATGCCGGTCAAGATAATTTGCGATCCCCATCAGTCGATATATGGGTTTCGCGGCGGCGTCACCGGCGAGCTTTTTTCTTTCGCCGACGGGTTCAAAGAACACGAGCGAAAACCCTTACACGGAAACTTCCGATCCAGCGGTAATATTTGCAAAGCCATCACGATGCAGCGTCCACCATCTGCCCAAAATCAGGTGGATGAGCCACTCGGAAAGTTCAAAGACGTACCCTACCCAATTCATGTTTTATCGTACGCTGGACTTTCAGTTCCGTCGTCGATCGGAGTAACCTTCTGCGAACTCGTTCGCAAGATTGGCGAGGACATCTCCGAATGCCCGGTACTAGCTGCCACTAAAGGCAGTGGAGCTGCAGCAGTCGGGCAGCCACGCGGCAAGGGTAGGAATGACGCCACTTTCCGCCTTGCCAAAGCCGTGATGAATTTTCACTTTGCATCGGGTTTCAATGACGTCAAATCTGCGCTTGAGGAGACGCATCGAATCATTCTCGAGATCGAAAACGTTCTATCGACTTCTTCGTATCACAAGTACTTGTCGGACAATGACATCAAACCAGAATCATGGCGACCAAAGCTAATGCAGATCCTTCGAGATTTGCGGTTCGATCCAGATGCTTTCTGTGACGCACGCGCTTGGCATGACGGCGCTAAGTCAATCTTGAAGCGCAACGTAACACCGGCAGATGGAGTCTCGATATCCCAGAAGCTGAAATGGAATGCGGGTATTGAAACATTGCTCTCGGTGGCGCTACCAGAAAATGCGATGGCCCGAACCATCCACTCCGTGAAGGGGCTGGAATTTCCAGCTGTTTGCGTCGTAACCACCGCAACTACGCTTAAAGGAATTCTAGATTTCTTAGAGACTGGAACACCAACGGAAAAGGCTGAAGATGCTCGTGAGCTGTATGTTGCATCATCCAGAGCTCAGAAGCTCTTGGTGTTTGCCTCCCCCAGGAGTCAAGCAAGCCGGTTGATCTCACACCTCAGCAAGCAGGGTGCGAAAGTAACATTGACCGAGATCTAAGATTGCTCGCTAGAAGATTAAGGAGGGTGACGTACCGCATGCTTTCCGAGAGCGGCAATCCCGAGCTGAAGAGTCGTAAGCGTCCCCCAATCCCCGTCTTGAAATGAAGCGCCCGGATCGGGCATGGTCTTTCTCTTTTTCTGTGAAGGAGAACGACGATGCGAGC
>MERI01000262.1 GCA_001772005.1 Betaproteobacteria bacterium RIFCSPLOWO2_12_FULL_62_58 | reverse complement strand
TCCTCGAAGCGGACGGCGGCGCCTGACGCCAGCACGATCTCCCTCGCCGCGCGCGCAACCTCCGGGCCGATGCCGTCGCCGGGGATTAACGTAACCTGTCGCAAGCGGTTTACAGGCCAGGCATCGTCACGCGCTGCCTCGGGCCCACTGTTTGAACCTGGGCAGCGCGAACGGCAGGATGATCGAGATGGCCGACATGATGACCAGCGTCATCGTGATGGCGCTGCCGAAGAAAATCTTCGGATGGCCGCCCGAAATCGTCATCGCCTGGCGGAACGACTGTTCCATGATCCCGCCCAGCACCAGCGACAGGACCAGTGGCGCGACCGGGATATCCACCTTGCCGAAGACGTAACCGACAACGCCGAAGAACAGGATCAGGTAGAGGTCGAGCATGCTGCCGTTGATCGCATAAGCGCCGATCACCGAAACAGCGACGATCAGCGGGTAAAGGATGCCGCTCGGGATATAGAGCAGCCGCACGAAGATACCGATCAGCGGCAGATTGAGTATCAGCAGCATGACGTTGCCGACGTACATACTGTCCACCAGCCCCCACACCAGATCAGGCCGGTTCTGGAACAACAGCGGGCCTGGCTGGATGCCGTACATAATGAAGGCGCCGAGCATGACGGCGGTGGCGCCGCCCCCCGGCACGCCGAGCGTGAGCAGCGGCACTAACGCGCCGGCCGTGTCGGAATTGTTCGCCGACTCGGGCCCGGCCACGCCCTCGATCGCACCCGTGCCGAATTCCTCAGGGTGTTTGGAAAGCCGCTTCTCCGTCATGTAGGAGAGAATCGAGGCGATGGTGCCGCCGGCGCCGGGCAGCACGCCGATAATGAAGCCGATGATGCCGCCGCGCCAGATCGGACCGATCGAGCGCATCCATTCATCCCTCGTCAGCCACAGCTTGCCGGAAATGCGGATCATCTTCGCGGCGGTTCCCTTGTACATGTCCTCCATGCCGCGTAAAACCTCGGCCACCGCGAATAACCCCACCACCACGACGACGAAGCCGACACCGTCCTGGAACTCGGGGATGCCCATGGTGTAGCGCGGCTGGCCGCTCTGCAGATCGATACCGATGGTCGCGATCATGAGGCCAAGGAGCGTCGAGAGCATGCCTTTCGCCGGCGATTTACCGGTAAGCGACGACACGCAGGTCATCGCGAAAAGCATCAGCGTGAAGTACTCCGCGGGACCGAACTTGAGCGCCATCGACGCGAGTGGCAACGCGAACAGCGTGAGCGCCACCACGCCCAGCGTGCCGGCGATGAATGAACCGATCGCAGAAACAGCGAGCGCCGCGCCGGCACGTCCCTTCCTTGCCATCTCGTAGCCGTCGATGGAGGTCATCACCGATGCCGCTTCGCCGGGTGTCCGGATCAGGATCGCCGTGGTCGAGCCGCCGTACTTGGTGCCGTAGTAAATGCCGGCCATCATAATCAGCGCCGAGGTCGGGTTCATGCCGTAAGTGACCGGGATCAGCAATGCAATGCCGGCCGATGGGCCGATTCCCGGCAGCACACCGATGATGGTGCCAAGAAACACGCCGAGGAACGTGTACCAGAGGTTGACCGGCTGCAGGCATACGCTGAAGCCGTTGAGGATGTGGGTCAGTGTCTCCATCCGTCCAGTCCCCTAAAACAGGCCTATAGCCGCCGCCACTGCCTTAACACCTCGGGCCACCATGTCGTAGAACGCATCGAGGCCGGTGCAAATCAGGCTAAATGGCGGCTCGCCCTTGGCAAGGTTTACGCCCAGCACCTTGACGAACATGATGTAACTGATGATGCAGAACAGCACCGAAGTCAAAACGTTCGCAAGCCACTTGCCGCGATTGAAATACGCCGTCAGCCCGATCAGATATGCTGTGGTCGCAAGCACATAACCAAGCAGCTCGAAAACCAAGAGGTAAACAGCGGTCCACGCCACTACCGCGCCGATCACCTTCAAATGGCGCCAATCTTCGGCCTCCCGCGGGGCACTTTCCTGTGTTCCGTTTTTTCCCGCGCGCCACATCTCCACGAACAGCAATCCGGCGGTGAACAGCATCCCGATGCCGAGCAAACGCGGAAATGCCTTCGGGCCAAGCGGGTCGCCGATTTCAAGCGAGGGAATTTGCGCGGTGGCATAGAAATACACCGCCGTCAGAATGATGATGCAGACAAAGATGACCCGGTCGGCGATCACGGCGTGTCCTCCTGAGCAATTACGGTCGTGCCGGTTTTGCGGCGCAGCATCATTGTTGTTTTGCTGCCGAAGTATACCGCTACGCGGCATGCAACTGCCACGCCCTTGCGTACCGGCCGGCAACATCTTACCCAAGAATCACCGCGCTGTCTTTATGAATTCGCGGCCGAAGCGACAGTCCTCGTTCCGGGCTGTACAAGAGCGAGGAAAGAATTACATCTGTTTACGGTATTCCGCCGGATCGATCCGTGCTTCGATCAGCGTGAAGCGTGATGATTTCAGGGCGGCCTGCGCCGCTTTCTTGAGATCGGCGATACTTTGCACGACCACGCCGTTACCGCCGTAGGCCCTGGCGAGCAGCGCGTAGTCGGGGCTGCCCGTCGCGACGCCGGTCTCCGGCAGCTTCATGCGCTCCTGCTTGAGCTTGATCAGACTGAGTGTATCGTCGCGAAAAACGACCAGAATGACCGGCAGCTTGTGTTCGTCCAGAAGCGCCATCTCGCCGATCACCATGTCGAGCCCCGCCTCGCCCATCATCGCCAGCACCGGCTGCTTGGGGAATAGAAGTTTGGCCGCAATCGCCGCCGGCAGCGCATAGCCCATCGAGCCCAAGCCGTTCGACTGCAGCAGCCGTCCCGGCTCAAAGACTTGCCAGACGTGGTTGATCAGAATGCGATGCGAACCGGTGTCGACGGTGGCAATCGTATCGCGCGGAAAGACTTCGCGCAGCGTGGAGACCACCTGATACGGCCCGAGGCCGCGCGCCGGCTTGTGCGCGATCGCCTCACGGATCGTTGCGCGATACCGCTCGAGGCCGGCGTCGGGCCAGCGCTTGGGCGCCCTGGCCGGCGCGGCCGCGGCGAGCATGCGCAGGATTCCCGCGATGCTGCCCGTGAATTCGATGGCGCTGCGGAAAACATGGTGCGTGTTGGGCACGAGGTCCAGGTTGACCGTGCGTTTTTTCTCGTCCCACGGCGCCATCCAGTCGGACCTCAACTCCACCGGGTCGAAGCCGACCGTCAGAATCAGGTCGGCGTTGCGAATATGCGCCATGTGGATCTTGTCGACCACCGGGCTCAGGCCGGTAGCCCCGATGCACAGCGCATGATCTTCCGGAATCACGCCTTTCGCCTTGTAGGTCGCGACGACCGGCACACGCCACTTTTCGATGAACCGCCGGAACTCGGCAGCCGCGCCATCGAGCTGGACGCCGAGGCCGGCCAGAAGCAGCGGCCGTTTTGCTTCCTTGAGCCAGGAGACGACCTTGTCGAGTTCTCGAAGCGCCGGTACTGCGGTGACACGTGCTGGAGCAAACGGGCGCCCTTCCGCTTGCTCCGCCGCTGCGACGTCGGTCGGCAAATTCAAATGCACCGGCCCGGGCATGGGCGTCCGGGCAATGGCAATACCTTTGCGGACCTGTTCAAATGCGCCTTTGGCCGCGATCGTCGTCGTCCACTTCACGATGGGCCGCAGCAGCGATTCCTGGTCGATGATCTGGTGGGTGTAGACGGCCTTGAGCGAGGTCGCGATTTCGCCGGTGATCACCAGCATGGCCGAGCGGTCGAGCAGCGCCTGCGCCACCGCAGTCGCGGTATTGGTGATACCCGGGCCGAGGGTGGCCACCAGCACGCCGGGTTTTCCGGTCAACTGAAAGCTCGCATCGGCCATGAAGCCCGCCCCCAATTCCTGCTTGGTAAGCACGAATTTGATGCCGGCTTTGCGAAATGCGTCCAGCAGTTCCAGCACCTCGCCACCCGGGATGCCGAAGGCGACGCGCACGCCCTCCCGCTTTAACGCTTGCGCGATGATGTCTGCGGTTTTTGGCACGGGTTAAATTCCCTCATCACGATGCCTCGCCCGCTCGGGACGGGCGTTCTTTCGCGGGGGCCATATAAGTGACGGGCCAAGATGCTAGCACAATTGTCCCGCTATAATGCCGGGGGCAACGTTATGACCATTTCCAACAGCACATCCGCGGCGGGTCCGCTTATCGAGCGTATCGCCGCCATCGTCGGGCCGCAGGGGCTGCTCACCGAGCCACGCGATCTTGAACCCTACGTTGTCGACTGGCGCGGCATCTACCGCGGTGCCACGCCTGCCGTGGTGCGGCCGGCGAGCACGGAGCAAGTCGCAGCGGTGGTGAAACTATGCACGGAAACCGCCACGCCGATCGTGCCCCAGGGCGGCAACACCGGCATGTGCGGCGCCTCGGTGCCACATGCCGACGGCAGCGAGATCGTGCTGTCGCTTGCCCGCATGAACCGCGTGCTCGAAGTCGACGCGCTCAACAACACCATGACGGTCGAGGCCGGCTGCGTGCTCGCGAACATCCAGCAGGCGGCAGCGGAAGCCAATCGCCTGTTTCCCCTGAGTCTGGGTGCCGAGGGTAGCTGCCAGATCGGCGGCAACCTTTCCACCAACGCCGGCGGAGTCAACGTGCTGCGCTACGGCAACGCCCGCGACCTGGTGCTCGGGCTGGAAGTCGTGCTGCCGGACGGCGGCATCTGGAACGGCCTGCGCGGCCTGCGCAAGGACAACACCGGGTACGATCTCAAGCAGCTCTTCATCGGCGCCGAGGGGACGCTGGGCATTATCACCGCGGCGGTATTGAAACTGTTTCCGCGGCCCGCGGCCACGGCGACCGCCTGGACCGCAGTGCCACATCCGGAAGCCGCGCTTGAATTCCTGGCGCTGCTGCGGCGGCATTGCGGCGACCGGGTAACCGCTTTCGAGCTCATTTCCCGCAACTGCCTGGATCTCGTCTTGCGCCATGTCCCGGGCACGCGCGACCCGCTCGCAAAGGAGCGCAATTGGTACGCGCTCGTTGACTTGAGCGACTCGCACAGCGGCCACGCGCTGCGCAGCGAGCTGGAACTTGCGCTCGAGGCGGCGATGGAGGACGCGCTGGTGCTGGACGCGGTCGTCGCCGAAAATGAAGGGCAGTCGAAGGCGCTATGGCGCATACGGGAATCCATCCCCGAGGCGGCGCGCGGCGAGGCGGGCATGCTCTACCGCCACGACATTTCCGTGGCAACGAGCAGAATCCCGGCTTTCATCGAGGAGGCGCGGGCCGCTCTGGAGCATCGTTTTCCGGGCGTCGACGTCATCTGCTTCGGCCACCTCGGCGACGGCAATCTGCACTACAACGCATTCATTCCGGGCCGTTCCCGGATCGCCGCCGCGGCACGGGTCGCGCGCGACGTCACCGACCTCGTCTATGACATCGTGCAGCGCTATCACGGCAGTTTCAGCGCCGAACACGGCATCGGGCTCGCGAAAATCGAGGAATTGAGGTGCTATAAGAGTGCCATCGAAATCGAGCTCATGCGCACGCTGAAGCATGCGATCGACCCTGGCAACATCATGAATCCCGGCAAGGTATTGTAGTGGCGGCGGAACTTTGACGTGCCGTCCGCCACTAAAGACACATTGGAGGCGCCATGACCGGAAAAGTCGTCAAGTCCGACGTATTGCATCAATTCCGCTTCGCTGAAGTTCGACACGAAGACCGGAAAATAGGACACAGTTTCCCATTTGCCGGCAACGCGCGATAATACGCCGCCTATGAAGTTTCTTTTCGATATCTTCCCGGTCGTTCTTTTCTTCATCGCCTTCAAGTTCTACGGCATCTACGTGGCGACCGCGGTGGCGATCGCCGCCAGCTTCGTGCAGATCGCCTGGGTATGGCTGCGCCATCGCAAGGTCGAAAATATGCTGTGGGTGAGCCTGGGTGTGATCGTGGTATTCGGCGGTGCGACTCTGCTGCTGCAGAACGAAACCTTCATCAAGTGGAAGCCCACCGTGCTCTACTGGCTGTTCAGCGCGGCGCTTACCGTGGGCGCGGTGGCGTTCAAGAAGAACCTCGTCCGCACCATGATGGAAAAGCAGGTCACCCTGCCCGACCTGGTATGGAACAAGCTTCTGGCGAGCTGGATCGCCTTTCTTCTGGCGATGGGCGCGCTGAATCTGTTTGTCGCCTACAATTTTTCGACCGACGCGTGGGTCAACTTCAAGCTCTTCGGCGGTATCGGCCTGATGGTGGTATTCGTCGTACTGCAGGCCCTGATGCTGGCCCGCTACATCGAGGACAAGAAGGCTGAGTGATGCTGTACGCCATCATGACTGAAGACATCCCGAACTCGCGAGAAAAGCGCGTGGCCGTGCGCGACGCGCATATGAAGCGCATGACGGAAATGCAGAGCGCGGGGCGTTTGATCGTTTCGGGTCCCTGTCCCGCAATCGACAGTCCCGACCCGGGCCCTGCCGGGTTCTCCGGGAGCGTGATCGTCGCCGAATTCGACTCGCTGGAAGCTGCCGGGGAATGGATCGCCGCGGACCCTTATGTCACCTCGGGCGTTTTCGCCAAGGTGACCGTAAAGCCATTCCGAAAAGGTTTCCCGAGATGACCGTCGCCGCGCGGATACGGGAGAAGCTTACCGCACTGGCGCCGGAATCGCTGGAGATCCTCGACGAGTCCCGTCAGCACGTCGGCCACGAGGGCGCCAAAGGCGGCGGCGGGCACTATCAACTGATCATCGTGTCCAAGCAGTTCGCCGGCAGGCGGATCCAGCTGCGGCATCGCATGGTCTACGATGCGCTGGGGACGATGATGAAAAAAGAAATTCACGCGCTTGCCATCAAGGCCTACGCGCCGGACGAGATTTGATCGCTAACCACGAAAGGATTACCACATGGAACTCAAGAACTTGCTGCGGCTGGCGGCCGGCTTGGTGTGCGCAGCGGCCCTCGCGACCGCGGTGCAGGCGCAAGGCGTCAAGATCAACGGCAAGGAACTCCCGCAGAGCCGGATCGACGCCGGAGTGAAGAGCCGCCTCGCCCAGGGGCAACCCGACACGCCGCAGTTGCGTGATGCCGTGAAAGAGGCGCTCGTCAACCAGGAAATCATCGCACAGGAGGCGCTCAAGAAAGGTCTCCACAAGAATCCGGAGGTGGCGGCACAGATCGAGATCAACCGTCAGGACGTCCTGGTCAATGCCTACGTCCAGGACTATCTACGCACCCACCCGGTCAGCGAAGACGCCCTGAAGAAGGAATACGAACGCATCAAGACCCAGCTCGGCGGCAAGGAATACAAGGCGCGCCATATCCTCGTCGAAAAGGAAGACGAGGCGAAGGACGTTATCGCCCAAATCAAGAAAGGAGCGAGCTTCGAGAAACTCGCGGACGAGCGCTCCAAGGACACCGGCACCAAAGGCCGTGGTGGCGATCTCGACTGGAACGTGCCGGCGAACTACGTCAAGCCGTTCGCCGACGCGCTGGCCAAGCTCAAGAAGGGCCAGATGACTGACGGACCGGTGCAGTCGAATTTCGGCTGGCACGTGATCCGGCTTGACGACGAGCGCGCGTTCAAGGCGCCCGCCTACGAAGAAGTGAAACCCAACCTGCAGCGCGGCATACAACAGCAGATGGTTCAGAAAGCAGTGGCGGATCTGCGCGCCAAGGCGAAAATCGAGTAATCGTCAGTCCCTGAAAGAGAAAACGGCGCGCAACGGCGCGCCGTTTTCGTTCCTTGCACAGCGAATTTCTGACTCGTGACACTAAAACGTGTTGTGCACGGCAGCGATCTGGGGGAAACGGCTCTTCACCAGCCGTTCAACAACGTTTCTGAGATCGAGTGTGGCGCGCGGGCAGCCGACACAGTTGCCTTTGAGCCGCACGCGCAATAGGGCTCCCTCAAGCGCCACGAACTCCAGGTCGCCGCCGTCGCGGAGCAGGATCCGGCGCGCCTCTTCCAACACCAACTGTAGCGCCTCTTTGGTGGGCATGGATGCCTTCGGGTCGATGCGCGGCGCCGCCTCGAGTTGTTTCCTGAGCAGTGTCTGCTCACGGGAAATCTTCAGCGCCTGTATTGGATCCTGCTCGTACAGCGCGTCGAGTTCTTCTTCCGTATAGAACGGCGCGTCAAGTTTGACTGGCGCAGGATTCGTTGGACGCATTGCCTTGTGTACAAAAGGTGAAAAGTGAAACGTGAAAAGTGATCCCCCTCACCCAACCCTCTCCCCCGGTCACGAGGGAGAGGGTGTTACGTTTCACGTTTCACATTTCACGTTTCACGTTCTTTCATCCCACCCATTTCCGTGCATTGCGGAACATCCTGAGCCAGGGCCCGTCCTCGCCCCACTCCGCCGGATGCCAGGAATTCTGCACGGTGCGGAACACGCGCTCCGGATGCGGCATCAGGATGGTAAACCGCCCGTCCGGCGTGGTGAGGCCGGTAATGCCGCGCGGCGAACCGTTGGGGTTGTACGGGTAGTTTTCAGTGACTTGACCGCGGTTGTCAACGAAGCGCAGCGCCACGAGCGGGTCCGCCGCAGCGAGCGCGGCGTCATCCGCAAACTCCGCATAGCCCTCCCCGTGCGCGACGGCGACCGGGATGCGGCTGCCGGCCATGCCGTCGAAAAACAGGGAGGATGAGTGCTGCACTTCGAGCAACGCAAAGCGCGCCTCGAACTGCTCTGATTGATTCCGGACGAAATGCGGCCAGTGTTCCGCGCCCGGGATCAGTTCGTGCAAATTGCTCATCATCTGGCAGCCGTTGCACACGCCGAGCGCGAACGCATCGCAGCGCCGGAAGAAAGTCTCGAACTCGTCGCGCGCCCGGGCGTTGAAGAGGACGGATTTTGCCCAACCTTCGCCGGCGCCGAGCACGTCGCCGTAGGAAAAACCCCCGCCGGCTGCGAATCCTTTGAAGTCCTTCAGGCTCACGCGGCCGGCAATGATGTCGCTCATGTGCACATCGACCGCCGTGAAGCCGGCGCGATCGAACGCCGCCGCCATCTCGACCTGGCCGTTCACGCCCTGTTCCCTCAGGATCGCCATGCGCGGGCGCGACCCGCCGTTGATAAACGGGACCGTCGTATCCTGCGCCGGGTCGAATGTGAGCCGCGGCCTCAAACCGGGGTCGGCGCCATCGAGGATGCGGTCGTATTCCTGCAGCGCGCACTCCGGATTGTCGCGCAGTTTCTGCAGGTGAAAAGTGGTCTCCGACCAGGCGCGGTGAAGCTCGATGCGGCTCGCCGCGAAAATCTCCCGCTTCTCCGCCATGATACGCAGCATGCCGTCCCCGTTCGGTTCGCCGATGACGTTGAACTGGCATTCCAGGCCGGCCTCCGTAAACACTTTTTTCACGTAGGGCATGTCGGCGCGCCGAACCTGCAGAACGGCCCCAAGCTCCTCGTTGAACAACGCCGCGAGGGAGTGCTGTCGGTCTCCCGTCGAAAGCATGGCGTATCGATCGATCGTCACGCCGGCGCGCGCCGCAAACATCATTTCACACAACGTGACGAACAGCCCGCCGTCCGACCGGTCGTGATATGCCAGCAGCTTGCTCTCGCCATTCAGGCGCTGAATGACCCGGAAAAAAGACCCCAGGTCATCCGCGCTGTCGATGTCCGGAGCAGCATCGCCGAGTTGCCCGTAGACCTGCGCCAGCGCCGAGCCGCCGAGCCGGCATCGGTTCAAACCCAGATCGATCAGAATGAGATCGGTGTCACCGCAATCCGCGCGCAACTGCGGCGTGAGCGCGCGGCGCGCGTCGGTGACCGGCGCAAACGCCGAGACGATCAGCGACAGCGGCGCCGTGACGTCGCGCCTGGCGCCGTTCTCCTGCCACGTCGTTTTCATGGACAGCGAATCCTTGCCGACCGGAATGCTGATTCCCACCTGCGGGCAGAATTCGAGCGCCACCGCCCGCACGGTGTCAAACAGCGCCGCGTCCTCCCCCGGATGCCCCGCCGCCGCCATCCAGTTTGCGGACAGCTTGATGTCTCCGATCTCGGCGATAGGGGCCGCGGAAATATTGGTGATCGCTTCGCCGACAGCCATGCGCCCCGACGCTTCCGGGTCGATCAGCGCCAGGGGCGTGCGCTCTCCCATGGCCATCGCCTCGCCGCGGCAGGTCTCGAAACCCATCAGCGTGACGGCCACGTCGGCCACCGGCACCTGCCACGGACCGATCATCTGATCGCGTGCCGTGAGTCCTCCGACGGTGCGATCGCCGATCGCGATCAGAAATGTCTTGTCGGCGACCGCTGGCAGCCGGAGCACCCGATAAGCGGCGTCCCGAAGATCGATGCTGCCGGTATCGAACGGCGGCAGTTCCCGTCGCACATGGGCGACATCGCGCGTCATTTTCGGCGGCCTGCCGAGCAGCACGGCCAATTCCATGTCGACCGGCTTGTTGTTGAAGACCGGATCGGTCACGGTAAGCCGGCCGTCGCTCGTCGCTTTGCCCACCACCGCGAACGGGCAGCGCTCGCGCTCGCAGATCGCGCCAAACGTGTCGAGGCTCTCGGGCGCGATCGCGAGCACGTAACGTTCCTGGGCCTCGTTGCACCAGATCTGCAGCGGCGACATGCCCGGCTCTTCGCTCGGGATGCGGCGCAGATCGATGCGTCCGCCGCGCTGTGCCGAATGGACCATCTCGGGAAGCGCGTTCGATAGCCCGCCGGCGCCGACATCGTGGATCGAAAGGATGGGATTGGCTCCGCCCAGCGCCCGACAGCAGTCGATCACTTCCTGCGCGCGGCGCTGAATCTCCGCGTTGCCGCGCTGTACCGAATCGAAGTCGAGATCCTCCAGGTTGGTGCCGGTATCCATGCTCGAGGCGGCGCCACCGCCCAGTCCGATGAGCATGCCCGGGCCGCCCAACTGAATCAGCAGCGCGCCGCTGCCGAACGCCTCCTTGCGCGCATGCCGCGCCGACAGATTTCCGATACCGCCGGCAATCATGATCGGCTTATGGTAGCCGCGCATCTCGCCCGCCACCCGCTGTTCAAAAGTTCGGAAATAACCGGCCAGATTGGGCCGCCCGAATTCGTTGTTGAAGGAGGCGCCGCCGACCGGCCCTTCGATCATGATCTGCAGGGCGGAAGCGATACGCCGCGGCCGGCCATAAGTCTTGGGAGTGATGAGTGATGAGTGATGAGTGATGAGTGAGAACTCGTTTTCCTCGGCTTCATCTTGGTAAAGTTCCCAAGGCTGGATAAATCCCGGAATGTCGAGATTGGATACCGTGAATCCGGTCAACCCGGCCTTGGGTTTCGCGCCGCGCCCGGTCGCGCCCTCATCGCGGATCTCGCCGCCG